>NZ_JBEYIX010000146.1:0-1032 GCF_040636055.1 Micromonospora sp. NPDC006766 | reverse complement strand
ACCGTGACCACACCCACCACCGAAGCGAGCTTCAAGATGGTCAGCGTGTTACCCCACACCCAACCCGCATCCCCATACAAGTCAGGCCGGGTCACAATGCCGATCACCACCAACACCAGCAAGGTGGCAAGCAAACCCAGGTTCCGGCGGGCACCCTCACCCCCGTCACCCCGCCAGAAGGAGAGTCCCGCCGGCGCGGCGGGCTTCGCAGCCCCCGCCTGCACAGCCGACGGCTCGGCCGGCGCATCGTCCGCCCGCTTCGGGGCCACCGTGGGTGTCATCTCGCTCATGCCGGGGCGCCTTCCATGAGGGACCCCGCCATCACGAGGTCAAGCACAGTGTCTTCATCGAGGTCACCAGCCGGTGCTTCCCGCACCACCCGGCCCTCCCGCATCACCAACACCCGATCCGCCAGACCGAGCACCTCGGGCACCTCACTGGACACCAGCAGCACCCCGACACCCTGCCCAGCCAAATCCCGAATCACCTGGTACAACTCGGCCCGAGCCCCCACATCCACACCCCGGGTCGGCTCATCCAACAGCAGCAGTCTGGTGTCCCCCAACAGCCACCGGCCCACCACCGCCTTCTGCTGATTACCACCCGAGAGAGTCCGCACCGCCCGACGCACATCCCGCGGCCGCAACTCCAACGAATCCGCGATCCGCTCCGCCTCAGCCCGCTCCCGCCCCACATCCGTGAAACCCAGCCGCGCATACCGACCGAACGTCGCCAAAGTGATATTGCGGTAGATCGGCTCACCCAACAGCAACGCCTGGCTCTTCCGCTCCTCCGGCGCCATGCCCATCCCGGCCCGCACCGCCGCCCCGACGCTTCCCGCCCGCAGCGCCCGACCGTTCATCGTGACCGTGCCCGCCTGCGCCCGACGCGCGCCGTAGATCGTCTCCAACACCTCCGAACGGCCCGAACCGACCAACCCGGCGATACCGACGATCTCCCCCGCCCGCACCGTCAACGACACATCCGCGAACTCACCCGCCCGGGTCAACCCGTCCACCCGCAGCAACTCGC
>NZ_JBEYIX010000145.1:0-1042 GCF_040636055.1 Micromonospora sp. NPDC006766 | reverse complement strand
CCGGTGACGTGTTGGGTGAGGTCGATGATGTGGGCGCCGATGTCGCCGAGGGCGCCGGAGCCGGCCTTGTCCTTTTGGAGTCGCCAGACGAGGGGGAACTGGGGGTCGGTGATCCAGTCCTGGAGGTAGACCGCGCGGACGTGGCGGATGTCGCCGAGTCGTCCGTCGGTGATGAGTTGCCGCATCAGGGTGACCGCGGGTACGCGGCGGTAGTTGAATCCGCACATCGCGCGGATCCCGTTCGCGCGTGCGTGGGTGGCGGCGGTGGCCATCTGTCGGGCCTCGTCGACGGTGTTGGCGAGGGGTTTCTCGCACAGCACGTGTTTGCCTGCCGCCAGTGCGGCGATGGCGATCTCGTGGTGGCTGTCTCCTGGTGTGCAGATGTCGACGATGTCGATGTCGTCGGATTCGACGAGGCGCCGCCAGTCGGTGGTGTGTGTGTCCCAGCCGAGTCGGGTGGCGGCGGCGGCGACTTTGGTGTCGTCGCGGCCGCAGATGAGGCTCATCCGCACGTGGGCGGGCAGGTCGTAGACGCGGTTGACGGTGCGCCAGGCTTGGGAGTGCGCGGCGCCCATGAACGCGTATCCGACCATGCCGACCCGTAGGAGGTTGGTGTTGGTGGACAAGGTGGGTCTCCCTGCGGTGTGGTTTAGAACCCGAGCTTGAGGTAGTCGCCCGCGTTCTCCTTGGTGATCGTCTCGGAGGCCAGGACGATCTCCTTCGGGACCTGCAGTTCCACCAGGTCGGACATGCCGCGGGACTGGCCGATCAGCCGGGCCAGGCTGATGGCCGAGGACGCCATCGACGGGCTGTAGGTGACGGTGGCCTTCAGGACGGTGTTGTCGGCCTGGATGTCTTGCATGGCCTTCTTGGAGCCGGCGCCGCCGACCATGAAGAATTCCTTACGGTTGGCCTGGTTCACCGCGGCCAGGACACCGATGCCCTGATCGTCGTCGTGGTTCCACACCGCGTCGATCTTCGGCAGGGCCTGGAACAGGCCGGTCGCGGCCTGCTGACCGGAATCGGCGGTGAACTCGGCCGG
>NZ_JBEYIX010000144.1:0-1057 GCF_040636055.1 Micromonospora sp. NPDC006766 | reverse complement strand
CGATGCGGTATGGGGTGGTGCCGGGGTCGTTGCATGTGGATGAGCCGTCGCCGATGGTGGATTGGTCGGCGGGTGATGTGCGGCTGGTGACGGAGTCGGTGGAGTGGCCGGCGGTGGATCGGCCTCGGCGGGCGGCGGTGTCGTCGTTCGGCATCAGCGGCACCAACGCCCACGTGATCGTCGAGCAGGCGCCGTTCGCTGTGCCGGCCGTCGCGGAGCCACGGCGGACGGACGTCGTGGTGCCGGTGGTGCTCCACGCCCGCAAGGCGGACGGGCTGGCGCGGCAGGCGGAGAAACTGCGCTCGCACCTGCTGAGCCGCCCCGACCTGGAACCGCTGGACGTCGGGTACTCCACGGTGAGCAGCCGGGCCGTACTGGAGCACCAGGCCGTTGTCGTCGGGCGCGATCGGGAGGACCTGATCGCGGCGCTCGGCGCCGTCGTCGAGCCGGTCGCCCCGGGTTCGGTGGCGTTCCTGTTCACCGGTCAGGGTTCGCAGCGGCTGGGTATGGGTCGTGACCTGCACAAGCGTTTCCCGGTGTTCGCGGAGGCGTTCGACGCGGCAGCGGCGGCGACGGGTTTGCCGGTGTCGGATGTCGCCTGGGGTGACGACGGTGACCTGCTCGGGCAGACCGTCAATACGCAGGCGGTGGTGTTCGCGTTCGAGGTGGCGTTGTTCCGGCTTCTCAGATCCTTCGGTGTCCGCCCGGACTACCTGGCGGGGCATTCGATCGGTGAGATCGCCGCTGCCCACGCCGCCGGGGTGCTGTCGCTGGCGGACGCGGGCCGTCTGGTGGGGGCGCGGGGCCGGTTGATGCAGGCGTTGCCGTCCGGTGGCGTGATGGTCGCGGTCGCCGCCCCCGAGTCCGCGGTGCTGCCCCTGCTGGTCGACGGGGTCGATATCGCCGCCGTGAACGGGCCGGCCTCGGTGGTGCTGTCGGGTGTCGAGGACGCGGTGCAGGCGGTGGTGAACACGCTGGGGGTGAAGGCGACCCGCCTGAACACCTCCCACGCGTTCCACTCGCACCTGATGGAACCGATGCTGGACGAGTTCACCCA
>NZ_JBEYIX010000143.1:0-1067 GCF_040636055.1 Micromonospora sp. NPDC006766 | reverse complement strand
ACCGTGACCACACCCACCACCGAAGCGAGCTTCAAGATGGTCAGCGTGTTACCCCACACCCAACCCGCATCCCCATACAAGTCAGGCCGGGTCACGATGCCGATCACCACCAACACCACCAACGTGGCCACCAGGCCCAGGTTCCGGCGGACCCCCTCACCCCCGTCACCCCGCCAGAACGAAAGCTTCGCCGGCGCGGCGGGCTTCGCGGCCACGGCCGCCTCAACCGCCGGCGCCTCGACCGCCCGCTCCCGGGCCGCGGTCGGTGTCATCTCACTCATGCCGGCACCTTCATCCACTCGTCGCTGCGGCCTCGCTCGCTCATGCCGGCGCGCCTTCCATGAGAGACCCCGCCATCACGAGGTCGAGCACAGTGTCTTCGTCAAGGTCACCAGCCGGCGCTTCCCGCACCACCCGGCCCTCCCGCATCACCAACACCCGATCCGCCAACCCCAGCACCTCGGGCACCTCACTGGACACCAGCAGCACCCCCACACCCTGCCCAGCCAAATCCCGGATCACCTGATACAACTCGGCCCGAGCCCCCACATCCACACCCCGGGTCGGCTCATCCAACAGCAGCAGTCTGGTGTCCCCCAACAGCCACCGGCCCACCACCGCCTTCTGCTGATTACCACCCGAGAGAGTCCGCACCGGCCGCCGCACATCGCGGGGCCGCAACTCCAGCGAATCCGCGATCCGCTCCGCCTCCGCCCGCTCCCTCCCCGCATCCGTGAAACCCAGCCGCGCATACCGACCGAACGTCGCCAAAGTGATGTTGCGGTAAATCGGCTCGCCGAGCAGCAACGCCTGACTCTTCCGCTCCTCCGGCGCCATGCCCATCCCGGCCCGCACCGCCGCCCCGACGCTTCCCGCCCGCAGCGCCCGACCGTTCATGGTGACCGTGCCCGCCTGCGCACGCCGGGCCCCGTAGATCGTCTCCAACACCTCCGAACGGCCCGAACCGACCAGCCCGGCGATACCGACGATCTCCCCCGCCCGCACCGTCAACGACACATCCGCGAACTCACCCGCCCGGGTCAACCCGTCCACCCGCAGCAACTCGC
>NZ_JBEYIX010000142.1:0-1071 GCF_040636055.1 Micromonospora sp. NPDC006766 | reverse complement strand
AAGTTATGTCCACAACGTACAGACGATCACGCGGTGGCCGCCTCGCGTCCACCCCGCTCTACCAGCGGCATCTCAAACGGCGGCTGCCGTACTAGTGCCACCGCATGCTCTGACGTTTGCCCTGGGGCCGGACCACCGACCGGCTCCTCTGCATTACGCCAGGGCCAGCGCACAGGCACGCCCACGGCTGGCGCGGGCCCCGAAACTGGTAGATGTCCGGCTAGATTGTGTCCATGTCCGACTTCTATGGCCCGACCAAGCATTTTGTCCTGTGCTACTACTGCCAGAAGCCCGCCAATGCGACGGAACAGGGCTCTGTCTACTCAAACAAGCCCGAAATAGGGCCGCCTTCCTTAATCACTCTGGTTTCATGTGACAACTGCGGCCAAGCGCTAGTCCTCGCACAAGAAGACTACGGCGAGGGGTGGGATGAGATGGTTCGCGTATGGCCAAGCGCTACGCGAGCTCTAAGCAGCGCCGTCCCTAAGCCGCTTCGCGACGAGCACAACGAGGCACGTAAGTGTTTCGACGCCAAGGCATACACGGCAGCGGCGGTAATGGTTGGGCGAACCCTGGAAGGCGTTTGCACCGAGAATGGAATTAAAGGGCGAAACCTGATCGGGTCTCTTCGGGAGATGAAAGAGAAGAACCTAATTGATGATCGGTTGTACCAGTGGGCCGATGAGCTACGCGTACTTCGAAACGAGGGTGCCCACTACACCGGGTCCCAGGTTAGCCGTGAGGACGCCGCGGACGCCTTAGCGCTCTCAGAAGCGATGCTGGACTACATGTATGTCCTCACCGCAAAGTTTGAAGAGTTCCGCCAGCGGCGCGCCGCTAAAGCTGCACCTACCCGACCCGCGCCGGCACAGTCACCAGCGGCTGAATCTCAGGCTGAGGTTCCCTGAGGCGGCCGGGCGAGGCGACTGCTGGCGCGGTCGTTGATGCTGCCGAATTGTTCTCTTATGAATCAAGGCGGCCCGCAAAGCGGGCCGCGCCGGCCCGGCCCCGGCCTGCTGGCGACCTCCGGCCGGCGACGGCCCGGGCCCGCGGGCCCCGCAGCGGCCGCAA
>NZ_JBEYIX010000141.1:0-1085 GCF_040636055.1 Micromonospora sp. NPDC006766 | reverse complement strand
GCCGACTGGTACCCACTGTTCCCCAACCCCGTCGTCGCCGAGTCCCTACTCGACCGGCTGATCAACACCAGCCACCAGGTCTTCATGAACGGACCCAGCTACCGACCCAACAAGCGCCCCGGCCGAGCCGGCTCGACAACCACCCAGGGCACCAAGTAGAAACATCATCCGAGGGCCACCACCTGGGGAATTACGTGAGCCCAGCCCCGGGGAATTCCGTGAGCGACGACAGTCTGGATGATGGACAACTGGTGGAGCGGCTCCACGAACCAGCTCGCGGTCTCCACGCGCAAGACCCTGGTGGAGTTGGCGGCGGTGCTACCGGTAACGGGCAGGCTCGTCGTTGCCCGGCTTGACGGAACGAGGATGACGGATGCGGACCACCTCTTCTACGAGTTCTCCGACGCGCTGCTCTTTCCCGGCTACTTCGGCTGGAACTGGGCCGCGTTGTCCGAGTGTCTCCGTGATCTGCGCTGGTTGCCCGCGGACGGGTATCTGATCGTTGTCGAGAACGCGCCCCGGTTGCTGTCGAGCAGTGCCGAGGATCAGCACACGCTGTTCCAGATCCTGTCTCAGGCCGTGCACCACTGGGCGAACCCTCTCGGCCAGCCGGACGGCAAGGGCATCCCGTTCAAGGTGCTGCTGCTGTGCGACAGCGACGAGGAGGCGGCGCTGCTGCGGCAGGAAATCGCGAGCGCAGTCCACAACATGCTGTCCTGGCGCAGTGAATCTGATGCCAGGCCGAGGCGTTGACCTGCCCGGCATCAGATGCGTCGAGCCGATCGGGGTACCGGCTGGCTCAGCGAACCTGA
The DNA here is from genome assembly GCF_040636055.1 of Micromonospora sp. NPDC006766. NCBI lineage: Bacteria > Bacillati > Actinomycetota > Actinomycetes > Micromonosporales > Micromonosporaceae > Micromonospora > Micromonospora sp. NPDC006766. Next base: position 273 of record NZ_JBEYIX010000141.1, on the reverse strand, counting down.
TGCGCGCAGAACGTTCGGGAGCTGCGGTCGACGCGGCGACGTCGGCTGCATCAGGTTCGGTGAGTCGTCGCATCAGTTCCGTGGTCCTCCGCATCAGGTTCGACGGTCCGGCATCACGTGTGCTGAGCCAGGACACATGCGATGAAATCGTCGATCCGCGCGACCGCCGCCTGCCATCCGCTCATCGGCATTATGCAGGTAATCCTTGTCAAGCTGATCATGATGCGTGTCGGTCGATGCGGGTGAGGAGCCGGTCGAACAGGTCGACTCGGT
>NZ_JBEYIX010000140.1:0-1105 GCF_040636055.1 Micromonospora sp. NPDC006766 | reverse complement strand
GCCCGCATCGCCGCCTGCGGATTCGCGAAACCCGCCGGCTCGCCACACCACACGACCTCACCCGAATCCGGCCGGTGCACCCCCGCCAGAACCTTAATCAAAGTGGACTTACCGGCACCGTTCTGCCCCAACAGGCAATGCACCTCACCCGCCCGCACCTCCAACTGCACCCCGTCCAACGCCCGCACACCAGGGAACGTCTTCACCACATCAGTCAGGCGCAGAACCACCTCGCCCGCGACGGCGTCGGCCGGGTGCCGGCCCGCGATGTTCTTCGGGGCGCTCATGATGCCTGCTCGAAGGCGACGTCGCTGGCGAGCACCGCGGCGCCGGCCACCCCGGCGCGCAAGCCCAACTCGGAGAGCACGACCGGCAGGTTGCCGGTGGCCAACGGCAACGAACGGCGGTAGACCACGCTACGGATCTCCGCAAGAAGAATGTGTCCCAACTGGGCGAGTCCTCCACCTATGACGATCATCGACGGGTTGGCGAAGCTCACCATGCCGGCCAGCACCTTGCCGACCCGCCGGCCACCATCCCGAATGAGTTGAATGCAGGTGATGTCACCTTCAGCGGCGCCGACTGCCACGTCGCAGGCGGTCACCGCGCCGGCGGTGGCGAGCCGCTCGGCAAGCGCGGGCGAGGCTCCGGAGCGGGCGGCACTGGTTGCCTCCCGGGCCAGGGCCTGCCCACCGAACAGGGCTTCCAGGCAGCCAGGATTGCCGCACGAACACATCGGACCATTGAGTTCGACCTGGATGTGGCCGATGTCGCCGGCACAGCCATCCTTGCCCCGGTAGACCTCACCGTCGAGGTAGATCCCGCACCCGATGCCCGTACCAATCTTGACGAGCAGGAAGTCGTTGACGGAACGGGCGACGCCGCCGTGCCGCTCACCGATCGCCATGACGTTGACGTCGTTGTCGACAACAGCCGGGCAACCATGCTCCCGAGTCAACAACTCCCGCACCGGGAAACGGTCCCAACCCGGCATAATCGGCGGCGACACCGGCACACCATCCCGGAAACTCACCGGCCCCGGCACCCCGATACCCACCGCGTTCAACCGCTCATAAGCCCCATCCACCCGAGCCTTGTGCAACAA
>NZ_JBEYIX010000139.1:0-1129 GCF_040636055.1 Micromonospora sp. NPDC006766 | reverse complement strand
GATGATCGGTGAGCATCTCGCCGAGGACGCCGAGGACGCCGCCGGGCGGGTGAAGGTCGGGATCGAGACGGACCGGGGCCCGTGGGTGCAGGCGTTGATCGCGGCCGGGTACACGGTGTACGCGGTCAACCCGCTGCAGGCTGCCCGGTATCGCGAGAGGTTGGGCGTGTCGGGCGCCAAGAGCGACGCCGCGGACGCGCACATGCTGGCCGACATGGTCCGCACGCATGCGCACGAGCTGCGTCCGGTCGCCGGTGACAGCCCCGAGGCCGAGGCGGTCAAGGTCGTCACCCGGATGCACAAGACGCTGATCTGGGAACGCACCCGCACCGGGCAGCGGCTGCGTCACGCGCTGCGGGAGTACTTCCCGGCCGCGTTGGAGGCCTTCGAGGACCTCGACGCCGCCGACACCCTGGAACTCCTCGCGAAGGCCCCCGACCCGGCGGCTGCGGCCCGGTTGAGCATCGGGCAGATCAGCATGGCCCTCAAACGCGCCCGCCGCCGCGACATCGCCGCCAAGGCCGCCGCGATTCAGGACGCGTTGCGCAGCGAACAGCTCGGCCAGCCAGCCGTGGTCACCGCCGCCTACGCCGCCACAGTGCAGGCCCTGGTCGCGGTCCTGGGCACCCTCAACGACCAGGTCAAGGCCATGGAGGGGCAGGTCGGTGCGCATTTTGGCCAGCACCCGGACGTTGAGATCATCCTGTCCCAGCCCGGGCTGGGACAGATCCTCGGCGCCCGGGTGCTGGCCGAGTTCGGCGACGACCACGCCCGCTACACCTGCGCCAAAGCCCGCAAGAACTACGCCGCGACCAGCCCGATCACCCGTGCCTCGGGCCGCAAGAAGACCGTCACCGCCCGGTTCGTGCACAACGACCGGCTCATCGACGCGCTGATGAGCCAGGCCTTCTCCGCGCTACGGGCATCCCCCGGAGCGCGGGCCTACTACGCCAAGCAGCGGGCCCGGGGAGTCGAGTACAACGCCGCGCTGCGCCAACTCGCCAACCGGCTCGTCGGCATCCTGCACGGATGCCTCAAAACCGGCACGCCCTACAACGAGACGACCGCCTGGCCACACCACACCGCCGAACCCGCTACTTGACACTCGTACGTCCTGGGATGTCTTACA
>NZ_JBEYIX010000138.1:0-1138 GCF_040636055.1 Micromonospora sp. NPDC006766 | reverse complement strand
CCGTTCACGTTGGCGACGTGGTCGACGGCCATGGTGGGGCCGGACATCCACGCCAAGGTCGGCAAGACGATCTACTCGGTGCCGTGGCGATTCATTGGCCAACGCGTCGATGCCCGCGAGACCCCGCTGGTCGTCCAGATCTTCCACCAGGGGCAGCTGATCGCCACCCACGGGCGTAAACCACAGGGCAAGCAGACTGACTTCGGGCACTACCCGCCGGAGAAGATCGCGTTCCGGATGCGAACCCCGACCTGGTGCCGCACCCGCGCTACCGAGATCGGCCCTGCCTGCCGGCAAGTCATCGACGACCTGTTGGAGGTCAACGCCCTGTTCCGGCTCCGCGCCGCCCAGGGCGTGCTCGGCCTTGCCGACAAGCACGGCACCGCCCGGCTGGAAGCCGCCTGCGCCAAAGCCATCACCGTCGGCGACCCCTCCTACCGCACCGTCAAAGGCATCCTGGTCGCCGGCGCGGAGACCGACCCGCCACCACCATCGGCCGGCGACGGCGGCGCCGCGGCCCATCTACGCGGCCCTTCGCAGCTGTTCGCGAACGTCATCCCCCTGCCCACCACGGACGGCACGCCCGAGGCGGACCCGGCCATCACGAACGACCACCACGGCGGTCCTGGTGACGACGAGCAGTCGGGCCACGGCATGGCGGTGCTGGCATGACCGACACCGCCCCAGCGGCTGCGGCCTACCCGTTGCCGCCATCTGACGGCCCCGATCCCCGGTTCACCTACGGCCCTGCTCTTCGACATCGCCGAAGTGTTGCAGCGCAACGGTTTCCCCCGCCCGGCCGGCACCGACTGGGCGCAGCTGATGACCACCCTGCACCGCTTTCTCTACCAGCCCAAGGAGACCTCGTGACCATCGTCGACACCGCCCTGCACGACAGCTTGCGCGTCCTGAAGCTGTCCGGCATGCTGCACACCCTCGACGCTCGCCTCGTTCAAGCCCAAGCCGGCGAGCTGGGCCACCTGGAGTTCCTGCAGGTCCTCTGTCACGACGAGATCACCCGCCGGGAAACCATGAGCATGCAGCGACGGCTGCGCCGGGCCCGCTTCGAGCAGACCACCACCCTGGAAGAGTTCGACTTCCACGCCAGCCCCAAACTGCCCGCCGCCCAAATCCGCGA
>NZ_JBEYIX010000137.1:0-1143 GCF_040636055.1 Micromonospora sp. NPDC006766 | reverse complement strand
GCCAGCCGAGGTCCTTCTGGATGCGTTCGCGGTTGTACCACCCGTCGATGTAGGCGAAGATCGCGTTCTCCGCCTCGTCGCGGGTGCGCCACGAGTTGCGGTAGACCAGTTCGATCTTCAGTGTGCTGAAGAAGTTCTCCATCAGGGCGTTGTCGTAGGAGTCTCCGACGGACCCCATCGAGGGCAGGATCCCGTTGTCTGCCAGGCGTTCGGAGAACTTGATCGCGGTGTAGGTCGACCCGCGGTCGCTGTGATGGATCAACTGTCCGTCACGTACGTCGCGTGACCAGATCCCGTACTCCAAGGCGCCGAGGACGAGGTCGGTGTTGCACCGGTCGGAGGTCTTCCACCCGACGATCCGGTTGGAGAACGCGTCACGGACTGCGGCCAGCCACAGCACACCGTCCCCGCAGGCGATGCGGGTCGCATCCGCCACCCACAGCCGGTTCGGGGCGTCGGTGGTGAAGTTCCGGTTGACCAGGTCCGGCGCCGGATCGGCCTTCGGGTTCTGCTTGGTGGACCCGCCCCGCCAGCCCTTACGCAGGAACGCGCCCTGCAGGTCGTGTTCGCGCATCAGCCGCTCGACTCGTTTACGGCCGACGCGGATGCCGCGGCGTTGCAGTGTTGCGTGCACGCGTGGGCTGCCATACGTCTGCCCGGACCGGTCGTGGATGTCGACGATCTCCGACAGCAACCCGCGGTCCTCGACCTTTCGTGGCCCAGGGGCGGCCTCGCGGGCCAGCCAGCCGTAGTAGGTCGATGGGGCGATCTTGAGGACCCGGAGGACGGGCTCGACCCCGAAGCGGCCACGCAGCTCGCTCACGAGCGTCATGACCGTCGCCGGGTCGGGTCGAGTTCCGATGCGAAAAAAGCGGACGCGGCCTTGAGGATCTCGTTCGCTCTGCGCAGCTCGGCATTCTCCTTGCGGAGCCGGCGCAGTTCCTCGGCCTCGACGGTCGTGGGCCGGTCGAAGCGCTCACCGTGATCAGCCTCGTCCTGGCGGATCCAGTTCCGCAGCGCCTCGGGATGCACACCGAGCTGCTCGGCCAGACGCTTGATCACCGGTTTGGGGTCGGACTCCCGATACAGCCGCACCGCACGCTGGCGCAGCTCATCCGGGTACTTACGAGGGGCAGGCACGAA
>NZ_JBEYIX010000136.1:0-1208 GCF_040636055.1 Micromonospora sp. NPDC006766 | reverse complement strand
GTGAGGTTCCCCCGGTTACTCGGAGACTTTCGATCGTGGTCTTATAGGCCCTGACCAGGAGGTTCTCTGTGCCCGCCCCTCGTAAGTACCCGGACGAGCTGCGCCAGCGTGCGGTGCGGCTCTACCGGGAGTCCGACCCCAAACCGGTGATCAAGCGCCTGGCCGAGCAACTCGGTGTGCATCCCGAGGCGCTGCGCAACTGGATCCGGCAGGACCAGGCCGATCACGGTGAGCGCTTCGACCAGCCCACCACCGCCGAGACCGAGGAACTGCGCCGGCTCCGCAAAGAGGTCGCTGAGCTGCGCAGAGCCAACGAGATCCTCAAGGCCGCGTCCGCTTTTTTCGCATCGGAACTCGACCCGACCCGGCGACGGTCATGACGCTCGTGAGCGAGCTGCGCGACCGCTTCGGGGTCGAGCCCGTCCTCCGGGTCCTGAACATCGCACCGTCGACGTACTACGGCTGGCTGGCCCGCGAGGCCGCCCCTGGGCCACGAAAGGTCGAGGACCGCGGGCTGCTGTCGGAGATCGTCGACATCCACGACCGGTCCGGGCAGACCTATGGCAGCCCACGCGTGCACGCAACACTGCAACGCCGCGCCATCCGCGTCGGCCGCAAACGGGTCGAGCGGCTGATGCGCGAACACGACCTGCAGGGCGCGTTCCTGCGTAAGGGCTGGCGCGGCGGGTCCACCAAGCAGAACCCGAAGGCCGATCCGGCGCCGGACCTGGTCAACCGGAACTTCACCACCGACGCCCCGAACCGGCTGTGGGTGGCGGATGCGACCCGCATCGCCTGCGGGGACGGTGTGCTGTGGCTGGCCGCAGTCCGCGACGCGTTCTCCAACCGGATCGTGGGCTGGAAGACCTCCGACCGGTGCAACACCGACCTCGTCCTCGGCGCCTTGGAGTACGGGATCTGGTCGCGCGATGTGCGTGACGGACAGTTGATCCATCACAGCGACCGCGGGTCGACCTACACGGCGATCAAGTTCTCCGAACGCCTGGCAGACAACGGGATCCTGCCCTCGATGGGGTCCGTCGGCGACAGCTACGACAACGCGCTCATGGAGAACTTCTTCTCCACCTTGAAGATCGAACTGGTCTACCGATGCTCGTGGCGCACCCGCGACGAGGCGGAGAACGCGATCTTCGCCTACATCGACGGGTGGTACAACCGCGAACGCATCCAGAAGGACCTCGGCTGGC
>NZ_JBEYIX010000135.1:0-1214 GCF_040636055.1 Micromonospora sp. NPDC006766 | reverse complement strand
ACTGCAACAGACCATCGACTCACTACAAGCCCAACAGCTACGCGAACGGGTACGACAAGCCGTCCGAGGACCAATCCGCCGACTGCTACGCCGCTAACCCTCGTACGCCCTATCTCAGCGGGTTCGGCTGCGTGTGGTTCGGGGGCCGCGACGGCTCCATCGTCGCGCCGCCGGCGGCACCCGCTGGCACCCCGTGCCCGATGACCTAAGCTTCCTATTTCTACACGGCACGGGAACCTTGCGCCGGCCAGCGAGCTCGGGCCGCCGCTCCGGTTCCCGCCGGGTACGCGGTGCCCGGGACCGGAAGGATGGACACCCCGGATGCATCAGCGGATCCTGCTCCGCGCCCGCAAGGGCCCGTTCGACGTCGTCACCGCGGAGGAGACCTTCGAACGGGACTGGATCGGCAAGAACAGCGGCAACCTGGTCTTCAGTCACGCTACGTACAAGCTGCTGGCCACCTCGACGGCGGAGATCACCCCGTCGCGGTTTCGGGCGGACCCGCGGAACGCCGACGAGATCAACGAGAAGTACGACGTCTTCGTGATCCCGCTGGCCAACGCGTTCCGGCACACCTTCACGCACCGGCTGGAATCGATGACCCGGCTGATCGAACGGTTGAAGATCCCGGTGGTGGTGTTCGGGGTCGGGGCGCAAACCGACGTCGACGGCGACCGGGAGCAACTGCGCCCGATCGACGAGCCGGTCCGCGCCTTCTGCCGGGCGGTGCTCGACCGATCGCACAGCATCGGCGTACGCGGCGAGGTCACCGAGGACTACCTGCGCACCCTGGGCTTCTCCGCGGTCGAGCAGATCGGCTGCCCGTCGATGTTCCTGCACGGCGACAGCCTCCACATCGACAAGCCGAAGGCATCCCTGGACATCGATGATCGGCTCGCGTTCGTCATCTCGCCGTACGTCCGGATGCTGGCGCCCATCATCCGCCACCACCAGCAGCGCTACCCGAACCTTCGCTACATCGCGCAGGACCTGTTCACCCTCGGCACCCTGCTCTACGGCGACCGGCCACACTTGCGCGGCAAGTCCGCCGATATGCCCATCCACACCTCGCACCCGCTCTTCGTCGAGGACAAGGTGCGGATGTTCATCGACCCGCCGACCTGGATGGAATACCTCTCCGGCTTCGACTTCGCCTTCGGCACCCGCATCCACGGCACCATCACCGCACTACTCGCCGGCACCCCCGGCTACCT
>NZ_JBEYIX010000134.1:0-1411 GCF_040636055.1 Micromonospora sp. NPDC006766 | reverse complement strand
ACCGGGCTGGGCCGGCAGATCACCGACGACGCGGTCTTCATCAACCTGCAACACCGCACCCGCCCGGAAGAGACCGAACTCCTCACCGGCCTGGCGAGGAGTGGCCTTCGCCTCGACTGGGCCCGCCTGTTCGACGGCACCGGCGCCCGCAAGGTCGACCTGCCCACGTACGCCTTCGACCGCCGCCACTTCTGGCTGCTCGACGACGAGCCGTCCGGCGACCCCACCGCGATCGGCGTGGCCGGAGCCGGGCACCCGCTGCTCGGCGCGGTCGTCGCCGCGCCCCGCTCCGGCGGGGTGGTGCTGACCGGCCGGCTGTCGGTCGGGTCGACGCCCTGGGTCGCCGACCATGAGGTGCTCGGCGAGGTGCTGCTACCCGGCACCGCGTTCGTCGAGCTGGCGCTACGGGCCGGCGACGAGGTCGGCTGCGACCTGGTCGACGAGCTGACGCTGCAGGCGCCGCTGGTCTTCCCCGGCCGTGGCACGGTCGCCGTGCAGGTGGTGGTCGACGGCGCGGACGAGGCCGGGCGATACCCGGTCGCCGTCTACTCCCGGGGCGACGGCGCGGACGGGGAGTGGGCCCAGCACGCGGCCGGCTTCCTCACGGCCGCGCAGGCGCGGCCGGAGCCGGCCGACCTGACGGCGTGGCCGCCGCCGGGCGCCGAGGAGGTCGACGTCACCGACCTGTACGACACCCTGCACGACCGGGGTTACGGCTACGGACCCACCTTCCGCGCCCTGCGCGCGGCCTGGCGGCACGACGGCGTCGTCTACGCCGAGGTCGCCGTCCCTGAGCAGGCGCACGCCGAGGCGCAGCGGTTCGGCATCCACCCGGCCCTGCTCGACGCCACGATGCACGCGCTCGGCTTCGGCGCGCTCGGCGAGGGCGACAGCGACCCGGGCACGCTGATGCCGTTCTCCTGGGAGGGTGTCACGTTGCACACCGCCGGGGTGGACACGGTCCGGGTGCGACTGGCCCCGACCGGCGCCACCTCGGTGTCGCTGGAGCTCGCCGACGACACCGGCGCCCCGGTGGCGTCGGTGCGGTCGATGACGCTGCGGCCGGTCGCCGCCGGTCGTAGCGGGGACGACGCCGGCCGGGCACTGTTCGAAATCGTCTGGACCCCGGCCGCCACCCCGGACACCGCGGCGACCGGGCTGGTGGCCTGGGCAACCGATGTCCGCGAGGTGCCGGCCGCCGACGCCGTGGTGGTCCGGCTGGACGCCGTCGGCGGTCCGCTGCCCGGCGACACCGCAGTGGCCGCGCTGGACCTGGTCCACGCCTGGCTCGGCCGTCCCGAACTGGCCGCGTCCAAGCTGGTCGTGCTGACCCGTGGCGCGGTGGCGGTGCGGCCGGGCGAGGACGTCGATCTGGCGGTGGCGCCGGTGTGGGGCCTGATCCGGGCCGCGC
>NZ_JBEYIX010000133.1:0-1451 GCF_040636055.1 Micromonospora sp. NPDC006766 | reverse complement strand
CTAGTACGGCAGCCGCCGTTCGGGATCATGGCTGAAGTTCGGCGTTGAGGCGTCGTTTGTAGTGGGCTCGTCGGGCTCGGGCTTGATGCCGGCGTCGCCACTGTGACCAGCGCAGACGGTGGGCGAGCTCGTGGATCGGTCGGATGATGAAGGCGTTGATCAGACGACGGACTTCGTTGACGGTCAGTTTGATCAATCCGGTCTCCGGGGGTTCGTCGGCGGCGTCGGCGGCGCAGATCGCCAGGACGGCGAGGGCGGCCAGGGCCAGGGTGGTGAAGCGGTGCCAGGAGTCCCAGCGGCGGACCTGGTGCTGGTCGAGGCCGACCTGGCCTTTGGCGGTCTGGAAGGCCTCTTCGACGGTCCAGCGGATCCCGGCGACCCGGACGAGTTGGGCGAGGGTGGCCGGCTGCGGGGTCCAGCAGCGGTAGAAGGCCAGCTCCCCGCTGGTGGTGTTCTTCCTGATGAGGAGGCTGTGTCGGCCGTGGTCGTCAGGGTCGGCGTCGGTGGTGACATCGTCGAGCCAGGCCCAGTCGTAGAAGCGTGGCCCTTTCGACCCGGCGCCGGCACTGCGGCGCTGCCACGCTGACGCCGGTAGATCGGCCGCGATCCGGTCGGCACGAACCTTGACCTTGCCGCCATCGAGGGGCACCAGGTGGCTGCGGGACACGGCCAGGACATAGCCCAACCGGTGTTGACGCAGGTGAGCGCGGAAGACGCTGCTGTTGCCGTAGGCCTCGTCCGCGGCAGCCCATGCCACTGGAACGCCGGCGTCGACGGCTGCGGTGATCATGTCGGCTGCCAGCTCAGATTTCGTGGCGAACTCGACCTCGTCCGGGACACCGGCGGCCTGGCAGCGGTCCCGGTCCTCGGTCCACGACACCGGCAGGTAGACCCTGCGGTCGATCAGCGTGTGCCCGTGCCCACTGGCGTAGCCGAGAAACACCCCGACCTGCGCGTTCTCGATCCTGCCGGCGGTGCCGGTGTACTGGCGTTGCACCCCGACCGAATGGACGCCCTTCTTCAGATCCCCCGTCTCGTCGACGACCAGTACCGCGTCCGGGTCACCGAACCGGCCGACGATCACCTGACGCAGGTCGTCACGGACGGCGTCGGCGTCCCACACCGCCCGATACAACAGCCGCTGCATCGCATCCGGGCGGGCATCCCCAGCATGCTCCGCCAGCTGCCAACACGTCTTGACCTCGATATCGGCCAACAGGCCGGTCACGAACGCCGCCGCCGTCCGACGCGGCTCGACCCGCCCGAACCGGCCCGCGAACGAGGCGAGCACCCCAGCCAGGACCCGCCGCCACCCGGCAGGGTTTACGCTGTGGCACGCGGCCACCGCCAGATCTGAAGTTATGTCCACAACGTACAGACGATCACGCGGTGGCCGCCTCGCGTCCACCCCGCTCTACCAGCGGCATCTCAAACGGCGGCTGCCGTACTAG
>NZ_JBEYIX010000132.1:0-1562 GCF_040636055.1 Micromonospora sp. NPDC006766 | reverse complement strand
CACGTCGTTCAGTGTCGCGGTCATCACGGCACCCTCCTCACCAGGCACAACGCCCGGTGGGTCAGGCCGGAAACACCGTTAGATCCACACTCCCGACAAGTTCCGCGGCGGCGGGCAGGGATGTGACCAGGTAGGCGGTCTCGCGGCTGGTCTTGCCGCCGGTGGTGCGGGTACGGGCGATCCGGACGGCTTGCTGGGCGTGCGAGAACGCGATCCCGCCCGGGGTGTGCAGGGTGACGGCTTTGACGGTGCGGGTCTCTTTGCGCCCGTGACCGCGGTGGCGGGTGCGGTAACCGACCGGGATCTGCGCCCAGGGGACAGCTTTGAGCTGGGCGAACAGGGTGGGCTGGTTGCCCTTGGCCTGCAGTAGCAGGTGTGCTCCACGGCTGGTGATCTGCTCGGCGTGGCCGGCCTGGGTGTGCAGCGCGTCGGCGACGAACAGGACATCGGTCAGACTGCCGAGCACGGCCTGCACGGCGTCGAGCAGTGGGGTGAAGGCGGGAATCTCGTTGCTCTTCGTGTCGACGGTGACCTGGGCCAAGACGATGCCGGTACTGGTGTCCAGCGCCGACAGCAGATGCGTCTGCCGGCCGCCGGGCAGGCGTGCGCCACGCAGGGTCTTGCCGTCCACGGCGATCACCGTCCGGTAGCGGCGCGGCCGAGCGGTCACTGGTTGCGTCCGGGTGTGCAGCCAGCCGGCCAGAACCTTGCTGAGCAGAGTGGCGTCCAGGCGGATCAGCAGACGCCACACCGTGGTGCCGGCCGGCACGCCCCGGGTGAACCCGAGCCGCTGCTGGTCCGCCTCGTCCAGGTCGTACAGCCAGTCGGCGATCGCGGCGAACGACGTGGCGCCGGCCAGGACCGCGCACACCGCGACGGTCAGCAACGCGGGCAGTGGATACCGCACTCCGTGCCGATTACGCGGGTCCGGGATCACGCTGACAGCGTCCAGGAGCCCACGACGTTCACCCTCGGTGATCGGCGGTGGTGGCGTCTCGCCACTGGGGGTTGTCACAGTCAGTACGGAGATTAGGGATGATGACATCTGCGGGTGGAGTCCTCGGTGTCGTGCAGTCCTAGAGAAACTCCATGATCACCCTGAGGGCTTCACCCGCTTCAACCGCCTCCACAAAGGCCGATCACCCACATCATCCCAGCTCACCAACCTGCCGAGCGAGAACGCAACGGCCCTGCTATACGCGTACCGAGGCGTACCGCACCGGTGGAGGGACCCTGTCTCCTCCGCTCCTTGTTCGTGTCAGACGCGCAAGTCTTGGTCGCGGTTGCCCGACGGTCGGTGAATGCACCTGGGCTCACCTGACAGCTTCGAGCTAGGGTCACAGCTCGCGATTTCAACCTTCCGACGGCTCGACTGCACCGCACTCATCTGCCGCGGGTGGTGCGCGCAGGTGCCAGCGCAGCCATCACCACGTGTAGCCGGCCATGGCTCGTTTCGGCGTACTGCTTTGCTTGATATGCAGGTAATCCTCGTTGACCCATTGCCAGTATTGGTGGTGGGTTCGATGGAGAGGTTCCTGTATGTCTCCCTGGATCGATCTTTG
>NZ_JBEYIX010000131.1:0-1680 GCF_040636055.1 Micromonospora sp. NPDC006766 | reverse complement strand
GGCTCTGTCGCCGATCTTGTGACGGCGTGGAGCTGAGGCCAAGATCAGCCGAGTGCTCTCAAGCTTGATCAAGGCTCTGCCGCATCTGTCCAACGTGGTCGTTGATGGGGTCGAGCGATCGGCCGGGGCGATCGTTTTGCGGGCGCGATCGCGTACGCGTCGGGGCAGGTGCCCTCGGTGCAGCAGGACTTCTGGTCGTGCTCATGGCAGGTACCGGCGCCGGCTCGCGGACGCGGCGCTGGGCGGCCGGGCTGTAGTGATCGATCTGTTGGTACGTCGCTTCAAGTGCGTGTCGAAATCCTGTCCTGCGGTGACCTTCGCGGAGCAGGTGCCGGGCCTGACCCATCCGCATGGCCGGCGCACGCCGGTGCTGCAGCACCAGCTCGTGCAGTTTGCGGTGGCGCTCGCGGCGCGGCCGGCGGCACGGCTCGCTGGACGGCTTGGCGTCCCGGTCGCCAAGGACACCCTGTTGCGGCTGGTCCGGGCCTTGCCCGACCCGCCGGCCGGTGACGTGCGGGTGGTGGGCGTTGATGACTTCGCGCTGCGCCGCCGCCACGTCTACGCCACGATCATCGTGGACCTGGAAACGCGGCGGCCTGTCGAGGTGCTCGAGGGCCGCGATGCCGGACCGGTCACGGCGTGGCTGGGCGCCCATCCCGAGATCGAGGTGGTGTGCCGCGACCGCGGTCGAGCTTATGCCGAGGCCGCGCGGACCGGTGCTCCGCAAGCGGAGCAGGTCGCCGATCGGTGGCATTTGTGGAACAACCTGTGCGAGGCGGTGGAGAAGACCGCCGCCGCGCACCACGCCTGCATCAAGACCGCGTTCACCGCGGCTGAGCTACCCGTGGACGTGCCGCCGCCACCATTGCCGGACGTGCACTACGACGTCCGCGGCCGACCTCGCGCGCTCGTGACCCGCACCACCGAGCGCTACCACGCCGTGCAAGAACTCGTCGCGGCCGGCCGGTCACTCAAAGGCATCAGCCGCGACCTGCAGCTGGACTACTACGCCGTGCGCCGTTACGCCCGCGCCGCGAGCCTCGACGAACTCATCGCGCCGGTGATCCACCGCCGCTCCGTGCTGGATGCGTTCAAGCCCTACCTGTACGAGCAGTTCGCCCAAGGGCAGCGCAACGCGGTGCAGTTGTATCGGCAGATCCGCGACCAGGGGTACGCCGGTAGCAGCAGCACGGTCAATCTCTACGTTCACTTGCTCAAACGGGGCGTGGCCGCCCCGCCAGCACCACGGCCGATCCCGGCGCCCCGATTCGCAGCGACCCTGCTGCTAACGAATCCCGACCGGCTACCACCCGGGCAGGCGAACGACCTGCAAGACATCCGAGCGGCATGTCCTCATCTGACCGCTGCGGCCGAGCACGTGCGAGCCTTCGCGAAGATGCTGACCAACCTGACCGGCCGCCAACATCTGTCCGAGTGGATCGACAGCGTCCGCGCGGACGACCTGCCCCACCTGCGGCAGTTCGCCGACGGGCTCAACCACGACTACGACGCCGTCCTCGCCGGCCTGTCCACGGTCTGGAGCTCCGGACAGGTTGAAGGCCAGAACACCAGGGCCAAGCTGGTCAAACGCATGGGCTACGGCCGCGCCAACTTCGACCTGCTCCGCAAACGCATCCTGCTCCAGGCGTGAGCCCCCGTCACAAGATCAGCGACAGAGCC
>NZ_JBEYIX010000130.1:0-1807 GCF_040636055.1 Micromonospora sp. NPDC006766 | reverse complement strand
TGTCCGCGGCCAGTGAAAGATCCCCATAGGCGGCCATTTACCGCCCCGCTGATGGCCAGGGTTCTCCCCGTGGATGGCCAGATATCTCCCCGCTGATCATGACGAGACGCTGGTCGGCGAGGGTCGGCGGCGTGAAACGCGGCAGGGAGATCGTGGAAATCTTGGAGGCGTACGACCTCACGGGTAGTTACCGTGCGGCGGCCGAGCTGGCCGGGTGTGACCACCACACCGTGGCCCGGTATGTGAAGTTGCGGGCCGAGGGGCGCAGCCCCGAGGAGCGGACGCAGCGGGCTCGGCCGATCGACGAGTTCATGGACAAGATCGAGGAACTGGTGGCCCGTTCAGGTGGCCGGGTCCGCGCCGATGTGGTCCACCGGCGGATCACCGCGATGGGCTTCGCCGGCGGGGAACGCACCACCCGCCGGGCGGTCGCCGCGGTGAAGAAGTCCTGGCAGGCCGGTCAGCGGCGGGTGTTCCGGCCATGGATCCCGGAGCCGGGGCTGTGGCTGCAGTTCGACTGGGGCGAAGGACCGCGTATCGGCGGCCGGCGGACCACGTTGTGGTGCGCGTGGCTGCCCTGGTCGAGGTTCCGGGTCGTGATCCCGGTGCTGGACAAGACCCTGCCGACGGTCGTGGCCTGCCTCGACGCCACCCTGCGACGCCTCGGCGGGGTGCCGGCATATGTGCTGACCGACAACGAGAAAACGATCACGGTCGAGCACGTCGCGGACATCGCGGTCCGCAACCCAGAGATCGTGCAGGTCGCCCGGCATTACGGGATGACGATCCGCACCTGCGTGCCGGCAGACCCGCAGTCCAAAGGCGGCGCCGAGAACACCGTGAAGATCGCCAAGGCGGACCTGGTCCCCACCAGCGCGAACCTGCTCGACCAGTACCGCACGTTCGCTGAGCTGGAGACGGCCTGCCGCGAATTCACCGACGAGGTCAACGCCCGGATCCACCGCGACACCCGCCGCCGCCCGGCCGAAGCCCTCCTCGAGGAACGAATGCGGCTGCACCCACTGCCAGCCCAGCCGTTCACGGTCGCGTTCGGCACCACCCGCCGGGTGAACTGGGACTGCACCATCTCCGTCGACGGAGTCCGCTACTCAGTCCCGCACCATCTGGTCGACACCCGGGTCTGGGCCCGGTTCCACGGCGACGAACTCATCGTCACCGCCGTCACCGACACCGGCCCAGCCGAGGTCGCCCGCCACCAGCGGGCCCAGCCCGGACGCCCGTCAATCCTCGACGAGCACTACCCGCCCCGATCACGCCAGTCCGACACGGCCGAGCGGATGCCGCGAGCCCGCACCGCCGACGAGGCCGCGTTCCTCGCCCTCGGCCCCGGCGCCGCCGCCTGGCTGGTCGAAGCCGCAGCCGCCGGCGTCCGCGGAGTCCGCCGCAAGATGGCCGAAGCCGTCGCCCTCGCCAAACTGCACGGCGTCGACCAAGTCGACCGAGCCCTCGGAACCGCCGCTTTGGCGGGCCGGTTCGCCGACAACGACCTGATCCGCATCCTCTCCCACCAACGCGACGACGACGCCCCACCAACCCGGGCCAGTGAAACCCACAGCCTGCAACCAGGCACCTCCGCCTGGTCGACCTTCGGCACGACGACTGGAGAACAGTGACTATCACCCCCTCGCGGGTCACCGGCCCGGCCGGTGACCCCCTGACCGAAGCGATCGAACTCACCCGGCGGCTGAAACTGCCGCACCTGCGCCGGGCCATGGCCGACCTGATCCCCACCGCGAAAGCGCAACGCTGGGACCCGGCCGAGGTAGTGCGGGTGCTCCTCGCGGAG
>NZ_JBEYIX010000129.1:0-1859 GCF_040636055.1 Micromonospora sp. NPDC006766 | reverse complement strand
CACAAGGGCAACCACGGTCGGGGCCGGGGCCGCAACCCAACCCCGGTTGCACCCCCGACCCCGACCGTGGTCGGTCACGACCAGGCCGCCGGGATCGCTCTCTCGCAACTCGCATGCCCACGAGAAAATCCCAGCTCAAGCCCTGTTCAGGGCCTCTATCCGGCGGAAGTGTGCTAGAATTTTAAGTGTAAGGCGAGGGAAGCGACGCCCAAGCCCTACAACCACCCAAACCAAGTGGCGGCCCACATCGGACCGATGCAGCCGCCAGCGCAAGAAGGAGTGAGCAGCATGGTTGCCATCGGAGGCGATCCGGAGCAGGGCAACACCCACCAGTTGAACGCCAGCCCGGAGAACACGGGCCAGCGCCGTCCGGACGCCGCGTCGGCCGCCAGAGAAGGCGAGCCCGCGACGGCCGACACGATGACCCCCGAAGAACTGCGGGAGCACGGGCTTCGGCCGAGCCCGGTCGCGGAGGTCGAGGACCCCCACAAGCGGGTGTGGCCCGACAGGGGCACGCTGGAAAGCGACATGCGGGAAGCCGCCGACCGGATGGCCGAGGCCGCTTCCTACCAGTACGCCACGATGAGCGCCGGCGCGGCGGCGCAGCTGATCCGCGAGGCGTTCGGCGAGAAGGCACACCGGGCGGTGTTCGAGCGCGGAGAGATGGCCGGCGACGCCGGCACCTACGCGAACCTGCTGGTCGTGTACGACGCCGACGACGACGTGCTCTGGTACGACCGCCAGAGAATCGAACTGTCCGTCACGCCGTTCGGCCGATCGGCCGACGAGATCGAGGCATGGGGCGGGCACATCATCCCGCAGCTCGCCGAGACCACGAGAACGGCGATCGAGCGTCTGATCGTGATGGCCGAGGACACCAACGGCGACGGCTACCTGGTCGAAACCGGGCTGGAGACGGGCACGTTCACCGACAACGGCAAGGCCGAAGACGGGGATTTCCAAACCGGCGGCGACGTGCTTCTGGAGCTGGAAGTCCAAGAGGAGATCGACGACCTGCACACGGTCGGTGGGCATCCGGCGTCCGACGGGTCGCAGTTCCCGCAGCGGCGGCTGCTGTCCCCGCTGGAGCGTGACATCACCGTACGGGTGCTCAACGACGTGCTGCTCGCAGGCGAGCAGACGAAGGTGCGGCTGTTCCCCGGCGACCGGGGAACGCTTGCCAACGTGGCGGCGACACTCGACCCCCGCCACAACGACGACGGGGAGCGGGACCGCATACACAGCGGCTACATCAGCCTGGACCGGCTGGAAATGGTGCTGCGCCGTGAGACCAGCGTGATCGACCCGGACGACGTGGCCAACCTGATGAAAACGATCCGGATGGTGACGACCTCCCCCAGCGCTGGTGGCGACCACCCGGACAGCCCGGCGGCCAGCGCGCAGCCCGGGCCAGACGAGGCCACGGCACAGCGGCTCGTTCAGCTCGCCGAAGACCTGGACATCGCCGACGACGCCCTGGACAGCCTCGTGCACGACATGCACAGCCTCCCGGCAAGCCAGGTCAACAACGGCGGCTTCGAGGACCAGGTGCGCTACCTGCTGCCACTGATGAGTGAGGCCGAATTGGAGCAGGCGATCCGCTCGGCCGCCTGACCGGGCCTTCCCAGCGAGCCGGCCCGCCCTGCACCACCCAGGGCGGGCCGGCCGGCCGCAGGCCCGCCGGCGCCGGCCGGTAGCGGGGTGATGCCGCCGGCATCACCGGGTCCCACGGTCCGCCGGGCACTCTCCCACGGACCAGGTCCAGCTATCGGCCCTGCGGGCCGATGGCCTCCAGCCGGGCCAGCGTGCCGCCGCTGGACCGCGGCCCCTCGCCGGGGAGGCAGGCTCCAGGATGGTCC
>NZ_JBEYIX010000128.1:0-2429 GCF_040636055.1 Micromonospora sp. NPDC006766 | reverse complement strand
CGCTCATCGGCATTATGCAGGTAATCCTTGTCAAGCTGATCATGATGCGTGTCGGTCGATGCGGGTGAGGAGCCGGTCGAACAGGTCGACTCGGTGGGTCTGGTGGTGCTTGGCGGCGTGGTCGCGTTGGCGTTGCAGGGTGGGCCGGAACTCGATGCTGGTCTGGAAGAAGGTGCAGGTCTCGCAGATGGCCTCGAAGGCGCAGTCGAGTTCGGGTGGGCGGGTGCAGTAGCCGTTGCCGAGCAGGCGGTGGTGCTCGCGGCGGAGGCGGGCCATCTTCGGCCCGATCGCGTCGGCGGGTAGCGGTTTTCCTTGCTGGTAAAGCGATTCGACCTTTTCGGTGACGGCGAAGTACTCGTCGGCGACGGTCCGGTTGGCGATTTTGGCGTAGCGCAGGGTCATGTCGAGGCTGCGGTGGCCGAGCAGGGCGGCGATGGCTTCCAGGCTCATGCCCCGGTTGATGGCCTGGGTGGCGAGGGTGTGGCGTAGCTGGTGTGGGTGGATGTGGGGTAGCCCGGCGGCGGTGCCGGCTTTGTTGATCAGTCGGGTGACGGTGTGTCGGTCCAGCGGTCGGCCGTTTTCCCGTGGCAGCAGGAGTGGGTTGTCGGGGGCGACGTGGGTGGCGCGGTAGTCGGCGATGAGGGTGACCAGGTGCGGGTGCAGGGGCAGGTAGCGGTCCTCGTGGAGCTTGCCGACGGGCACGTGTAGCCAGTGGGCGGCGCCGATGAGCACGACCGCGTCGGCGGGTAGGGCGGTGAACTCGCCGACGCGTAGTCCGGTGCGTAGCAGCACCTCGACCACGACGCGTGCCAGCATGCGGGGCTGGGTTTGCGCGGCGCGCAGCAGTCTTGCGGCGGCTGCGTCGTCGAGGGCTTTGGGTAGGGGGTGGTCTTGGCGGGGCAGGTCGGCGGGGATGATCGGCACCCGGGTTGGGGCGTCTGGCCAGTCCCATTCGCTGATGCGCACGAAGAACATCCGTAGCGTGCCCAGCCGGTGCGCGAGGGTCGCGGGGGTGAGCCGGGCAGTGCGGTAGCCGGATCGGTCGGCCAGCCATTGGCGGAAGTCCTCCATGTGGCGGCGGCCGATGTCGGCGACGCTGGACACGTCCGGCGCGTGTTGGGTCAGGAACGCGGCGAGGGAGCGTAGGGCCTGGTCGGCGCCGCGGACGCTGCCTGGGCGCAGGATGCAGCTGATCTGGTCCAGGTAGCGGCGCATCGTGGTGACCACGTCCGGTATGACGTCGGCTAGCTGGTCCCAGCTGGGTAGCCGTGTTGATTCGCTCACCGACCTGCTCCATCCGCGATCGACAGGATGCGGCTGGGTGGTTCGCCGGGTAGCAGTTGCGCATCGATGGCTTCGGCGGCTTTGCGGTATTGGGAGGCGAGCCAGTCGTCGGCCAGGTGCAGGTAGATGCGGGTGGATTCGATCGAGGCGTGCCCGGCCTGGGCCTGCACTGCCTCCAAGGCCATGCCGGCCTCCCGTAGTCGGGTCAGGCAGGTGTGGCGCAACTGGTGGCAGGTCACCTGGCTCAGTCCGGCCCGCTGACGGGCGGAATCCAAGATCTGATCCAGTCCCGCCGGCGACAGCGGCATCCCCCGACGTGGCCCCTTCAACACCACGAACACTCGATCGGTGGCCGCGTCGGCAGGCCGTTCAGTTTGCAGGTAGGCCGCCAGCGAGGCGAAGAACCGGGCCGAGATCGGGATCAGCCGCTGGTGCCCGCCCTTGCCGTCGGCGATGAACACCCGCCGGGCGGCGACCTGCAGATCAGCCAGCCTCAGGCCAAGCACCTCGCAGCGGCGCAGCCCACCAAACACCATCGCCTCGGCCATGGCCCGATCTCGATGCGTGCGCAGCGCCGCCAATAGCGCATCCACCTGCGGCGGCTGCAGGATGCGCGGCAGCGTCCGTGGGGTGCGTACCAGCGGCACGCCCTGCCGCGGACGCTGCCGCTCCCGCCGAGTCGGCAAGCCACGCGGTACCGGGTTGGCCGGCACATCGCCACGCGCCTGCAGAAACGCGTACAGCCCCGACACGCTCGACAACCGCCGGCGCACCGTCCGCGCCGACAACCCCGCCGAGCCGTCGACGACCCCCTGCAACCGGCCGGCTGGCCGGCCCGTGTGCTGCGCGGTCACGAATGCCAGCACGTCCGCCGCGACCACCTGCGCCGGCGGCTTGCCGACCACCGTGAAGAAGACCTTCAGGTCGTAAGCGACCGCCACGACCGTGTTCGGCCGTGACCGCACCGCCAGGAACTCCAGGTAAGTGTCCAGCAACGGCACACCGAACCGGACAACGAGATCACCAGCCGCAGTCCGCGACCGACACAGGCAAAGATCGATCCAGGGAGACATACAGGAACCTCTCCATCGAACCCACCACCAATACTGGCAATGGGTCAACGAGGATTACCTGCATATCAAGCA
>NZ_JBEYIX010000127.1:0-2542 GCF_040636055.1 Micromonospora sp. NPDC006766 | reverse complement strand
ACACAAAGAGCATCGATGCACCCAACCCCGTGAACACCACCCAAGAGAAGGCTCTAGCCTGCTAACCAACCCTCCGCGTTATCGGGGGAACCTCAAGGTCTGACCGTCCGGTCGGTCCGCACATTCTTCCTCGCCACGTTCGCTCTGTCCTGGGGCATGGGCATGTTGTACGTGCTGTTCCAGGCGAAGGTCGAGGCGGTCTTCGGGCCGATGGGCTACACCAACCCGGTGTTCATCCTCATGGTCTACGCACCCGGGATCGTGGGCGTGTTCATGGTGTGGCGCCACTACGGGTTGTCCGGCCTGCGCAGCTATCTCCGTCGCTTCACGTTGTGGCGGATGTCGCTGTCGTGGTGGCTGGTGCTGCTGATCGGCATGCCGGCGGTGTTCTATGCCGGAGCGGCGATCACCGGCAACCTGGACGACCCATTCCCCTTCTCGCCGTGGTACGCCGTGCTGCCGGCCCTGCTGGCGATGCTGTTCATCGGCCCCATCGAGGAACTCGGCTGGCGAGGCGTGGCGTTGCCGCTGCTGCAGCGGCGATTCTCGCCGCTGTGGGCCGGGCTCCTGCTCGGCCTGGTGGTGGCGTTCTGGCACACGCCGTCGTTCCTGTTGAGCGGGACGAAGCAGTCCGCGTGGGCGTTCTGGCCGTTCTTCTTCGGCGTCGTGGCGATCAGTGTCATCCTCACGCCGATGTTCAACGCCGCACGGGGAAGCCTGCTGGTGCCGTTCCTGTTCCACGCGCAGATGAACAACCCGGTCTGGCCCGATGCCCAACCGTGGGACATGTGGCTGTTCGTCGCGGTGGCGGTCGTGGTCGCCGTGGTGAACCGCAAGGCCCTGCTCGACCGCGGCGCGGCGGCGACCGCGATCCTCACTCCGGGTGACGAGGCCGTCGACTCCGCAACGACGCAGAGCCGTAGCGTGGTCGCCCGGCACGGCTTGTCGTCGCGGCCATGACCATCGACGCCGCAGCGGCGGCCGCCAACGTGCAGTCAGCTTCTCGGCCCTGAAGGACCGAGCTTGCAGATCATGCCCGGTGCTGGCTGCATCGGTCACGCCGCGTTCGGCAGGCTGACGGCTACCCAGTCCGCGGCACCGCGTGCGGCGATGTTGCGGGCTGCGTTCACGTCGGCGTGTTCAGCGAAGCCGCACGACGTGCATCGGAAGGTGGCTTGGTTGGGGCGGTTGGCCTTGGCGATGTGTCCGCAGGCGCAGCAGCCCTGCGAGGTGCACGCCGGGTCGACGTGGACGAGCGCCACCCCGGCCCGGGTCGCCTTGTAGGCGATGAACTGGCCAAGCTGGTGGAACGCCCAGGTGTGCAGGGTGACCCGCTGGGGCCGTCGGAGCCGTACCCGGTCGCGGATGCCCGTGAGGTTTTCCAGGGCGATCCCGCGGCCGGTGCGTTCGGCCTCGGTCACGATCTGCTTGGCGATGCGATGGTTGGTGTCGGCCGCGAACCGGGTTTCCTTACGGCGTCGGGCCTTCAACAGCCGCTTGGCCGACTTGGTGCCGATACGCTGGAGCTTGGCCCGCAGCCGCTGATTGCGGTGCCGCACCCGGTTCAAGCGTTTGCCGGAGTGTCGGGTGCCGTCGTTGGTGGTGGCGATGTTCGCGATGCCCAGGTCGACGCCGAGGAACCCGTCAGGGTCTTTCACCTCGACGTCGGGGATGTCGCAGGTGGCGTACAGGAACCACTTGCCGTCACGGTAGACAAGGTCCGACTCGCCCTTGCGGTGGGCTGCCAGCGCGGCATGCTGCTGCTTGGAGCAGCCGAACCGAACCCGGCTCAGCCGGCCGCCGACGGCCCAGATCGACACCGTGCGGTCGGCGATCTGCCACGACAGGCACCGGTCGTCAAACGGCTGTGCGGCATCCCGGCGGAAGCCGATCGGCTTCCCCTCGGCCTTGCGGCGGCGCTTCGACCCCGGCTTGCCGAGGTTGCCGGCCCGGATGTTGGCTTTCAGGGTGGCGTATGCGCCGGCGACCTTACGGGCGACGTGGATCGCCGGCTGGGCCGACAGGCCCATGTCCTTCAACCGCCCGTAGGTGAGCCGCTGCAACGCCTGCTTCGCGAAGGTCCGCCGCCCGAACGCCTCAGCCGAGGCGAGGTTCGCGGCTTCGTTGCACAAGTCCAGCGTCGCCCGAAGCGTCGCTTCCTGGGCGGCGTCCGGATACAGCCGAACCTGCACAGCGATCTTCATCGTCCACAGTCTATCATTTCGTCTGTGTCGCCACGATGGACGCCAAACCCCGATATTCGGCGTGGTCGTAGCGTTGTCTACAACCTGCACGTGCATCTTGTCTTCGTCACCAAATACCGGCGTGACGTGCTCAACGACGCCATGCTCACCCGATGCGGGCAAATCATGGCCGACGTGTGCGACAAACTCGGTGCCCAGCTGCGGGAGTTCAACGGCGAAGACGACCACGTCCACCTGCTCGTCCACTACCCGCCGAAACTGCCGATCTCCACCCTGGTCAACCGACTCAAGGGCGTCTCCGCGCACTACCTGCGGCAGGAGTTCACCGGCCGGATCAA
>NZ_JBEYIX010000126.1:0-2716 GCF_040636055.1 Micromonospora sp. NPDC006766 | reverse complement strand
GCCCGACAAGTGGGGCCAGAAGAAGCTGCCAAACGATCACGGGTGGGGCCAAAACAAGTTCGCCCAGTGGGGCCAGAACAAGTTCTTACAAACAGTCACCAGGACATCCTCACGACTCTCGTCGAGGTGGCAGCCGAGCCGTAGCTCCGAATGGCGCGTCGGGATAACGGCCCGCCGTACAGCCTCGCTGTACAACTCACAGACACTGCGCGCGCTACGCACGAACGCGTCCTCGTCAGGGTGCTCAAGCCACGGCCGATCGGGAAACCCCGAGGGCGGCCAGAACCCCACCATACGCAGGTACGACACGCCGTCGATCATGCCGCACCGCAGACTGGATCACTGCAGGGGCCACGCGTACCGGAAGAGCTCCACCACCGACGAAACTCGCGGTACCCAACGGCAACCTACGTAGGCCCGCGCACGCCGCGCGGCAGATCCGTGCGTTCCGACCCGGGCGTGGCAGGCCCTGCCTGCGGTCCGCAAAGCACTCGTGAGCTGGGCAGGGGCTGTTATCGGTAGAGCGGCTGGTCCTGGGTGGGGTCCGTGAGGACCACGTCGAGGCGCGGGTCGGTGGTGAGTTTGGTGATCAGCGCCCGAGTCCCGCCGATCCCGGCCCAGTGCGGATCGACGTCCTTGGCCACGCACCAGGCGTGGTCAGCGGGCCAGGCGAACGCCGGCTCGACGTTGCTGAAACGACGCTGGCCCGGCCACCCCGCAGCGGTGTCCCATGTGCCGACGTCGGCTAACGGCCCTCGAAACAACCAGTACGCACGGTGGGGCACCACAACCTTGGGTGCACGCGACATCGAGGGCGGGGCAGCGGGTGTGGGCGCCAGTCCCGGCTGGCCGTCGGGCCGCTCGAGCGGGGTGGCGCTGTCTTCCTCGTCGATGTACACGGCGTCGTCGTCGGCTGCGATGTCGGCGTCGGCGAAGCCTTCCCAGACGCAGAAGTAGCAGTCTTCGGGGGTTGTGGTGTGGGTGGCCAACACCTCGAAAAGGGTGGGCAGCTGGTCGGTGGGCCAGTCCCCGTCGACGTCGTTCTCGCTCTGGCCGGGGCGTGTCGGATCGGGCAGGAACCGAAGCCGCGCGTAGGCGTCGAAGCCCGCAGGGCCGAGCCCCACAAGCTGCTGCCACGGCAGGTCGCTATGGGCGATCCAATCGGCGGCCGACAGTTCCCGACAGAAATTGAGTGCCACGTTCCGGTTCTACCGCCAAGCCTCGTACCGGCGCATCTGCCACGCCACGCCGACGGGTCGGAAGAGGAGTGAACTGCCGCCCAGGAGCAAGGCAGAAGCAGGGTTATGGGTGCTGGCCTTGTCGGTACGGATGGCCCAGCCGGGGTGAGGCCCCGAGACCACCGTCGGGGCAGCCTGGCGGGTCAACGATCCGGCGACCGTAATTCCTCGATCAACGCCACGATCGCGGGATCCATCGGCGCTCGTACGTCCGTAGGTCGCGTGACCTCGTCGCCCTGAGGGTCGTAGATGGTGAGGTCGTATCGTCGGGCGAGTTGGTCAATCAACTGCAACGCGGGAGTGCTGCGTTCACTGAAGCTCAGAAGCATGCTGACGTGGTCAATGCCGACCTTCAGCGGCATGTCCATCCACGGGGAGTCGTGAGGGTACGGCGGGAAGTCCGGGTAGTGGGCGCGGAGGTTCCCGTAGAACCCAACGATGCGATCGTCCAGCTCGCCCTCCGGGTGATGCAGGCATCGCCCTCCGGGTGATGCAGGCTTTGGCAGCGCTTCGCCATAGCTCGTACCGCGGCATCGCTTGCGCCCGGGTCGACTGCAAGCACGACGAGACCGAAGCTCATGGGCCTATGGTGCCCCACAGCCGCCGGTCCGTCGATCAAGTCCTCAACGAAGCAGCCCGCACCGAGATCGGGTGCGCGCACCTCGGCACGACCGAGCGCTCGACCCACCGCACGTCTTCGCGGAGCGTGGCGCCCGGTCGGCGGCAGATGCGGATGCTATCCGCCGGGTGTGAAGAGGTCCTCACGGCCGAGCACGGTGCAGCCGAACATCTCGCCGAGGACGGGTCGCTGGTGCTCAGTCAGCGGATTCGCGAACACCACCGCCCCTACCTGACTCGCCCGACACGCATCGGCGACCTCGCGGGCCTTGCCCGCGCTCAGCAATGTCCGCCGCGAGAACGGAGTGGCCATCTTGTCCGCACCGCCGTGCGAGACACCGCGGCGCTGAACGTGCCGGCCCACGACCCGCGCACCGTACGCCTCCACCGCCGTGGCCAAGAGGTCCAGCTTGGTGTCCATCTCGGTGTCTTTCGCCGAGAACAGGCCCGCGAGTAACATCTCGGCGCCCGCCAACACTCGGTTCGTCGACTCCGTCCGGCGTTGGATCACACAGGCAATCATGTCATCCCCCGCCCCCGCCGGGCGCGCGCTCATCGGCACGTCCGGACACCGTACTATCAGGCCGCAGGCCACGCTGAGTGACGAGGGGTCGGCGGCAGATCCGGTCAATCGGTCGAGGCCTGACCTTCGTGCTGTGCTGCCTCCCGGGCACACTGAAGGCCCTGGGCGACACGGCGTGCACGAGGGCGCTGCGGTCGTGGAACTACGCCGACGGTGGTGGGTCTGGATGTCGGCGCTCACGGAATTCCCCACCTGTAGCGGTCTGACGCTCACGTAATTCCCCACCCGGTCGCTCACGTAATTCCCAACTTGTGCGGACATGAGCGCCGGGTGGGTG
>NZ_JBEYIX010000125.1:0-2964 GCF_040636055.1 Micromonospora sp. NPDC006766 | reverse complement strand
GATATACGCATGAAACCCCCCACATCTCGGGCGTCAACGGTCACCCGCCGTACCGGTGCTCTCGCTGCACGACGTCGGCGATCTGTCCATAGACCGGGTGACGTCCCGCAAGCTTGGGGCGATTGTACTTTGGCAAGGCGGCACCGCGATCCGAAGGAACGCCGACCGGTGGCGGGGGTTCCTTCCGGTCGCGCCGAATATTCATGCGGAATACCTCCGGAACGTTTCGATAAAGTGGTACGGCGGCGCGTTGTCGCTTATGAAATGCCCGGGGCGGCCGCGCGGCAGGGTGCCGTGATCCGTGTGCGGCGGGTCTCCCTCACGAGGGCGTGGCGATACGGTGTGTCGATATTGTCGGCGTGTCTTCTCACGCCTTGCGGTGTGGCCGAACCGACACTTTCTGAGAGTCTGACAGCGGCGGGATCAGTCCGATCTGCACCGTCATCGGTGGGCGGCCGCGCGCCGTGACAGCATGAGTTCGGAGGCGACGGGTTGGCCGGGGCATCCCGCCCTGGACCGCCGGATCGACTCGGCCCGGGCGGAATGCTCGGGCTCCGGGCAGAACCGCGGATCGCCGTGCAGCGTGCCCGGGTGGCGCGAGGTCGCCGGGCTGGCGCCGGACGAGCGTGCGGCCGGGCGTCTGGCGCGGCCGCACGCGTGGGCGTCGCACCGGGTCGCCGACGCGGCCGTCGAGGAGGGCCGGGCGGCCGGTCATGGCGACGCCGCCATGGCAAGGCGGGTTTCGTGGGCGAGCCTGGCAGGTGACCGCCGGGTCGGGCGGACGCTGTGCCGGGATCTGCAAACGCTCGACGCCTGAGCACTCGATCGTCCTGTGCCGATTTGCAATACCGGCAGCGCCGCGCTGGTCCCAGGAAACGGAAGGCATTTTTTGGGAAGGATTGGCGGTTCGTCATGGTGCAGAACGCCCGTTTTGGAGTACCTCTGGAGCGGATTGCGCATAGAAGCTGGCGTTTCATGCCGCAGGTAGCGGTGAGTATCGATACCCATCCTCGCGAAAGGTGCGCGCCGGGGCTGACAATTCCTGGAACCAACAGTGGCGAGTATAAATATCTAACTCTACTTCACGAGTGCGCCGCGTGCTCGGCCCGTAACTGGAGGGCGTTGCTTGCAATTAACGGGCAGGCTACCCTGCCTCCAGGGTCAAGAATTTGACATCCGTCTATCATGCCGACTTCCAGGGGCAATTTGGCGAGTATTCCCTGTCATTGTCGAGGCAGGAGAAAAGTGTCGTCCCGAATTGCTTTTGCCATTCTAGAGCCGTCAACTGTCATCAGGGGGATGTCATGGATGACGTTGCCGAACGGTCCGTGCTGCGGGCGATCGAAGCGATGCATGAGGCGGGCCGGCGAGCGGCCCGGAGTGGACGGCCGTGCGGCGTTCGCCGAGTCGCGACTACCGGGGTTGAGCGGCAGCGCGCCGCACGAACTCCCAGACCTCGACCTGACCGACGAGGTCGCCCGCAAGGCGACGCCAGGCCTGGTCCAGCGGGAGCGTGGCGTGCGCGACCGCGACCGGAAGCGCCCATCGGTCGGCGCACAGGTCGTCAGCGACGGCCGGTAGATCCAGGACTGCGGCGGCGGTCGTACGGACCCGGGTGCTGTTCGCGTGTCGCAGAATCAACCGCAGTGCGTCGAACCCGTCCGGGCCGCCCCCTCGGTGCAGGTGCAGCAACTCGGCTTCCACGTCGGACAACAGTTCGGTGGGGCGCTGCGGTGGGTTCACCGCCAGGACGTCGGCGCGCATCGGTTCGAGCTGCCGCCAGTCGGCCTCCCAGAGCGTCAGGCGGTCCCGGGCGTCGCGCCCGAGCATCCGCTTCACGTTGGCCGCGGTGTCGGCCAGGCAGGACGGGTCGTAGTCCTGCGCCACGACGTGCCTCGCGCCGGCCAGCAGCGCTGCCACCGTGACCAGCCCGGCCCCGCACCCCGCGTCGATCACGACCTGGCCCGCCGTGTCCTGCACGGCGCTCGCCATCAGCGCGGAGAACGGTGACGGCCGGTGCACGCCCGGGCTTGTCGACAGTTCGTCGCCGATCGAGGTCCAGTGTCGTAGGGACGGCAGGGTCTCGACGCTCATGTGGCACCCCCAACTCGCCGCGAAAGATCCGGAGGAGCCTACAACGGGATCATGGCCCGGCGACGCCGGATGCGGAAGGATCCGTCGATCGGGCGGGCGGTGGCCCGATGCGGCGCGTCGCGCCAGTTGGCAGGACAGCCTAGGTTATGGTTTCTCTGTTTGGGGGCTGAATCACTTCTGGGGGCTGCGTGCGGAAGGTCGTATCTTATCTGTTGTTCTCAATCGATGGTGTGACCGATGCGCCCGACGAGTGGATGTTCGAACACTTCGACAGCGAAGTGGCACAACACCTGCAGTACCTTGTGGACACCCAGGACGCGGTGCTGTTGGGCCGCGCGACCTACGAGTACTGGGCACCGTACTGGCCGACGTCGGACGTCGAGCCCTTCGCGACCTTCATCAACTCCTCACCGAAGTACGTCGTGGGCAGCACGCTCGGCGAGCACCAGTGGCAGAACACCGAACGCATCGAGGGCCACCTCGCGGACGAGGTGGCGCGCCTGAAGTCGCAGCCGGGAAAGAACATCGGTGTGCATGGCAGCCCGACGCTCGTCAGGTCGATGCTGGAGCAGGATCTGATCGACGAATTGCGGCTCGCCGTACCACCCGTCATCGCGGGCAGGGGAAGCCGGCTGCTGGACGGCTACCAGGAAAAGCGTCCGATGCGACTGCTCGAGTCGCAGCAGACCAGCAGCGGGACGTTGCTGCTCACCTACGACCCACACACCAGGTAGGCGCTGCCCGTCGCCAGCCAGTGCGGACCCGCGGTGGCCGAAGCATGGACAAAGCCGGGTGGTTGGTCCGGCGGTTGCCGGACCAACCAAAACAGAAGAGCGGGGGGTTGGGGAAGAATGGAGGAAAACAAGAGTA
>NZ_JBEYIX010000124.1:0-2982 GCF_040636055.1 Micromonospora sp. NPDC006766 | reverse complement strand
CTCACGTTTCCATCCCCCCTGTGGGACCAGCCGCCCCCCTACGTGTACCCCCATTAGTGCAAAAGCTCACACACCGCCGCGGCCGGCCACCCGAACGCGGGTGCCGGCCAGCGGCGTCTTGCAGATCTTGGAGACGAACGGCAACTCTTCAAGATTCGGAAGTGAGAGTGGTGGCCCGGCCGGTTACTCCGGCTCGGCGACCAGCTCCACCTCGTACCCCTGGCCGTCAGTGAGGTAGGCGGCGTACGTGCCGGGGCCGCCGGCGTGCGGATGGCGGTCCGGGAAGAGCAACCCCCACCCGTGCCCGGGGGCCGCCGCGACCAGCAGGTCCACGGCGGCCGGCGAGCCGGCGTGGAAGGCGAGATGGTTGAGGCCCGGCGCGAGCCGGTCGTGCACCCGGCCGCTCAGCGCCGGGGACTCCTCCAAAACCAGGTACGTGGGGCCGAGCCGCCAGGACCGACCGGCCGGCCAGTCCTGGTACGGCGTCCACCCCAGCTCGCCGAGAAGCCAGCCCCAACTGCCCATGGCGGCCGCGAGATCGGGTACCCAGACCTCGACGTGGTGCAGCCCGCCGACGGTCAGCGCTTCCCGCCCGGCACCCATAGCACATCTCCATCCGGATTTGCCGTTCTTGCCAGAATAAAGAGCAAATCGGAGAGCCGGTTGAGATACTTTGCCGGGAGAGGGCTGGTCCGGTCCGGGTCGTGCGCGACCAGGGCCCATGCCGCACGCTCGGCACGTCTGGCGGTCGTCCGTGCCACGTGCAGCAGCGCCGCGCCCGCGGTGCCGCCGGGGAGGATGAAGGAGTCGAGCTTGCTCAGGCGCCCGTTGTACTCGTCGCACCAGCCCTCAAGGCGCACCACGTACTCCTCGGTGACCCGCAGCGGCGGGTACCCGGGGTCCGGCTCGACCGGGGTCGCCAGGTCGGCGCCGACGTCGAACATGTCGTTCTGGATCGACTCCAGCACCGCACGCAGGTCGTCGCCGAGCTGCCCGAGGGCGATCGCGACGCCGATCGCGGCGTTGCACTCGTCGACATCCGCGTACGCGGCGATCCGCGGATCGGTCTTCGGCACCTGCTCGTTGTTGCTCAGCCTGGTCATGCCGGCGTCGCCGGCCTTGGTGTAGATGCGCGTGAGGTGGACAGCCATGACGCACAGCCTACGGATACCGGACCTGACCTTCCCGGCACCGCCGGGCCGTACGGGCTGGACGCCCGGCGTCGGGCCGGGCGCCGGCGATCCGGCGAGCTGCGACGTCGACGTCATCCGGGTACGCGGTGCGGCCCGGCTGGCTGGCACGGTGCACGTCGTCGGGGCGAAGAACTCCGCGCTCAAACTGATGGCGGCCGCGCTGCTCGCCCCCGGGCGTACCGTGATCACCAACGTGCCACGGATCACCGACATCGCCATCATGGGCGAGGTGCTGCGCCGGCTCGGCTGCGGCGTACGGTTTGCCGCCGACGACCCGGTAGACCCGATGGCGGCCCGGGGCGGGGCGGAACGGTCCCGGTCGGTCGTCATTGACGTACCGGAGCAGCCCGGCGCGGAGGCCGACTACGACCTGGTCCGCCGGCTGCGTGCGTCGATCTGTGTGCTCGGGCCGCTGCTGGCCCGCCGAGGGTACGTGCGGGTGGCCCACCCGGGCGGAGACGCCATCGGCTCGCGCGGTCTGGACATGCACATCGCCGGGCTGACCCGGATGGGCGCGGAAATCTCCGGCGAACACGGCTTCGTCATCGCCGAAACCCCGGACGGGCTGCACGGCGCGGACATCGTGCTGGACTTCCCGAGCGTCGGCGCGACGGAGAACCTGGTGATGGCGGCGGTGCTGGCCCGAGGCGACACGACGATCGACAACGCGGCCCGGGAGCCGGAGATCGTGGACATCTGCTCGATGCTGATCCGGATGGGGGCTCGGATCGAGGGGGCGGGCACCTCCACCCTGCACATCGTCGGGGTGCCCGAGCTGCAGCCGGTCCGGCACGCCACGGTCGGGGACCGGATCGTCGCCGGCACCTGGGCGTTCGCCGCCGCGATGACCCGCGGGGACGTCACCGTGACCGGCATCGACCCGGCGTACCTGGAAGTCGCGCTGGACAAGCTGGTCACGGCCGGCGGCCTGGTGGAGACCCGAGGGGACGCCTTCCGGGTACGCGTGGACGACCGCCCCACCGCCGTCGACGTGGTGACCCTGCCGTATCCGGGCTTCGCCACCGACCTGCTGCCGATGGCGATCGGGCTGGCCGCGGTGAGCGACGGCGCGTCCCTGATCACCGAGAACATCTTCGACGGCCGGTTCATGTTCGCCAACGAGATGATGCGGCTCGGTGCGGACATCAAGACTGACGGCCACCACGCCCTGGTCTGCGGCCGGGACCGCCTCTCGGGCGCCCCGGTACGCGCCACCGACATCCGGGCCGGCGCCGGCCTGATCATCGCCGGGCTGTGCGCCGACGGGGTCACCGAGGTCTCCCATGTGCATCACGTCGACCGCGGCTACCCCGACTTCGTCGCCGACCTGCGGGCGCTCGGCGTGGAGGTGGAACGCGGCACCGCCCCCGAGGAGCCCGACCTCTCCATCTGACGCCCGGGCGTCAGCCCGTGCGGGGCGGGGTGAGGGCCGCGCCCAGCAGGGCGAACGCGTCGGGAATGACGGTGCCCCAGTAGGCGAAGTTGTGCCGGCCGTCGGTCCACTCGGCGCGTACCGGGGGTTCGGGCGGCGCCTTGGCCAGGGGCGCGCTGAGGAAGTTGTCCTGCCGGCCACACCAGAGGCCGACCGGGGTGCCGCGCAGCTTGTCGTGCGCCGGTCAGGGTGTGCGCCGTGTCGCCGAGTGTCGCACCTTGGGTGTTAATAGGGGCCCCTGCTATGCGCCAGGCGTTAACAGGGGGCCCCTCCTAATGAGTGTTGCGGGTCGGCCTCAGGCAGACTCGTCCGGTGGTAGCCGCCGGTGGGTGAGCACTCGTCCCTCCTGGATCTTGA
>NZ_JBEYIX010000123.1:0-3076 GCF_040636055.1 Micromonospora sp. NPDC006766 | reverse complement strand
CTGATTTGACCAAGTAGTTCTGGCCCCACTGGGCGAACTTGTTTTGGCCCCACCCCGGTCCCGTGGCGCGGTGTACCAACTTGTTTGGCTCCACACGGCCGTCGATGGGCGCGTAAGGACCGATCGGGGTTGGGCAACTTGTTTTGGCCCCACCTCGACCGGGGGTGCTCATCACGCGACACGCCGTGATGGCTGCAATGCCGGTTGTGGTCTGATTTGGGGTGGGATTCTGCACCATCGGTCGTGTCGGGAGGCCGTTGGTGCTGTCACGTGTTGAGTTGTTCGAGAGAATTCGTCGGGATCGTCGGCTGGAGCCGAATGTCTCGCAGCGGGAGTTGGCGCGTCGGCATGGCGTGCATCGCCGTGCGGTGCGGGCGGCGTTGGCGTCGGCGGTTCCACCGCCGCGTAAGCAGCCGATGAGGACGCGGGCGTCGGTGTTGGAGCCGGCCATGGGCTGGATCGACGCGATGTTGCGGGAGGACCTGACGGCGCCGCGTAAGCAGCGGCACACGGTCCGGCGGATCCATGACCGGCTGTTGGTCGAGTACGGCTTCAACCTGGCCAGCTACTCCACGGTCTGCAACTACGTCAACAAGCGGCGACCGCAGATCCTGGCCGAGGCTCGGGAAGGCCGGACGCATCTTGAGGGCACGGTGCCGCAGGTCCACGAGCCGGGCGCCGAGGCTGAGGTCGACTTCGCCGACGTGTGGGTGCGCCTGGCTGGCGAGCCGGTGCAGTGCCACTTGTTCACGCTGCGGTTGTCCTACTCGGGCAAGGCGGTGCACCGGGTTTACGTCTCCGAGAGCCAGGAGGCGTTCATGCAAGGTCATGTGGAGGCGTTCCGGGTCCTGGGTGGGGTGCCGACCCGGCACATCCGCTACGACAACCTCAAGCCGGCGGTCAACCGGGTCTGCTTCGGTCGCACCCGTATCGAGTCGCAGCGGTGGACGGCGTTCCGGTCGCACTACGGCTTCGACGCGTTCTACTGCATGCCCGGGATCGAAGGCGCCCACGAGAAGGGCGGAGTCGAGCACGAGGGTGGCCGGTTCCGGCGCACCCATCTGGTCCCGGTGCCCGAGGTCGACACCCTCGACGAACTCAACGAACGCCTCGCGGCGATCGACACCGCCGAGGACAGCCGGCACATCCACGGCAGCAACACCAGCGTCGGGTTCGACTTCGCCGTCGAGGAAAAGCTGCTGGCGCCGCTGCCGGCCGACGACTTCGACTGCGGTGTGACCCTGACCCCGACGGTTCGGCGGGACTCGCGCATCGTGGTGCGGCAGAGCTACTACTCGGTGCCGGCGAGGTTCATCGGCCGTCAGGTGCGGGTCAGTCTCCACGCCAACGAGCTGCTGGTCTTCGACCGCAACCGAGTCGTGGCCCGCCACCCCAGGCTGACCTGACCCGCCGCTACCACTACCGCGACGAGTTGGACCACTACCTGGAGATCCTGATGGTCCGCCCCGGCGCCCTGGCGGGATCGACCGGACTGGCCCAGGCCCGCGCCGATGGCACGTTCACCGCCGCCCACGACGCGTTCTGGGCTGCGGCCCGCGCCGCGCACGGCGACGCTGCCGGCACCCGGTCCCTGATCGAGGTGCTGCTGCTGCACCGGCGTATGTCGCACGAGGCGGTGCTGGCCGGCATCACCGCAGCCCTGCACATCGGCTCCAGCAGCCCGGAACTGGTCGCCATCGAAGCTCGCAAAGCCGACCGGCCGACCGGGCCGCTGCTCGACGACGAGGACCTGGCCGAACTGGCCGCACCCGACGACGACACGTCCGCCGCATCGCCGGCCACGAACGTGATCACCCTGCCCCGCCGCACGCCCATTCCGGATGATTCCCGACCTCTGCCGTCAGTGGCCGCCTATGACCAGCTGCTGAAGCTCCCAACCTCGAAAGGCACCGCATGAGCACCACCACCACGGCACGGCCACCTGCCCCGCCCCAGCCCCGTCCCGCCCGGCAGCGTGCGGTCGCTCCCGGCGAGGACCCGGTCGACGCCGCGATAGAGCAGGCCGCCCGCAGCCTGCACCTGCCCGCCATCCGCGACGGCTACGAGGAGGCCGTCGAGTATGCCCTGCGCGAGCGGTCCACCTACAAACAGTTCCTCGCCGACCTGCTCGGCACCGAGATCGCCCACCGCGAGGAACGCCGCAAGCTACGGCTGGTCCGCGAGGCCAACTTCTCCCGCCCCAAACGCATCGAGGACTTCGACCACAGCGCCAACCCGAACGTCTCCCCGGAACAGGTCAACACCCTCTGCGACCCTGCCTGGGTCATCGCCGGCCAGCCGCTCTGCCTCATCGGTGACTCCGGCACCGGCAAAAGCCATCTGCTCATCGGCATCGGCACCGCGATCGCCGAGGCCGGCTACAAAGTCCGCTACACCACCGCGGCGAACCTGGTCAACGAACTCGCCGAGGCCTCCGACGACCGCCAGCTCACCAAGGTCATCGCCCGCTACGGCCGCTGCGACCTGCTCTGTCTGGACGAGTTCGGCTACCTCGACCTGGACAAGGCCGGCGCGAAACTGCTGTTCCAGATCTTCACCGACCGCGAGGAACGCCGCGCCATCGCGGTCGCCTCCAACGCCCCCTTCTCGGAGTGGAACCGCACCTTCACCGACCCACGGCTCTGCGCAGCGATCGTCGACCGGCTCACCTACAACGCCCACATCATCGAGACCGGCACCGAGTCGTTCCGGCTGCTCACCACCACCGGCAAACGCCGCAAACGCTGACCCTGACACCACGACGGGGGCGACGCCGACCACGGCGGACGCCCCCGCTTCACGTTCCGGCGAACAAAGGCCGGGCCCGTCGGTCCGCCCTGTCGGGGAACGAACCAACCGGCCCGGTTCCCCACGATGCTACGACCCCACCCACCAGCGACCATGCAGCCGAGCCCATCCAAGTGGGGCCAAAACAAGTTGGAACCACCGCAGCTCAGACCACGCCATCGGCACCCCCAACCGCCCGACAAGTGGGGCCAGAAGAAGCTGCCAAACGATCACGGGTGGGGCCAAAACAAGTTCGCCCAGTGGGGCCAGAACAAGTTCTTACAAACAG
>NZ_JBEYIX010000122.1:1443-3109 GCF_040636055.1 Micromonospora sp. NPDC006766 | reverse complement strand
CGGTCCAGTCGCTGTTGGTGTGTCGTGCCCAGCGGAGGGCGGTGTTGGTGGTGATGCCGAGTAGGTCGGCGACGATGGGTGCTGGTAGGTCTGCGGTAAGGGCGAGGAGGGCGGTTTGTCGTCCTGGTTCGGGGGTGATGCCGTGGCGGCGAAGCCGGTTGTGCATGGCGGGAGCTCGGATCGGCTTGCCGGGGGCGGTGCCGGGGACCAGGTAGCGGGTGTGGCCGACGGCCTGTGACAGGGGTGCGGGGTCGCGGGGATTGCGGGCGAGTTCGGTCAGTAGTACGTCGATGGGCGCGGATCAGGATCGGGGCGCGGCCGAGAGCGAGCCGGACGCTGTCTGGGCCGGTCGTGACGGTGTCGGTGGTCAGTTGGACCAGGCTGGACAGGCGGGCGCCGAAGGTGTGGAGCAGGGCGCCGGCGACGCGGACGTCGAGGGGCAGGTCGTTGTCGTGTAGGCATCGCCGGAGTTGTTGGTAGAGGTCGGTGTCGTCGAGGAGCCTGAGCGTGGTGGGTGATTCGTTGGCGGCGGGCAGAGCCAGCGGCGGCGCGTGGTGCTGGTGGTGTGCCCACTTGAGGAATTGGCGGATGCGCCACCCGCCGGTCGGGGCCTGGTCGAGCCAGGCCTCGAGGGTGTGTTGGGTGAGCGTGGCCAGCGTCTGGTCGTGAGCGTCGAGCCAGGATAGGAACGCCAGGACAAGGCGGATGTGGCTTCGGATGTGGTAGGTGGCTGCGGGTGTGATGGTGCGGTTGCGGCCTCGCCGACGTGCTCGGGGGAGCACATACCAGCGTGCGTATGGGCGCACGACCGCGGCGTGGCTGACGGGCTGGTTCTGCAGCAGATCGGTCAGCCAGGGCGGGATGCGTTCGAGGTATTCGCTGCGCTCGGGAAGCACGTTGGTGCGCACAAGTATGTGGCGAACCTTGTGCAGGTGCTGTGTTTGAGGCTGTTGGTCGAGCATGGCGTGCGTGATGGGCTGGCCGGCTCGGATGAGGCGAGTCAGCATCTGCCCGGCGGGGGCGTGGCGTAGCCAGCGGATGGTGTTGGCCGGGCTGCGAGTGCGGCGAAGAGCTGCGGTCAGTGGCTGGAGCGTGTCGGGGTTGGTGGTGTTGGCGAGCAGGTGGTTGATGTCGTCGTCGAGGACGCAGTGGTCACACAGGCCGTGGCTGAACGGGATGGCACCGCCGCCGCAGCGTTGGCATCGGTAGTCGCGCTCGACCCCGGCGCAGGTTCCGCAGATCCGGTTGCCGTGCTGGTCAACGCCGATGAGCACAGCGGTTCGATCGCAGCCACTGCACAGAGCCGGGTGGCGCATGGCGTGCCCATAGCAGGAACGGCAGACTGGGCCGACGGGCCAGATCGCTCCGGCTTGGCGGCGATGTCCACACAGCTGGCAGGGCTGCGTGCGTTTGGGTTGGCAGGTCTGGCAGAGGAAGACGCCGCGGCCATGGTCCGTCCGGTTGCCGTAGGTGCGGCGCCCGCATCCGGCGCAGGTGTCGATGGTGCGGGGACGGCACGACAAGCACAGGTCTGGGCTGGTGGCCGTTGCCTTGAGGCTGATGGATCGTGTGCGCCCGCAGCCGCCGCAGCGGCGGGCGTTGTTTTTGTCGTAGCAGACGCGGCAGATCGGGTTCCTGTTCACCAGCGCTGCTGCTGGCGCTTGTC
>NZ_JBEYIX010000122.1:0-1346 GCF_040636055.1 Micromonospora sp. NPDC006766 | reverse complement strand
GGTCGTGGTCGGCCATCAGCCGCCGCAGCTTCCACCGCACCCCCATCTTCACTTTCACCGCTGCCCCACCCCCAGATCGGCGAACCGCTGCCCCAGCGATCGCTGAACAAGACGGTTGCGGTACTCGTCCGACACCCCCGTGTAAATCGCCGTGGTCGAGGCGTGACGGTGACCGACCTGTTCCTGCACGAACCGCTGCGGATAGTCGAACTCCACCAGGTGCGTCACATACGAATGCCGCAAGCAGTGCAGATCCAGATACTCATCGAGACCGGCTGCCTCACGGGCCTGCGCGAACGCGTCGTTGACCGCACGCCGCGACATCCGCCCACGCCGCTCCGTCACCCACATCGCCGCATGCTTGCCAGCATTGAACAGCGGACGCAGCTCATCCATCCACTGCTCCAGCACCCCGACGACCCAGTCCATCTCCGGAACCGTCAAAACCGTGCGCCGCTTCGGCGCACCACCACGAGACGCCTTGCCATGGCGCACCATCAGCGCGCCGAACCGACCGAACTGACGAGCCTTCGGATTGTGCCGCAGATCCTGAATATCCAGCCCGCACGCCTCGCCGCGCCGCAACCCAAACGCATAGATGACCTTGAGAAGGGCGGCGTCCCGCTGCGCGGCCAACGCCCCCTTACGCCCCCGCGCACGGATCTGCTCAACAGAGGCGTCAGCGGCGTCGAACAACGCCTGCACCTCGTCATAGCTCAACGGCCGCCGCCGCGCATCACCCTCGTACTCGGCAACGTGCGCCACCGAATTCCACTCGTGCAGCAACTGCACCGGCGCGGCACCGAAACGCTCCAAGCACGCCGACGGCCAGCCATACCGTGCGTCGGTCACGTAATCCAGGAACAGCCGCAGACAGACCTCGTAGTTGCGCAACGTCGACACCGCCACCGGCCCAGCCCCCGACCGAAGGCTCGCCAGGAACGCCTCCACCTCACCGGCCGACCACTGCCACGGGTACTGATTACTGAACTCCACCAACCTCCGCACCAACGCCAACCGCGGCGCGATCGTCTTCGACTTCAAATTCCGCGACCGCTGCTGAACCGACCACCCATCCACCATCGCCGCGAACGCCGCCCGCTGCGGATCCAAATGCGCCACGCCCGGCACCAGCGACAACGCCGCCGAGCCCGCTAAACCACCTGTCCTACCCACGATGCATCCAACGCAACATCGTTGAACCTGGATACGGTCGAGCCACCCACGCCTGCCTGCCACCAGCACAAACACCAGCCAGCGCGCCGAGTCGTTACCAACCCGCCCCAACCTCGTTGAACGAGTCATCAGGATGCTCAATGTTGCAGCCAATGCAATTCAGCTCGGTT
>NZ_JBEYIX010000121.1:0-3254 GCF_040636055.1 Micromonospora sp. NPDC006766 | reverse complement strand
TCCCTCCCCGATCCATCCCGACGGCCTGCCACAAGGGCAACCACGGTCGGGGCCGGGGCCGCAACCCAACCCCGGTTGCACCCCCGACCCCGACCATGGTCGGTCACGACCAGGCCGCCGGGATGGATCTCCTCTCCGAGCCCCACGCACGAAAAAAACCCAGGTCACACCCCACAAAGGACAGTAAGCGTGCTAGAATTTTAGGTGTAAGGCGGTGGGACCGGCGAACCCCCACCGCACGCCACGCCAGACCAACCATGAGGAGTGCGCAATGCTCGGACTCACGGAAATTCTGCTCGGCACCACCTCCGTCTCGTGCTTCGCCCTGATCTGGCGCAATACGCGCCTCAGCGCCGATCTGGCGACTGCCCGTCACGAGGCCGACCATGACCCGCTGACCGGACTGCCCAACCGCCGCGCGCTGGTGCGCCACCTGACCGCGCTCCTGGCCGACCGCAACCGGCCCGTCAGCGTCGCCCTGCTTGACCTCAACGGCTTCAAGGCAATCAACGACCGCCACGGGCACGCCGCAGGCGACAGCGTCCTTTGCCACGTCGCCGCCGCCATCGTTGCGCTCGACCTGCCCGCCGCATACGTCGGCCGCATGAGCGGCGATGAGTTCCTGATCATCACCGACGACGGCGAACGCACCGGACGCGCGAACGCCGCCGCAATCGGGGCCGCCCTCCTCGGCATCACGCTCACGATCTTCGGCGAAGAAGTCAACTGCCCCGCCAGCATCGGGCTCGCGGTCGCCGACGACAACACCCGCACGGCTTCCGCCCTGCTCCAACGCGCCGACGCCGCCATGTACGACGCCAAGCGCCACGGCGTAACGGTCCAGCAGTGGCACCACACCACCGCCGCCACCGCCACCGCCACCAAGACCACCGCCACCCGCCGCCGCTATCGCTAGCCCGCCCGGTCGGGGGCGACCTGAGCAGGCCGCCCCCGACCGCCGCACAACCCGTCTCCCCGCCGAGAGGACCGGCGAACCCCTCTCGGCACCCCACCCGAACCCAGCCCAGGGAGAAGCAATGTCGATCCTTACCGCCCCCACGATGACCATGCCGACCCTGCCGGCCGTGCCCGCCGACCGCCGTGCCCGACAGGTCTTTGAACTGCTTAACATCACCTGTCGCCGCATGGCCCAGGTGACCACCCACCTGCACCTCTGCGAGCACTCCCCCGCATGGCCCACCGCAACCATCAGCGACACCAGGACCGCCCTCGACTTCCGAGCAGCAACCGTCGAGCTGATCAAGTACGCCCGCCGGCATCACTGCCCCGAAACCAACCCCGGCCGGATGCGCGCCCTGCTCCGCCTAGCTGTGCTGTGCCTTGACCTGTGCCAGACCGGGAAGCACTACGTCCAAGCCCCCGACGTCTACCCGCTCACGCTGGCCCGCCGCGCCGAACGCCTGTTGCAGGACACAGCGGGATGGGTTCTCACCGGGGATGCCCGATACCTCCTAGGCCAAGCGTCCTAACCGCACGCTGCCCGGCCGCTGCTGGCGGCCGAGCAGCGGCAAACGTCATCGACGCGCATCGAGCGCGCCGATGCCGGCTGCCGCTCCCGCCACTCACGCCGACACCGCAATTCGCCCTGAACAGGAGAACGACTGTGGCCAGCATCGCCGACCTGCCGCCCGCCGACCGCCGCCGCTTCACCCATATGGAAACGCTCACCATCAGCCCTCACCCGACCGGCCCCGAGCACGGTTGCGAAACGGCCGCCCGAGAAATCGCCGAAGCAGTCTGCCGCCTCTACGGAGGCGACGCCTGGCAAGCCGAGCACAGGTCACCGGCATGGCCGCACGCAGAGAACGAGCTCCACAGCGAGCTGACCATCAGGGTCAACAACCTGCGGACCATCGTTCACCGGCACACCGTCCCGGCGCACACGCAATGCGACCTGTTCACCCTGACCGTGGACGGCCGCCCGGTACCCGCGCACCGGCCGTCCCACGGGCTGCCTCACCAGCCCGCCACCATCGTTGCCAACCTCTGGCGCGACCTGCACCGGGTAGCCCCCACCGGTTGCGACAGCCTCGGATGCCCCGAGATGCCGACGATCCTCACGTACGGGGCCGCCCTCTGCCCCACCCACGCCCAGCGATACGCCGCAACCGGCCTGATCTGAATACCGCCAGATCAAGAAGTGTGCTAGAATTTTAGGTATGAGGCCGGATGGCCGACAGGACAGGAGTTCACCCATGCCCCGCAAGTCCACCGCCCGTAAGACCCCCTCACGCCAGAGCGGCACCCGCAGCCGGTGCAGCGACGCCGAGCGCGCTGCCTGGCGGGAGCGGGACGACGAGGTAAAGCGGCAGTCCACCGAGTATCTGGAGCGCGCCGAGGCGGTCCGCAGCTTCGCAACCCACGCCGCCACCGGCGGTGTGTCCGCCCGCATCCTCGGCTACAGCCTTCGCAATCAGTTGCTCTTGCACGAGCAGGCCGCCGAACGCGGCTTCGTCCTGTCCGACGTGGAAACCGGCAACGGATGGCGGCAGCGAGGCCGGCACATCAAGAAGGGTGAGACCGGACTCCGACTGATCAAGCCCCGGGGCAACGGCAAGAAGGACGCCGACACCGCCGAGCCGGACACCTCGAACGAGCCCGACGAGAACGCCGAAGCCGACGACGGCGACGACGCCAGCGAGACCCCTAGCAGGCCCAAGTTTGTCACGGTCGCCGTTTTCGACATCGCCCAGACCGCCGAAATCCCGCCAGAGGAACGCGACGCCTGCCCCGCCTGCCCCGCCCAGCCCGGCGAGCCCTGCCACCCCGGCTGCCCCTGCCCGACCTGCACCAGCGACACCCCGCCGGTAGACGACCCGGCGGAAACGCTGTGGAAC
Organism: Micromonospora sp. NPDC006766; assembly: GCF_040636055.1. Classification (NCBI taxonomy): domain Bacteria; kingdom Bacillati; phylum Actinomycetota; class Actinomycetes; order Micromonosporales; family Micromonosporaceae; genus Micromonospora; species Micromonospora sp. NPDC006766. The sequence goes on along the minus strand of NZ_JBEYIX010000121.1, from coordinate 396 downwards.
AAGCTCCTCGACCAGCTCACCGCCCACGGATACGCCCTCGACTGCCCCGCCCCGGTCGCCGCCCTGCACGGCCACCGCGTGCACGTCGACCACGACGCCCGCGCCGTTGCCGCCGCTTTCGAGGTCACCGCAGAACACCCGACCGCCGTCGCAGACCTCGCCGAAGCCGTCGCCCAGATCATCGCCCGCAGCGACCACGAGCGCGCCGCCCGCCGCGAGGAACGCCGCGCCTCCCGCCCCGCCGCCCCGGTCACCGCCTAGCGTGCTGGAATTTTAGGCACGGGGGTGTCTCTCCCCGCCGACCTGACCGCCGGCCGCGGGGTCGGGCGCATCGAGACCAGGCGCAGCAGCATCCGGTCGCCGTCGCCGGCCGGCAGCGCGGCCAGTTCGCGGCGC
>NZ_JBEYIX010000120.1:0-3515 GCF_040636055.1 Micromonospora sp. NPDC006766 | reverse complement strand
GACGATGGTCCGCGAGTCGGGCATGGAAGTCTGCTGCGGCGGCACCCCCTCCTTGCACTTCAGGCGGTCTCACCCGTGATCAGGTAGACCACGTGCTCGCCGACGTTGACGGCGTGGTCGGCGAAACGCTCGTAGAAGCGGCCGAGCAGGGTCGCGTCGATCGCCGTCTCCACCCCGTACGGCCAGTCGTCGCCGAGCAGCACGGTGAAGAGGCTCTTGTGCAGGTCGTCCATGGCATCGTCGTCGCCGTCGAGCTCGCCGGCGATGGTCGCGTCGGGGCTGGCCAGCACCTTGCCGATCTTTCCGGCCAGCCGGTCGGCGATGGCTGCCATGTCGGTGAAGACCGGCCGCAGCTCGGCCGGCACCGCCGGCGAGGGGTGCCGGCGCAGCGCGGTCTTGGCGACGTGCTCGGCCAGGTCGCCCATTCGCTCCAGGTCGGCGGCCACGTGTAGGGCGGTGATCATGGCGCGCAGGTCGGAGGCGACGGGTGCCTGCCGGGCCAGCAGGTCACAGACCCGCTCCTCCACGTCCCGGTAGAGTCCGTCGATCTCGACGTCTCCCGCGGCCACCGTCTCGGCTGCCGTGCGGTCGGCGGTGAGCAGGGCCGTGGTGGCCTGGCGCATGGCGGCGCGTACCGCCTCCGCCATGTCCACCAGCAGTTGGCTGACAAGCTGCAGGTCGGCCCGGAACTCGTAGCGCATCGTCACTTCCTGAGGTCGGTGGCCGCCGGCGGCCGGTGCGGGCCACCTACGGCGTGAGCAGGGGCGCGACCCACCGTAGGCGGGGGTGGCCGGATCTACGGTGAACGTGGGTGAACGACGCGGGTCCCACGAGTGAACTTCTTCGAAAGCGAGAGTGTTTCGTCCCATTTCGGTCGAACGTAGGCTGAACAATGACCCTACGATCGCCGGGTGGAATGGGCGGTAGCGGTCGAGGTGGCCGTGGCTCTGGTGGCCGGACTGGTCGCCGGGATGCTGCTGTCCCGACCCGTCAGGAACTGGCGCCGGTCGGCGTCGTCGGGGAGCGAAAGCTCCCGTCAGAGCGCAGGGAGGCCCGGGATTCCCGATGAGCGACAGGGCGGGCTCTCCGGGCTCGGCCGTAAGACGATCGACTCGCTCCGCGCCGGTGTGGTGGTGCTCGACCCGGAGGACGTGCCGGTGTTGGTCAACCCGGCCGCGCGGGCGATGGGCCTGCTCCGTGCCGGGGCGACGCCCGGATCCATCGCGGCGCACCCGCTGATCCGTACCCTCGCCGGGCAGGTCCGGCGCACCGGCGTGCGCCGCGAGATCGAGCTGGACCTGCCGCGCGGCCGCGACAGCGCGGGGGAGAACCCGCTCGGCGTGCACCTGCGCGCGATGGGCCTGGGCGCCGGTTACATCTCGGTCGAGGCGGCCGACGTGACCGAATCGCACCGGCTGGCCCGGGTCCGGCGAGACTTCGTGGCCAACGTGAGTCACGAGCTCAAGACCCCGATCGGCGCGCTCCAACTCCTCGCCGAGGCACTGGTGAACGCCACCGAGCCGGCCGGCGAGGGCGCGCCCGACCTGTCCGAGGACGTGATCGCCGCCCGACGGTTCGCCGAGCGGATCCAACACGAGTCGACCCGGTTGGGCCGGCTGGTGCAGGAGCTGCTGGAGCTGACCCGGCTCCAGGGCGCCGAGCCGCAGCCCGCCCCGGAGCCGGTCGCCGTGGACTGGGTGATCGCCGAGGTGGTCGACCGGACCCGGACCGCGGCCACCGCCCGCCAGGTGGAGATCATCGTGGACGGCCAGCGCGGCCTCACCGCGTACGGCAGCGGCAGTCAGCTCGCCACCGCTGTCGCGAACCTGGTGGAGAACGCGATCAACTACTCGGGCGAGGGCACCACGGTCCGGGTGACCGCGCGGGCCACCGACGAGCACGTCGAGGTCGCCGTGGCCGACCAGGGCATCGGCATCGCTCCGAACGAGGTCGACCGGATCTTCGAACGCTTCTACCGGGCCGACCAGGCCCGCTCCCGGGCCACCGGAGGCACCGGCCTCGGCCTGGCCATCGTCAAACACATCGCCAGCAACCATGGCGGCCGGGTGGATGTGTCGAGCACTCTTGGTGGAGGGTCGACGTTCACCCTCCGGCTGCCCGCCCGTCCACCGGACGACCCGGAGGCGACGCTTGCCTCTGCTGGGATCGAGGCCGGCCCGGCCGAGCCCCGGTAGGTCCGACCGACAGGAAAGGAAACACCCCGTTGAGCCGCGTACTGGTGGTCGAGGACGAGGAATCGTTCTCCGACGCCCTGTCCTACATGCTCCGCAAGGAGGGCTTCGAGGTGTCCGTCGCCGCGACGGGCACGGCCGCCCTCACCGAGTTCGACCGGACCGGTGCCGACATCGTGCTGCTCGACCTGATGTTGCCGGAAATGTCGGGTACGGAGGTCTGCCGTCAGCTCCGCCAGCGGTCACACGTCCCGATCATCATGGTCACCGCTCGGGACAGTGAGATCGACAAGGTGGTCGGCTTGGAGATCGGGGCCGACGACTACGTGACCAAGCCGTACTCGCCGCGTGAGCTGGTTGCCCGGATCCGGGCGGTGCTGCGCCGGCAGAGCGCGGAGGCGGCCGAGTCGGGTGCCCCGACGCTCGCCGCCGGCCCGGTCCGGATGGACATCGAGCGGCACGTGGTGACCGTGTCCGGCGCCCCCGTGCAACTGCCGCTCAAGGAGTTCGAGCTGCTGGAGATGCTGCTGCGCAACGCGGGCCGGGTGCTCACCCGGGGGCAGCTCATCGACCGGGTCTGGGGCGCCGACTACGTGGGCGACACCAAGACGCTGGACGTGCACGTCAAGCGACTGCGCTCCAAGATCGAGCCGGAACCGTCCGCGCCCCGCCACCTCGTCACCGTCCGCGGCCTGGGCTACAAGTTCGAGCCCTGATCCGCGCCGTGCCCGCCCTGGGGCGGGTTCGGGCCACACCGCGTCGTGCGTCCTCGCCGTCCGCACGCGCCGTCTGCGTGTCCCGCGTCTCGGCGGTACGCCCTGCCGACGTGGGGTGAATGTCCGGTTGCGGCGTCTGGGTCGCGTTGGTGGGTGGAATGCCATGGAGGTCATGGGAGCCGTTTGACCTCCATGGCGTTCCACTGACGGGCCTGACGTTTTGGCGGCGTGGGCGGCATGTCCGGTTTGTGGGTGTGGTGGGCGGCGTCGCGGGGCCGGAATGCCGGGCGGCGGCCGGTCGTTGAACACGGGTGCACGGCCGAGGAAGACGCCCCCTGTCGGTGAGGCGGGTGTGCGAAGCCCGGAATGTTGGTGGGTAGCCGGTCGTTGTACATGGTCCCGGCGCCGCGAAGAGGCCCCGCCCCGCGAGCCGGCCGGGCAGAGACTTTTTCCCTTTGTTTGAGCGCCTGACGTGGTGCTTGCGCGTGACCTGACCCCCGGGTCGCGTGCCGACCCCCGAATGGAGCTTCTGGTTATGAACTCGATGCTGCGTAAGAGCATTCTTGGTGTTGCTGGTCTGGCTTTCACCGGTGGTGTGTTCGCCGGT
>NZ_JBEYIX010000119.1:0-3589 GCF_040636055.1 Micromonospora sp. NPDC006766 | reverse complement strand
GGATCCCCCAACGTGGTCCCCGTACCGTGCGCCTCCACCACATCCACATCCGCCGCCGTCAACCGGGCATTCGCCAACGCGGCCCGAATCACCCGCTGCTGCGCGGGCCCGTTCGGCGCGGTCAGCCCGTTGCTGGCCCCGTCCTGGTTGACGGCCGAACCACGGATCACCGCGAGCACCTCGTGCCCGTTACGCTCCGCGTCAGACAGCCGCTCCAGCAGAAGCAGGCCCGCACCCTCACCCCAACCGGTCCCGTCGGCCGCACCCGCGAACGACTTGCACCGGCCATCCGGCGCCAGCCCACGCTGCTCGCTGAAGTAGCAGAGCATCTCCGGGGTGGACATCACGGTCACGCCGCCGGCCAGGGCCAGCGAGCACTCGCCGCTGCGCAGCGACTGCATCGCGAAGTGCAGCGACACCAGCGACGACGAGCAGGCCGTATCCACACTGATCGCGGGCCCTTCCAGGCCCAGGGCGTACGCCACCCGGCCGGAGACGATGCTGCCGGCCGCCCCACCCGCGTAGTCGTGGTACATGACGCCGGTGAAGACCCCGGTGTCACTGCCACGTAGCGCGGTCGGGTCGATCCCGGCGCGTTCCAGGGTCTCCCAGGCGACCTCGAGCAGCAGCCGCTGCTGCGGGTCCATGCCGACCGCCTCACGCGGCGAGATCTCGAACAGCGCCGGGTCGAAATCGGCGGCGTCGTAGAGAAACGCGCCGTGCCGGGTGTAGCTGCGGCCCGGCTTGCCCGGTTCGGGGTCGTAGATGCCCTCCAGGTCCCAGCCACGGTCCGTGGGAAATTCGCCCACCGCGTCCACCCCGTCGGCGACCAGCCGCCACAGGTCCTCCGGCGAGGTCACCCCGCCCGGGTAGCGGCAGGCCATCGCCACGATCGCGATCGGGTCGCCGTCGGTCACCGTCACCGTCGAGGTGATGGGCGCCGCCGACTCCCCGCCGAGCAGTTCGTCCCGCAGCAGCCGAGCGGCGGCCGCAGCGGTCGGGTGGTCGAAGACCAACGTGGCGGGCAGCCGCAGCCCGGTCACCGCGCTCAGCGCGTTGCGCAGCTCGACGGCGGTCAACGAGTCGAAGCCCAGGTCGCTGAACGGCCGCTCGGGGGCGATTGCGTCGGCCGACTCGTGCGCGAGCACCGCGGCGACCTGTTCCCGGACCAGCCGCAGCAGCTCCCGGTCCCGGTCCGCGTCGGGCAGCCCGGCGAGGCGCTGCCGCAGCGTGCCGGCGGCGCCCCCGCCGGAGGCGGCTCGGGCCCGGGACCGGCGTCCGGCAGCGAGGCCGCGCAGCAGGGCGGGCGGTTCATCGGTACGGGCCCGCAACGCCGACCGGTCGACGGGGAGCGGCACCAGGTGGGCGGCTCCGCTGCCGACCGCCCGGTCGAACAGCTCCAGCGCCTCCGGGGTGGTCAGCGCGGGCAGGCCGAGCCGGCGCATCCGGTCCCGGTCGGTGTCGGTCAGCTCGGCCGCCAGACCGGAGCCGGCGTCCCACAGCCCGTAGGACAGTGCGGTCGCCGGCAGTCCGTGGCGGCGCCGGTGCACGGCCAGGGCGTCCAGGAAGACGTTGGCCGCGGCGTAGTTGCCCTGCCCGGCCGCGAGCACCAGCCCGCCCGCCGAGGAGAGCAGCACGAACGCGCGGATCGGCAGATCCGCGGTCAGCTCGTGCAGGTGCCAGGCCGCGTCCGCCTTCGGGGCGAAGACCGTTCCGATCCGCTCCGCGTCGAGGTGGTCGAGCAGCGCGTTGTCGCCGATCCCGGCGGCGTGCACGATGCCGGTCAGCCGGTCGCCGACCTCGCCGATCAGCCGCTCGACCGCGCTCCGGTCGGCGACGTCGCAGGCGACGATCCGCGCGGTCGCGCCGAGCTCGGCGAGGCGGTCCCGCAGGGCTTCCGCGCCGGGCGCGGCGAGGCCACGCCGCGAGGTCAACACCAGTTCCCGTACGCCATGACGCCCGGCCAGATGCTCGGCGAGCAGCGCGCCGAGCCCACCGGTCCCGCCGGTGATCAGCACGGTGCCCTCGGTCCACGGCGCCTCGCCGTCCGTGAGGTCCGCCGGGGCGAGCCGGGGCACGAACAGCTCGCCGCCACGGATTGCTAGTTCCGGCTCACCTGTAGCGATCGCCCGTGCCAGCAGCGACCCGTCGATCTCCTGGTCCGGCCCGGTGTCGGTGTCGAGCAGTACGATCCGCTCCGGGTGCTCGGCCTGGGCGGCCCGGGCCAGGCCCCAGACCGGGGCGGCCGTGAGGTCCACGTCGTCGTCCGCGCCGACCGGTACGGCCTGGTGGGTGACCAACACCAGCCGCGCCTCCCCGAGTTCCGGGCGGGCCAGCCAGCGCTGCACCAGCCGCACACCCTCCACTGTGGTTTCCCGGCTGCGGGTCGGCACGTCCCCGCCCGTCGACAGGGTGACCGGGGCGACCACGGCCAGCCGCGGGCCCTCGGCGCTGATCAGGTCCAGGTCGTCGGCCCCGTAGATGTGCACGACCTCCGACCCGTCCGCCGAACCGGCAGTCGGGCTGGGCGACCAGGCCACGCTGAGCAACGCGTCGGCGGGGGCGACGGGGGCCAGCCGGTCGGCGGTCATCGGCCGGGAGACCAGCGACTCGACGGTGAGCACCGGCTGCCCGGCCCCGTCGGCGACGAGCAGGCTGATCCGGTCGGCCGCCGGATGGGTGAGCCGGACGCGGACGGAGGTGGCACCGGTGGCGTGCAGGGCGACCCCGGTCCAGACGAACGGCAGCTGGGTGCCCTCCTCGTCGCCGCTGTCCCGGAGCAGTTCGGTGTGCATGGCGGCATCGAGCAGGGCCGGGTGGATGCCGAACGCGGTGGCGTCGTCGTGGGCGTGCTGGGGCAGCTCCACCTCGGCGTACAGGTCATCGCCGTGCTGCCAGGCGGCGCGCAGGCCCTGGAAGACCGGACCGTATCCGTAGCCGCTGGCGCACAACCGGTCGTACGCGTCATCGATCGCAAGCGGCGCGGCACCCGGCGGCGGCCAGGCGGTCAGCTCCGCTGCCGGTGCCGGATCGTCTTCGGTGAGCTCGCCGCTCGCGTGACGCAGCCACGCGCCGCCGTCGTCGGCCTGCTCCGGGCAGGACCAGATCTGCACCGGCCGGGTTCCGGCGGCGGTCCGCTCCCCGACAACGACCTGAAGCCGGACCCCGCCCTGCGCGGGCAGCACCAGCGGTGCCTCCTGCACCAGGTCAGCCAGGACCGGGCAGCCGGCCTCGTCGCCGGCGCGCAGGGCCAGGTCGACATAGGCGGTGCCGGGCAGCAGCACGGAGCCGAGCACCTCGTGGTCGGCGAGCCAGGGGTGAGTGTCGAGGCCGAGGCGGCCGGTGAGCACCACGCCGCCGGTCTCCGGGGCGGGCACGACCGCGCCGAGCAGGGGGTGGCCGGGGCGGGTGAGGCCGATGGCGGCTGGGTCGGCGCCGGTCGCGGTGGTGTCGGGCCAGAAGCGCTGGCGGTCGAAGGCGTAGGTGGGTAGGTTCACCCGCCGTCCGCCGGCCAGTAGTGGGGTCCAGTCGATGGTGGTGCCGCGGGTCCAGGCGGTGGCCAGGCCGGTGAGCAGTTCGGTCTCTTCCG
>NZ_JBEYIX010000118.1:0-3682 GCF_040636055.1 Micromonospora sp. NPDC006766 | reverse complement strand
ACGACCCACCGGACGACCCTGCCCATACGTCGCCAACAACGCCTGCGCCTCAATCGGATCCCCCAACGTGGTGCCGGTGCCGTGCGCCTCCACCACGTCCACCTGATCCGCCGTCAATCCGGCACCAGCCAGCGCAGCCCGAATCACCCGCTGCTGCGCAGGCCCGTTCGGCACGGTGAGCCCGCTGCTCGCGCCGTCCTGGTTGATCGCCGAGCCGCGCACCACGGCCAAGATGTCGTGCCCGTTACGCTGGGCGTCCGACAGCTTCTCGACGACGAGGACGCCGACCCCCTCGCCCCAGCTGGTGCCGTCGGCACCCCCGGAGAGCGGCTTGCACCGCCCGTCCGGCGCCAGCCCGCGCTGCTCGCTGAACTCGATGAAGGTGGTCGGGGTGGACATCACGGTCACGCCGCCGGCCAGGGCCAGCGAGCACTCCCCGGCCCGCAGCGACTGCATCGCCAGATGCAGCGCGACCAGCGACGACGAGCAGGCCGTGTCGACCGTGACGGCCGGGCCTTCCAAGCCCAGGGTGTACGCCACCCGCCCGGAGACGATGCTGCCGGCCGCACCTACCGGATAGTCGTGGTACATGACGCCGGCGAACATGCCGGTGCTGCTCCCGCGCAGCGACGCCGGATCGATGCCGGTCCGCTCCAGCGCCTCCCACGAGGTCTCCAGGAGCAGCCGCTGCTGCGGGTCCATCTCCAGGGCCTCGCGCGGCGAGATGCCGAACAGAGCCGGGTCGAAGTCGGCCGCGTCGTACAGGAAACCGCCGTGCCGGGTGACGCACCGGCCGGGTTTGCCCGGCTCCGGGTCGTAGATGTTCTCGGTGTCCCAGCCACGGTCGGCCGGCCACTCACCGATCCCGTCCCGGCCCCCGAGCACGGCCTCCCACAACTCTTCGGGCGAGGTCATGCCGCCGGGGAACCGGCAGGCCATGCCGACGATGGCGATCGGCTCGGCGCCGGCCGCGGTGAGCCGGTGGTTCTCCGCGCGCAGCCGCTCGTTGTCCCGCATCGATCGGCGCAACGCCTCGACGATCTGATCCACAGACGTGTTCACGGCAGGTGCCGCCTTCCGGTCAGTTCGGGACGCCGGCGGCGAGCGCCGCGGCGACCAGGTCGTCAATGGCCATGTCCTGGATGGCGTCGGCGTCGGCCGTTGGTCCCTGCGCCGGCATCGCCGTCTCGGCCGGGGCCAGGGCCAGGAGCGTGTCGAGCAGCCCGGCCCGCCGGATCGCGTCGATCGGGATGGCACCGATCAGGCGCTGCGCGGTGCTGTCGTCCACCGTGGCGACCACCGGCGGGGCCAGCTCGGCCAGCAGGAAGCGGGCGAGCAGCCACGGGTTGGGGTAGTCGAACATCAGCGTGGCGGGCAGTCGCAGGCCGGTCGCGGCGGCGAGACGGTTGCGCAGCTCCAGCGCGCCCAGGGAATCCAGGCCCAGGTCGGTGAAGCCCTTGCCGGCGCCGATCGTTCGCGGGTTGTCGTGGCCCAGCACCGCCGCCGCGTGCGCGCAGACCAGGTCGAGCAGGAACGATTCCTGCTGGTCGGCGGCGAGTGTGGCAAGGTGGCCGGTCAGGTCGTCGCCGCGGGCGACCGCCGGGGCGGGTCGCGCCGGCACCAGGCCCCGCAGCGCGGGCCGGACGTCGCCGCCCCGGCGCAGCGCCGGCAGGTCCAGGTCGAGCGCCACCGGCACCGGCTCGGCGCCGGCCAGCGCGGCGTCGAACAGCGCGAGGCCCTGCTCGGCAGTGAGCGGGCGGATCCCCGAGCGGCTCATCCGCTGCACGTCGGCGGCGGAAAGCTTGCCGTCCAGGCCGCCGGTGCCGGTCCACAGACCCCACGCGATCGAGGTGGCCGGCAGCCCGGCGGCGGCACGGTCCCGGGCCAGTTGGTCGAGGTAGGCGTTGGCCGCGGCGTACGCACCCTGGCCGGACGCGTCGAGCAGCCCGGAGGCCGAGGAGAAGAGCACGAAGGCGGCCAGCGGCAGGTCCCGGGTCAGCTCGTGCAGGTGGGTGGCGGCGTCGGCCTTCGGCCGCAGCACGGCGGCGAGCCGGTCCGGGGTCAGGCCGGTGAGCACCCCGTCGTCGACGACAGCGGCAGTGTGCACCACGGCGGTCAGCGGATGCGCGGCAGGCACCGAGGCGATCAGTGCGGCGACCGCGGCACGATCGGTCAGATCGACGGCGTACGCGGTGACGGCGGCACCCCGGCCGGTCAACTCCTCGATCAGCTCGGCGACGCCGGGTGCGGCATCACCACGGCGACTCGCCAGGACCAGGTGGCGCACCCCGTACGCGGTGACCAGGTGCCGGGCGATCAGTGCGCCCAGCCCGCCGCCGCCGGTGATCAGCACGGTGCCTGTCGGGTCCGGGGTGACCGGCGTACCGGCCGGCTCGGCGAGGGCGAATCGCGGCACGGTGAACTCGGTGCCGCGGACGACGATCTCGGGTTCCCCGGTGGCGGCGGCCGCGCCGAGCAGCTTCCCGGGCACGTCCTCGCCGCCGGTGTCGACCAGAACGATCCGGCCGGGGTTCTCCGCCTGCGCGGCCCGGACCAGCCCGGCGGCGGGTGCCTGGGCGAGCGAGCCGGAGGTGGTGACCAGCAGGGCCCGATCGGCCGTATCCGGGTCGGCGAGCCACTGCCGCAGTCGATCCAGGGTGTGTAGCGCGATCTCGTGCGCCGCCCCCGGCAGCGGTTCGTCGGCTTCCGGCAGGGTGATCACGGTGGGCAGGTCGGCGGTGGCGGCAGCCGGCGCCTCGATCCGGGTGCGGTCGATGCGGTACAGCGGCGGCCGGGGATCCCTTGCCATCGGCAGGCCGGCCGGTGCCGGACGGGACACCAACGAACCGACGGTCAGCACCGGGGCGCCGGCCGCGTCCGCGACGACCAGCGAGACGGTGTCCGCCGCGGTGCGAACCAGCTTGACCCGGACGGCCGGGCCAGCCGAGGCGTGCAGGGTCACGTCGTTCCAGGCGAACGGCATCATCGCGGGCGTGTCCGAGTCGTCGTCGTGGCCGTCGACGTGCATCGCCGCGTCGAGCAGCGCCGGGTGTACGCCGAACCGGGTGACCTCGGCCCGGTGCTCCTCGGGCAGGGCGACCTCGGCGTACTTCTCGTCGCCGCGCTGCCAGGCAGCGCGCAGCCCCTGGAAGGCCGGCCCGTAGTCGTGTCCCGCCGCGGCCAGCTGCTCGGGCAGGCCGGTCAGGTCGAGCGGCCGCGCGCCGGGTGCCGGCCAGACGCTCAGCACTGGGGGCGGCACGGCGTCCGCGGGGGCGAGCGTGCCGTGCGCGTTGCGGACCCACGGCATCTCCTCGCCGGAGGCGTCAACCTGTTGGGAGTAGATGCTGACGGTGCGACGCGCGCCGTCTTCCGGGCCGACGACGACGCGGATCGCGGTGCCGCCGTGCTCAGCGATCGGCAGCGGCGCTTCCTGGACCAGTTCGGCGAGGCGAGGCGTATCGGTTCCGGCTGCGGCGTGCAGGGCGAGCTCGACGTACGCCGTACCGGGCACAATCGTGGTCCCGTGGATTCCGTGGTGCGCCAGCCAGGGGTTGTTGCCGAAGTCCAGCCGTCCGGTGAGGACGGTGGTGTCGGTGCCGGGCACGGTGATGACGGCGCTGAGGAGCGGGTGGTCGGGTCGGGTGAGGCCCATCGTGGTGGGGTCGGTGCTGGTGGTGGGGGC
>NZ_JBEYIX010000117.1:0-3701 GCF_040636055.1 Micromonospora sp. NPDC006766 | reverse complement strand
CCGGCATCAAGCCCGAGCCCGACGAGCCCACTACAAACGACGCCTCAACGCCGAACTTCAGCCATGATCCCGAACGGCGGCTGCCGTACTAGGCATGTCACTCCCTGTAGGCCTTGTTCGGTGCTGTCGAGTCTGGACGCGTTCGGTCGTGCCGAACTGCGGATAGCGCGTCACAGACTAACCGGTGAGTCGGTCCAGTTGATCGAGTCGGCCGGTTTCGAGGTGGGTGATGTCGCCGTCGGAGTCGAGGGCGGTGTCGAGCAGCTGCGCGAGCGAGGTGCCGTATACCGGGACGTCGGCGGGGTCGTCGACCAGGCGGAAGCGGGCGTCGAACTCGTCGGACCGTGCGGCCGCCACCTCTTGGACGCGGCAGAGGACCCAGTGGGCCGACTACGTTTCGTCGTCGAGGGCGGCGCAGCTGCTTCGGCCGTCGCCAAGGTCGATGATCGCCAGGAGCGACCGGTCCTCGGGGCCGCGGTAGACCCGGCGGTGCTCGGCCACCGGCAGCAGCCGCCACGTGTCGAACAGCTTCGCGGAGCCGATGCGCCGGTAGAGCGCCACGACCTCGGCGGGCGCGTCGAACAGGCTCATGGGTTGCGGCGGGGTGGTCTGGTGGTCGCGCACGATTCGGTCGATCACGTCGTCGATCTCCACCGCAGCCGGTGCGAGGTACCAGCCGGCCACCGGCCGCAGTCCGCCGTCGTCGTCCTGGGCTACGCCGACCAGGCCGGCGTGCAGGGCCAGCGCCCGGTTGTCGCCCGCCACCCGGTCGTTGACGTTGATGGTCGCCCGCGACAACGTCGCGGGTACCTGGTCGGTGCGGATGCCGACACCGCGGTGGAAGCCGCGGCCGTCGACGATCGCGTCGCGCGGCTCGTCGATGGGCAACTCCAGCAGCGGATTCGGCTGGTCCACCACCCCTTCACCGCGAAGGTACGGGTACAGTCGCGCTGCCCAGCCGGTGACCACCTCACCGCCGTACGCGTCGACGGGGTTGTAGATCCGCCGCCAGAACGCCACGTCCACCTCGCCGGACGCGGCTCGGACGAACTGGTCGGCGATCGGCGCGAGCGACCGGCACCAGTCTCCAGGCCGAACCCGGCGATCGCGTCGACTCGTGCGCGGATCTTCTGCCAGTCCTCCACGGTGCCGGTCAACGTGATCGACGGGATGCCGCACACGCACACCAGCCACAGCGAGAAGTACGGCGAATAGGCGTCGAGCAAGACGATCCGTCCTGCGAGCCGGTCGACCTCTGTGCTGGTGGAGAAGTCGCACTCGAACACGTCAGCGTCGCTGATCTCGGCAGCGAGCAGCTTGTGGAATGACTCCACCACGTCCTGCCAGGAAGCCGCGTCCTGCGGCATCGGCCCGTCCACGGCCACGGTGAGCCTCTTGCGGCCGGCGTGGCCCACCAACCGGGGGCGCAGCTCCTCGGCGTGCAGCCGGATGTGTTGGGCGACACCCTGCGCGATGGTCAACCACACCGCGTCGGGGGACAACACCAGCGGGCGATGATCGGCGAACGCGCGCCCGACAGCGTCGAGCAGCGGATGCACCCCGTCCGGCACGAGCACCGGCAGCGCAGGATCGCCGCCGAATACCAGCGCGTCCCCGAACAGTTCGCGCAGCGGCCGGGTGGGCAGGCCCTCGGCTGCGAGGGTCGCCTCGTCGACCCGGAAGGTCACCATGGCGCGACTCTAACGCCTGCTCGCCCGGGCGCGATCCCGCAACGAAGTACCCATCTTGCCCCTGTCGTCGCGTGGCGTTCCCGGCGTAGTGGATGTAGCCGATGAGAGGGCGTTCCGTTGGGGCCAGTGTGGTTCCTATTCCGCCACGTATGGTCCACACGGTTCGCAGTGCCCAAAGCGCGCGACTTGGGCCGGACGGATGGCCGCGCGTACACCTCGAGAGCGCCGGAGCTCGGCGTTGATCGGCCGAGCACGTCCGGCGACGAATTCAGCCAGCCTGCGAGCGCGAGAGCTGTCAGGGTGGATCCCGAACTCACCGACATTGATCATGGCTAGGCGTCGCAGATGGAGCGCGGGCCAACCGGTGAGGAACTAACAAAGGACTCTGCCCTCAACAAGGTCGCCGTCGAGAAGCTCTTTGAACTGCTGGACGAGTTCCTACAGCGACGCGCCGAGCACGGAGACGTGGCGAAGATCTTCGACGAATACTGGCGCTGGCGGAGAGAGCAGCCCTGGTCATGATCAGGTCCCAGCGAGCCGGCTGAGTGCGGAAGGATTCAGCCAGTTCCGGACCCTGATGGCCCTTGAGTAGCAGGCGCCGGAAAACAACGCTTAGCCGTGCTGGCCCCACCTCGACATCGAAGGCGTTCCCGACCCCGGAGCACCTCCCCTGGATCGACCCCACCCATCCGGCCCGGCGAACGGCCCGGTGTCCGTGGCTTCGCCGATCAGAAATCCTCCGCCACGTCGTCAGTTCAGTTAGCACTCTCGCACCGGTGGAAGGATTAACGACATGACCGACGCCAGACGGCTTGGCGCCGCCGAAGCCACATTCATCGCGGCGGTCCGCGCGGACGATACCGCGCGGTTCGCGCTCCTGACTGAGCGCCACCGGCGTGAGCTGCAGGTGCACTGCTACCGGATGCTCGCAAACTACGAGGACGCCCAGGACATGACGCAGGAGACGTTCCTGCGAGCGTGGAACAAGCGGGAGTCGTTCAAGGGCCACGCGGCCCTGCGGACCTGGCTGTACCGGATCGCGACGAACGCCTGCCTCGACTTCCTGAGGAAGCGCGACGACCGCACACCCGTACCGTCCGAGCTGCCGGACCCCGACTCCGAGGTGCTGTACCTGCAGCCGTACCCCGACCGGATGCTCCCCGAGGACCCACAGGAATCGGTGGTGGCGCGGGAGACGATCGAGCTGGCGTTCATTGTCGCCGTCCAGCACCTGCCGCCGCGGCAGCGGGCGGTGTTCATCCTGCGCGACGTCCTCGGCTGGCCGGCGTCGACAGCCGCCGAAGCCCTCGAGCTGACCGTCGCATCAGTGACCAGCGCACTGCAGCGGGCCCGTGTGACGATGCGCGAGCAGCTGCCCGACCGCCGCCTCAACTGGCGGAGCCCCGCCACCCACGAGCTGTCGAATGACGAGCGCGGCGTGGTGAAGTCGTACATCGAGGCCCATGAGCGCAACGACCTCGACAGGCTGATGTCCCTGCTGCGCGACGACCTACGCTTCGCGATGCTGCCCGATCCGGGCACCGTGACCACGACGGCCAAAGACGCGGTCAACGGCTGGCTCTCCGGTGGGCTCTTCCAGCGCGGCCACGACGACTGGCGCGGTATGACCACGACGGTCAACCGCATGCCTGCCGCCGTGCTGTACCTGCGCAACCCCGACGACCCCGAGTACCGGCTCTTCGCCATCGCGGTCCTGCACATCGTCGACGGGAAGATCGCCGAGCTCACCGGATTCGACGCCGCCGACAAACCATGGCTGGACCTGCCACCGACACTGTGATCACACATGTCCCCATCGTCGACAAGTCCACCGCACGCCGTCACCGAAGTCACCGCGGAATGAGCACCCCAACTGCCTGAACACCATGCGACAACGCGAACACCACCGCCCCGCTGTCCGCGGCCAGTGAAAGATCCCCATAGGCGGCCATTTACCGCCCCGCTGATGGCCAGGGTTCTCCCCGTGGATGGCCAGATATCTCCCCGCTG
>NZ_JBEYIX010000116.1:0-3969 GCF_040636055.1 Micromonospora sp. NPDC006766 | reverse complement strand
CCGGACGCCACCCTGACCGGGCTGGGCCGGCAGATCACCGACGACGCGGTCTTCATCAACCTGCAACACCGCACCCGCCCGGAAGAGACCGAACTGCTCACCGGCCTGGCCACCGCCTGGACCCGCGGCACCACCATCGACTGGACCCCACTACTGGCCGGCGGACGGCGGGTGGACCTACCGACGTACGCCTTCCAACGCAAGACCTACTGGGCCGTCGAGGAGGCCCCGGTCGCCGCCGCCTCCGCTGACCCCCTCGACGCCGCCTTCTGGGACTCGGTCGAGACCCAGGACTGGACCGCGCTGTCGGAGCGACTCTCCGTCGACCCGGCGGCGCTCGGCGACGTCCTGCCCGCCCTGTCCGGCTTGCGTGCCGAGCACCGCCAGCGCACCACCGTGGACTCGTGGCGCTACCGCCTCACCTGGAGTCCGGTCGCCGAGCCCGTCGACACCAGTCGCACCGGCACCTGGCTGGTCGTGGTCCCGGCCGCACTGGAGGCCGAGGACCGGGTGCTGCGGATTGTCAAGGAGTTGACCCGGCGGGGCAACGAGGTCGTGCAGCTCGACGTCACCGACCTCGAGCGCGCCGACCTCGCCGCCCGGCTGCGTGAGCTCGGCGAGACCCCGGCCGGGGTGCTCTCCCTGCTCGCCCTGGACGGCGCGGCGCATGCGCGGCACGGCACGTTGACGCGCGGCGTGGCCGCCACCGTCACCCTGGTCCAGGCGCTGCGGGACGCGGCGGTCACCGCGCCGCTGTGGTGCGTGACGGCTCGGGCGCTGGCGCTCGACTCCGAGCGCATCCCGGTCGACGCCGCGCAGGCCCGACTCTGGGGCCTGGCCACCGTCCTGTCGCTGGATCTGCCGGCCGAGTGGGGCGGCATGATCGACCTGCCGGAGGACGCCGACGACGCGAGCATCCGCCGGCTCGGCTCGGCGCTGCTCTCCGCCGACGGCGAGGACCAGCTGCTCATCCGCCCGAACGGCCTGTTCGCCCGCCGGCTGGTCACCGCGGCTACCGGCGGCGCGCCCGGCAAGCGGCAGTGGCGGCCCCGCGGCACCGTGCTGGTGACCGGCGGCACCGGTGGCATCGGCGCGCACCTGGCGCGCTGGCTGGCCGCCGAGGGCGCCGAGCACCTCATCCTGACCAGCCGCCGTGGCCGGGACGCGGCCGGCGCCACCGAACTGGCCGCCGAGCTCGCCGCGCGGGGCACCGAGGTGACCCTGGCCGCCTGCGACATCGCCGACCGCGACCAGGTCGCCGCCCTGCTCGCGGCGATCCCCGCGGACCGGCCCCTGCGGACCGTCGTGCACGCCGCTGGGCTGGCCCAGCGGCTGGCCGGCCTGGACGAGCTGACCCTCGACGAGTTCGCCGAGGTGGGGCACGCGAAGATCGCCGGCGCCGAGCACCTGGACGAACTGCTGGCCGATCACGAGTTGGACGCGTTCGTGCTGTTCTCCTCCGGATCGGCGGTGTGGGGCAGCGGCGGGCAGTCCGCGTACGGCAGCGCCAACTCGTACCTCGACGCCCTCGCTGTGCGCCGCCGGGCCGCCGGCCGGACCGCCACCGCGATCGCCTGGGGCGCCTGGCAGACCGGCATGGTCGACGAGGAACTGGCCGAGCAGATGCGCCGGCTCGGTGCCCCGGCGATGCCCGCCGACCTGGCCGTCGCCGCCCTCCGGCAGGCCCTGGACCAGGACGACACCTCGATCGTGGTGGCCGACATCGACTGGAGTCGGTTCGCTCCGACGTACACGATGGCCCGCCGCCGCCCGCTGCTGGACGAACTCGCCGAGGTCCGGGCCGTGCTCGACGGAAACGACGCGGACGGCGGCGCCGACGGTGCCGCGCTGGTCGCCCGCCTCGCCCCGATGCCCGCCGCCGAGCAGCAGCGGATCCTGCTCGACCTGGTACGCGACAACGTCGCCCGGATTCTCGGATACGACTCCGGTGCGTCCGTCGAGCCCGGCCGCGCCTTCGACGACCTCGGGTTCGACTCGGTGTCCGCAGTGGACCTGCGAACCCGGCTGGGCGCGGCCACCGGCCGGAAGCTGCCCACCACGCTGGTGTTCGACTACGCCACCCCGGCGGCGCTCGCCGAGCACCTGCACGGGGCCCTGTGCGACACCGGCGGCGGTGACGCCCTGGCCCACCTGGACCGGCTGGAACAGGCCGTCGGTGCGCTCTCCGCCGAGGAGATCGACCGAAACCGGGTGACCGCCCGGCTGCAGGCGGTCCTGGCCCGGCTCACCGCGGTGCTCGGCCCCGACGGCGGCGCGGCCGTCGGTGACCGGATCGACGCGGCTTCGGCGGAGGACGTCTTCGCCTTCATCGACCAAGAGCTCGGCCTTTAGTTCCGCGACCACGCGAACGCCCCGCCACCACGCGAAGGATCGGTGACCCCGGATGGGCAACGACGAAAAGCTCCTCGACTACCTGAAGAAGGTGACGTCGGAGCTGCACCAGACCCGCCTGCGCCTGCAGGAGGTGGAGACCGAGGAGCAAGACCCGATCGTCGTGGTCGGGATGGGCTGCCGCTACCCCGGCGGGGTCGAGTCCGCCGACGACCTGTGGCGGCTGGTGGCCGGCGGGGTCGACGCGATCAGCGAGTTCCCGGCCGACCGCGGCTGGGACATGGACGGGCTGCACGACGACGACCCGGACAGGGCCGGCACCAGCTACGTCCGCGAGGGCGGCTTCCTCGACGACGTGGCCGGCTTCGACCCGGCGCTGTTCGGCATCTCTCCGCGCGAGGCCCTGACCATGGACCCGCAGCAGCGGATCCTGCTCGAACTCGCCTGGGAGACCGCCGAGCGGGCCGGCATCGACCCGCTCAGCCTGCGCGGCAAGCCGGTCGGCGTGTTCGCCGGCTCCGGCCAGCAGGACTACGAGTACCTGCTCGCCGCCGCGCCGGAGGCCGCCGAGTCGTACCTGACCACGGCGACCGCCGCAGCCGTCATCTCCGGCCGGGTGGCGTACGCGCTCGGCCTGGAGGGCCCGGCCGTCACCGTCGACACCGCCTGCTCATCGTCGCTGGTCGCCCTGCACCTGGCGAGCACCGCGCTGCGCCGCCGGGAGTGCTCGCTGGCCTTCGCCGGCGGTGTCATGGTGATGGCCACCCCGGCACCGTTCGTCGCGTTCAGCCGGCAGCGCGGTCTCGCCCCGGACGGCCGGTGCAAGCCGTTCTCGGAGAGCGCGGACGGCACCGGCTGGTCCGAGGGTGGTGGCCTGCTCCTGCTCGAGCGGCTCGCCGACGCCCGCCGCAACGGCCACCCGATCCTCGCGGTGATCCGGGGCTCGGCGATCAACCAGGACGGGGCCAGCAACGGGCTGACCGCCCCGAACGGGCCGTCGCAGCAGCGGGTCATCCGGCAGGCGCTGGCCGACGCGCGGTTGACCACCGGGGACGTCGACGTGGTGGAGGGGCACGGCACCGGCACGGTGCTGGGGGACCCGATCGAGGCGCAGGCGGTGATCGCGACGTACGGGCAGGGCCGCCCGGCGGATCGACCGCTGTGGCTCGGCTCGATCAAGTCGAACATCGGGCACGCCCAGGCCGCCGCCGGCGTCGGCGGCGTGATCAAGATGATCCAGGCGATCCGGCATGGACTGATGCCGCGCACCCTGCACATCACCGATCCGTCTTCGCATGTGGACTGGTCGGCCGGAAGCGTGCGGCTGCTGCGCGAGGAGGTGCCGTGGCCGGCCGGGCCGGATCCGCGCCGGGCCGGTGTTTCGTCGTTCGGGGTCAGCGGCACCAACGTGCACGTCATCGTCGAGGAGGCGCCACCCGTCGAACCGGCGGAGCCCGCGTCGACCGCGCCGGCGGCGGGGCTGCTGCCGGTGGCGGTGTCCGGTCGTACGGTCGAGGCCCTGGAGGCGCAGACCGAGCGGATGGCGTCGGTCGCTGGTGATCTGCTCGATGTCGCGTTCTCGTCGTTCACTACTCGGGCGGCTTTGGATCACCGGCG
>NZ_JBEYIX010000115.1:0-4066 GCF_040636055.1 Micromonospora sp. NPDC006766 | reverse complement strand
ACCCCGCCCGTGGGTAGTGCCTGCATGAGGCGGCCACGAGCCCCGACCAGACGTCCCGCGTCGGCCAGCGACAGCACCCCGGCGGCGTGGGCTGCGGCGATCTCACCGATCGAATGCCCCGCCAGGTAGTCCGGGCGGACACCCCAGGATTCGAGAAGCCGGAACAACGCCACCTCGAACGCGAACACCACCGCCTGCGTATTGACGGTCTGCCCGAGCAGGTCACCGTCGTCGCCCCAGGCGACATCCGACACCGGCAAACCCGTCGCCGCCGCTGCCGCGTCGAACGCCTCCGCGAACACCGGGAAACGCTTGTACAGGTCACGACCCATACCCAGCCGCTGCGAACCCTGACCAGTGAACAGGAACGCCACCGAACCCGAGATCACCGTGCCGGTGATCGGTTGCTCGTCCGCGGCGAGCCCGGCCAGCAACTCCTCCCGAGACGAGGCCAGCACCACCGTGCGATGCGCCAGCGCCGCCCGCGTCGCGAACGACGAGTACGCCACGTCCAACACCGACACCTCGGGCAGCCCCGCAAGGTGGGCGTGCCACCGGCCGAGCTGCGCGGTCAGCGCTGCGGCCGTACGCGCGGAGACCGCAACCGGAAGCGGCCCGGCCTGATCCGCGACCTTGCTCGGCGTTTCCTCGACCGCCGGCGCCTGCTCAAGAATGACGTGGGCGTTCGTGCCGCTCAGGCCGAACGACGAGACCGCGGCCCGGCGCGGGTGGCCGTTGTCCGGCCACGGCACGCTTTCGGTGAGCAGCCGGAGGTTGCCGGCGTTCCAGTCCACCACCGAGGACGGGGCGTCGATGTGCAGGCTGGGCGGCAGGACCCCGTGCCGAATGGCCTGGACCATCTTGATGATGCCGCTGACCCCGGCCGCGGCCTGGGCATGCCCGATGTTCGACTTGATCGAGCCCAGCCACAGCGGCCGGTCCGCCGGCCGGCCCTGCCCGTACGTCGCCAGCAGCGCCTGCGCCTCGATCGGGTCCCCCAACGTGGTCCCGGTGCCGTGTCCCTCGACCGCGTCCACCTCCGCCGCGGTCAACCCGCCCGAGGCGAGCGCCGCCTCGATCACCCGCTGTTGCGACGGCCCGTTCGGGGCGGTCAGCCCGTTGCTGGCCCCGTCCTGGTTGATCGCCGAGCCGCGGACCACGGCCAGCACCTCGTGTCCGTTGCGGCGGGCGTCCGACAGCCGCTCCAGCAGCAGCAGGCCGACGCCCTCGCCCCAACCGGTCCCGTTCGCGGCGTCGGCGTACGCCTTGCACCGCCCGTCCGGCGCCAGCCCGCGCTGCTGGCTGAAGCCGATGAACGAGGCCGGGGTGGACATCACGGTCACGCCGCCGGCCAGGGCCAGGGTGCACTCCCCGGTCCGCAGCGACTGCATCGCGAAGTGCAGCGCCACCAGCGAGGACGAGCAGGCGGTGTCGACCGTGACGGCGGCGCCCTCCAACCCCAGGCTGTACGCGACCCGACCGGAGACCACGCTGGCCAGCCCGCCGGTGCTGCCGCCGACCCCGTAGTCGTGGTAGACCACGCCGGTGAACACTCCGACCCGGCCACCACGCAGCGACAGCGGGTCGATGCCGGCCCGTTCGAAGGCTTCCCACGACGTCTCCAGCAGCAGTCGCTGCTGCGGGTCGGTGTCGGCGGCCTCGCGCGGGCTGATCTTGAAGAAGTCCGCGTCGAAGTCGCCGGCGTCGTGCAGGAAGCCGCCCTCCCGGGAGTACGACTTGCCGGGCGTGGCCGGCTCCGGGTCGTAGAGGTCGGTGGGCCAGCCCCGGTTCACCGGGAACTCGGTGATCCCGTCGCGGCCCTCGGCGACCAGCTCCCACAGCTCCTCCGGGGTGCTGACCCCACCGGGGAAGCGGCAGCTCATCGCGATGATGGCGATGGGTTCCCGGGCGTCTTCCTCGATCTCGTGCAGCCGCCGCCGGGTCTGCTGTAGCTCTGCCGTGGCGCGTTTGAGGTAGTCACGAAGTTTGTCGTCGTTTGCCATCGCAGATCAACCAATCTCGGCGCGGTCGGTGTCGGAGAAGCCGCCGAGGCCGAGTTCGTCGTCGAGGGCGGCGAACAACTCGTCATCGGTGGCGGAGTCCAGGTCGAGGTTGTCGTCAGGCGTCTCACGGCCGGTGCTCTCCGCGCCGCGCTGCCAGCGGCGCAGCAGCGCCTCGATCCGGGTGGTGACCCGGGCCCGGCCGCCGGTCACCTCGGCCCCCTCCAGCAATGCGTCCAGCCGGTCGACCTCGGCGAGCACGGTCGCGACCGGGTCGGCCGCGCGCGGGGAGAGCAGGTCGCGCACCAGCGCGGCGACCGCCTCCGACGTCGGGTGGTCGAAGACCAGCGTGGCCGGCAGCGTGACCCCGACAGCGGAGTTGAGCCGGTTACGCAGCTCGACCGCGGCGTTGGAGTCGAACCCGAGTTCCTTGAACGGGCGGTCCGGTGCGATGTCCTCGATCGAGTCGTGGCCCAGCACCGCTGCCACGTGCCTGCGGACCAGGCGCAGCAGCATCCGGTCGCCGTCGCCGGCCGGCAGCGCGGCCAGTTCGCGGCGCAGGTCGTTCGGGTCGGCGGTGTCCTCGACCGGTGCGACGGCCACCGGGACGGTACGGGCGCCGGTCTCGTGGGACATCCAGAAACGCCGCCGGTCGAAGGCGTAGGTGGGTAGGTCCACCCGCCGTCCGCCGGCCAGCAGTGGGGTCCAGTCGATGGTGGTGCCGCGGGTCCAGGCGGTGGCCAGGCCGGTGAGCAGTTCGGTCTCTTCCGGGCGGGTGCGGTGTTGCAGGTTGATGAAGACCGCGTCGTCGGTGATCTGCCGGCCCAGCCCGGTCAGGGTGGCATCCGGCCCGACTTCCAGGAACGTGGTCACACCCCGACCGGCCAGATCACCGATCACGTCGGCGAAGCGGACCGTGTCCCGCACGTGCGCGACCCAGTAGGCCGGGTCAGTCACCTCACCGGCCGTGACCACCGGGATCTGCGGCGGGTGGAACGACAGGGTGGACACGATCTGGGTGAACTCGTCCAGCATCGGTTCCATCAGGTGCGAGTGGAACGCGTGCGAGGTGTTCAGGCGGGTCGCCTTCACCCCCAACTGGTCCACCACGGCTTGCACCGCGTCCTCGACACCCGACAGCACCACCGAGGCGGGTCCGTTCACGGCGGCGATATCGACCCCGCCGGTGAGCAGGGGCAGCACCGCAGACTCGGGGGCGGCGACCGCGATCATCACCCCGCCCGTGGGCAGTGCCTGCATGAGGCGGCCACGAGCCCCGACCAGGCGGCCCGCGTCGGCCAGCGACAGCACCCCGGCGGCGTGGGCTGCGGCGATCTCACCGATCGAATGCCCCGCCAGGTAGTCCGGGCGTACACCGAAGGATTCGAGGAGTCGGAACAACGCCACCTCGAACGCGAACACCGCCGCCTGCGTGTTCACCGTCCGCGCCAGCAGGTCACCGTCGTCGCCCCAGGCGATCTCGGACACGGGCAGACCGGTCGCGGCGACTGCCGCGTCGAACGCCTCCGCGAACACCGGGAAACGCTTGTGCAGGTCACGGCCCATACCCAGCCGCTGCGAACCCTGACCAGTGAACAGGAACGCCACCGAACCCGACACGACCGTGCCGGTGATCCCGTCTCCGTCGGCCAGCCTGCGTCGCAGGTCGCCGGTGCCGGTGGCCAGCACCACCAGGCGGTGCTCCAGCGCGGCGCGGGTCATGAACGAGGACCAGGCCACATCGGCGAGGGGCCCGGCCGCCACGGCGGCCAGCTTGACCGCCGCCCCGGCCACCGCACCCGGCGTACGGCCGGAAAGCGCGACCGGCAGCAACACCGATTCCGGCTCGGCCTCCGCCGGCGTGGCGGGCGCGGCTAGCTGCTCGACGATGACGTGCGCGTTGGTGCCACTCAACCCGAACGACGACACCGCCGCCCGCCGAGGCCGATCCACCGCCGGCCAGTCGATCGCCTCCGTCACCAGCCGCACATCACCCGCCGACCAATCCACCATCGGCGACGGCTCATCCACATGCAACGACCCCGGCACCACCCCATACCGCATCG
>NZ_JBEYIX010000114.1:0-4250 GCF_040636055.1 Micromonospora sp. NPDC006766 | reverse complement strand
GGACGCCGCCGAAGGCTTCTACCGCCTCGTCGACGCCGCCTATGAACGGCGCAGCCTCGCGGTCAGCTCGAACCTGCACCCGTCTGGCTTCGACGAGATCATGCCCAAGACCCTGGCCACCGCCACCGTCGACCGGCTCCTGCACCACGCCCACGTCGTCGTGACCCAGGGTGACAGCTACCGGTTCAACCAAGCCACCGCCGGACAAGGCGTCAAAGCCTTGCACTAACCCAGCACCACCCCACGGCGGGGAACTATCTGGCCGCCGCTGGGGAGAAAACCGTGGCCGCCAGCGGGGAAAACTACTGGCCGCCTACGGGGAGATCTGATTGGCCGTTGACACCCCGCCGGCGTTGCCGGCGGGGCATCTTCATGCCCGAAGAACATCGTCACGATCAACGACGCCGTCGCCCTTATCTCCAGCAAGTCGGTCAACAGCTCACTCGGAACGCAAGGAAGGGCCGGGGAAAGTTCCCTCAAGGTCGAGGGGCACGGTGTGAGCACGCCAGGGAAGGATTTCGTCCTGGCCTTACGAGCCCAGGAACTGGCCCGTGCTCATCGCCTCGTCTCGTATCGGGTCAGTACCACGCCGCCGGAAAACGTCCGCGTCTCCACCAGGTTCAGGTTCACCCAGCTGTCCAGGGCCGTGAAGAACGGCGTGCCGCCGCCCAGCAAGGCCGGTGCGGTAACCAGCACGTACTCGTCGATCAGGCCGGCCCGCATGGCCGCTGCGGCAAGTGTGGCGCCGCCGATGTCCATGGGGCCGCCGTCCTCGGCCTTGAGCCGGGTGATCTCGGTGACCGCGTCCCCGGTGACCAAGCGGGTGTTCCAGTCCACCGTGCTGATCGTCGAGGAGAACACCACCTTCGGCATGTCCCGCCAGCGACGGGCGAACTCGATCTGCGCCGGTGTGGCGCCGGGCTGCTGGTCGGCGGTCGGCCAGTGGGAGCTCATCGTCTCCCACAGTCTGCGCCCGTACAGCGCCAGGCTGGTCGCCCCCACCCGGTCGGACCACCACTGGAACAGCTCGTCGCTCGGTACGCTCCAGCCGAGGTCGTCGCCGGGCGCGGCGATGTAGCCGTCCAGGCTCAGGTTCATACCGAAGATCAGTTTCCGCATCGTGCCAGCCTCCCGTAGGTCGATCTCACACGTACAGACGGGCACGGCGCGGAAACCTAATCGGTGCGCAATCTGCGTCCGCAGGTAGTCCTCGCCATCGGACTCGGCACGGCGCACTCAGCTGGGCTCGAGCACTACCCACCGGATCTCAACTTCACCCTTGTACGGGCAGCGGCGCACCCATGGCCAGCTCTCCCCGACCGCTGCTGCCGTTTGCCCGGACGGGAAGGCCTTCCACGGCCACCTGCAACAGAGGCTGTCTACTTTTCGCAGAGGCGTTGCGGTAGCGCTCGACGCGCTCGCTGCGCGAACAGGAGTGTGAGCGATCTGGCCCCGAACGCCTGATCACACAGCTATTGCGCCAGCCAGGCCCCCTCACCACGCTGGAGATCGCCAACCAGTTCCCGACGCTTGGGCATCTCGCTCGGCGACCAGCGGCCGCACGTGCCCGGCAAAATCCGCAAGTACCTACCTCAGCTGGGGCCTGACTTACCCCAGCGCCCTGCGCCGTGGCTTCATGTGCCGCCCGCTTCGCAGGCGGCTGGGTCGCAGGGTCGCGTCACAACGCGCCATGAAGGTTCACTCTCATGCTGCCGACCGCGTGCCACAGACGGTGACTGCTCCCGACGCCACCCAGTGTCCGGACGTGCCGATGAGCGTGCATCCTGCACGATGTCCGTGTGCACGCAGAACTCGACGACACGGGCAGGGTCATCTTCTCCATGACCTATGCCGAGGCCATCGCGATCCGAGAGGTCATCTCGTTCGCGGACTTCGATGGTGCTCTACCAGCGCGCGATCCTGCAGAGAACGAGGTGGTATCTCGCCTGCTCGCGTCGCTCGATGGCCTGATCCCCGAGCTTGGGTCTGACGCATATAGCTCGGTTGTCGATGCTGCATGGAGAGAGATCAACGCGTTCGAGTGATACACGGACATGCCGCGTAGCGCTCGTCACGGAAGGTAACCGATCGCCGGTGCCTGCATCCGGACGTGCCGAGTTGAGGGCGTTGCTTTGGGTGGCGTGGCTGGGTCGTTCGGTTCCGTCGTTGACCGCGTACCGCTGCCGGGTGAGCTGGTGTGGGGTCACCCGGCAGCGGCGGTTACGCCGTTAGCCGTGCGTGGTGCAGGATTGCGGCCATCTCGACCGGCCGGTTGAGCATCGGCCAATGCCAGGTCGGCAGTTCCTCGTAGCGCCACGCGTCGCCGGCCATGTGGCGGTACAGCGGCATTGTCGCGACCATCCCCTGCACCTGCGCGGCGGTGAAGCTCGACAGCACGCCGAGTCTGGGCAGTTTCTCCCACGCCCCGGTCAGCCGGACCGGGGCGGTGGCGGTCGCCCACGGCTGGTCGACCGACCGCTCGCGCAGCAGCGTGACGATCGAGTCATCCACGTCGGGCACGCCGACGGCCAAGTCGGCCCAGGGCGGCGGCAGCAGCCGCCACCCGTCACCGTGGTCGGCCACCGATGCCGCGTTGCGCTCGCGCTCGGCCGGCGGGGTGAACTCGACCTGGGCCACCCCGTCGGGCAGCGGGCCGGTGTCGACATAGACCAATTGGGCGACGCGGTCGGTGACGCGGTCGGCGGCCGCGGTGACCACGCTGCCGGCGTAGCTGTGCCCGACGAGGACCACGTCGCGAAGGTCCTCGTAGCGCAGGAGGTTGACCACGTCGGTGACGTGGACGTCGAAGTCGGTGTCGGGACGGGCCAGGTGGGCGCGCTCCCCGAGGCCGGTCAGGCTGATCGGGTACACGTCGTGGCCGTGCCGGCGTAGTTCAGCGGCCGTCGAATGCCAGGCCCAGGCGCCGAGCCAGAACCCGGGGACCAGTACGAATGTCGTCATGCGCGGCACGCTACGGTCAATACCGGGCAGTTTCCGCCCGGATTAGGAGGACTTCTTTGGCCAGGCCGACAGCGCGGGTACTGGCCCTGCTGGAGATCCTCCAGTCGGGCGGCGTATTCAGCGTCGCCGACCTGGCCCGCCGGCTCGGCGTCGACGAGCGCACCGTCCGCCGCTACGCGGCCCACCTCCTCGACCTGGGCATCCCGGTCGAGGCGCGCCGTGGCCGCTATGGCGGGTACCGGCTCGCGCCCGGATACAAGTTGCCGCCGCTCATGCTCACCGAGGAGGAGGCGGTCGCCATTGCCCTCGGCCTTGCCGCCGGGCACAGCGCGGGACTGGTCACAGCCGATCACGCGGCCGCCGAGAGCGCCGCCGCCAAACTGCGCCGGGTACTGCCAGCCGCCCTTGCCCGGCGCATCGACGCCCTACTGGTCACCATGGACGTCACCGGGCCGGTCCGGCAGCCCGCCCCGCCCGGCACCGAGGTGCTGCTGGTGCTCGCCGAGGCGGCCCGCCACCGACACCCGGTACAGCTGACGTACACCACCTGGCATGGCCGCTCCAGCGAGCGCGGCCTCGACCCGTATGGGCTGGTCTTCCACAACGGCCGCTGGTACGTCACCGGTCGTGACCACGCCAGCGGAGCCGTTCGAACATTCCGACTCGACCGCATCGGCGCCACTCGCGCCACCGGCGGGACGTTCGAGGTGCCGGCCGGGTTCGACCCCACCGGACACGTCCTTGCCGGCCTGGCCTCGGTGCCCTACGCCCACGACGTCTCGGTCCTGCTGCACACCAGCCTCGCCCAGGCACGGCGGCGGATCCCTCCATCGGTCGGCACACTCACCGAGGTCCCCGACGGAGTGCGGCTGACCACCCGAGCCGAACACCTCGACGGCGCCGCCCAGATGCTGGCCGGGCTCGGCTGGCCCTTCACCATCGAACGGCCCGCCAAACTCAAAGCCGAGGTGCGCGCCCTGGCCGCCCGCCTACTCACCCACGCAAACGCAGGCGAGTAGACCACCACAGCAGCCCGTCGACGCTGGTATGCCGGCAAGCATGAAACATCCGCTCTTGCCGTTGTGAGGTTCCCCCGATAACGCGGAGGGTTGGTTAGCAGGCGAGAGCCTGCTCATGGGTGGTGTTCACGGGGTTCGGCGTATCGATGTTCTTTGCATACCAGGCGGCCTCGTGCTCGTCCGGTGACAGCCAGCCGAGGTCCTTCTGGATGCGTTCGCGGTTGTACCACCCGTCGATGTAGGCGAAGATCGCGTTCTCCGCCTCGTCGC
>NZ_JBEYIX010000113.1:0-4268 GCF_040636055.1 Micromonospora sp. NPDC006766 | reverse complement strand
AGCGCCCGACCCCGCGCGGGGCGCTCACGCGCCGCCCCCGCACCCCCGGCTACGCCGCTCCACTCACCCACGAACCGATGCCGCCGGCATCACCCGAGAGGAAACCCCAATGACCACGCCCGCCCCCGACCTCATGGCCCGCATCGCCGCACTCCTCACCGTCACAACCGACCTGACCGCCCCCATCGGACTCCGCGAAGACGCCCGCCGCACCGCCACCGACCTCATGGCCCGCCACGACATCGAACCCGCCGCAGCGCGCGCAGCCTGCGGCACCGGTCCCCAACGACTCACCATCGACGACCACCCGGTATCCAACGTCGACGGCCATGGCCAGGCCCGCGCCAGCCTCGTTATCGGCATCGCCATTGCCCTCGACTGCAAAGGCGTCCACCAGCCCGCCCCCGCGCCGAAGGCCTACCACGCGATCCTGCTCGGCCGCGCCGCCGACGTCCGCGCCGCCCGCCGGCTCGCCTGGCAGACCTTCCACAAGATCCATAGCGCCATCGATCCCGGCGACCCGCAGCTACCCGACTTCATCATCGGCTACGGCCGCCGAGTCGCCGAGGCAATCGCCCGGCCCCGCGTGTTTATCACCCCGGACGAACTCCATCACCGCGGACGCCTCCACGCCCTGCTCACCGCGCGATTCCCCCGCCTGAACACCATCACCGTCGAGTCCCGCACCGACTGGCTGATCGCCGGCCGGGCCGCCGCCGACCGCGACGCCGTCCGCGAGCTCAGGCCCACCGAAGAGGCCCGACCCAACCGAGCACCGACCGAGGCCGGCCACACCCCGGACAGCGGAGAAGACGGCAACCCACCATCCGACGACCGGTGACCCCGAAGGCCGCCGCGCGGGGCCCGCCTCCGGGCGGGCACGGCAAGCACCCGCCCGAGCCCCGATCGCCGGGTGATGCCCCCAACATCACCCCGAAACCGCCCCAATCAACCTGTGGAGACACGATGTACGACGGACCTACCGACGCCGACTTTATGTCATGGCGAGAGCACGACGACCACGCCGGCGACGCCGACGAGATCGCAGCCGAATACCGCGCCGAGGCCCGCCAGGAGGCGGAGCAGCGCCACGCCACCGCCACCACCGGATGCGCGACGTGTGGGGCGAAGCCCGGCCAGCAGTGCAACCAGGACAGCCCCCACCCGGCCCGAATGCACGCCGCCAGCCTTCCATGCGGCACTGACTGCGCGGACTGCCCGACCACCCTGCGCCTCGTTCCCCACCGCGCCCACGCAGAAACTGCCGGCCACTGGCAGGGCCACAGCAAGATTCGCGTTGCCAGCGAGGTATACGGGGTCGGCTACGCCGACCGCCTCGCCCTCCACGTCCCCGGCCCCGAATTCTCCAACCCCCATGTCTGGCCGGTGTCGGGAACGCGGCACCGCTACGAACCCGCCGACGTGACCGCCACCGTCGGAGCCACGCTGATCATCGACGGCACCGCCTACCAAATCCGGCCCGCCCCCGTCGGGATTCGCATCGAGCAGGCACCCGCACAGCCGCCCCGCCCGCACATGTTCGCCACCACCGCCGAGGAGATCGCCCACGCCATCGGCAAAGCCCTCGACAACATCGACGCCGCCACCACGGCGCTGAGCGAGCTGACCGACACCGCCCCGGAGCCCGGCACCCCGGCCGCCACCCTCGCGACCATGCGCCAGCGCATCCGCGTCGCCGTCGCCGACCTGTGCGCCGTCCACCAGTGCGCCGAAGACCTCACCAACCCGCAGCAACACACCTGACCGCCGGCCACGGGGTCGGGCGCATCGAGCGCCCGACCCCGCGCGGGGCGCTCACGCGCCGCCCCCGCACCCCCGGCTACGCCGCTCCACTCACCCACGAACCGATGCCGCCGGCATCACCCACACGAACGGACCAACCCCATGACCACTTCACCCCGCCACCAGTGGAACCAGCACACCACCGCCGCCGGCACCCCGTGCACCTGGTCGCAGTCGCCCACCACCGCCGACCCCACCAGCGGCCCGCGCTGCCCCGACCGCTGCCCGACCAGCATCATCCACCAGCCGGGTCACGCCGGAGTGGACCCCGTCAGCGTGATGGCCCTCGCCGTGCTCATCCACGCCGCCGAAACCCACCACACCGTCCGCGGCGCCGACATCCCCACCGCCGTCCGCAACAAGCTCATCCGGACCCGACACCTGACCCCCATCCCCGGCACCCCAGACACCTACCGCACCGCCCTGCCCTGCAAATGCCCCCCAGGCGAGCCCATTGCCGGCCAGCACCGCCGAGACTGCACCGTCACCAGGACCTACGACCACCTCGCCGACGCCCTCGACGAACTGACCCACAAAGCCGGCCAGGCCAGCGAGGCGTACGACGACCTCGCCGTCCTGCTCCCCCCAGCCGACGCTGCCCAACTGGTCGACCAACTCGCCCTCCTCGACCAGGCCAGCACCGCCCTGGCCCAGCTCCGCGACCACGCCGACCGCATGACAAACCCCGCCACCGCACCCCGCTGACAGCCCAGGGCGCGGCCGGCGGCGGCCGCGCCCCCAACCCGGAGCACACAATGACCGACCGCCGTAGCCTCGCCCTGCCCAGCCCCTACACCGACCTCGCCACCGCCGAAATCATCAACACCGACACCGGCCGCGTCACCTACCGATTCCGCGCCCCCCGCGCCACCGGAACGATCGTCATCGGACCCGAGTTCCGAGGAGAAGACTCCCCCATCCCCACCCTCATCTACGTCCAGTTCGGCGAAGACGCCTACAACGATCACGACCGCGCCGACCGGCCCGTCATCAACGGCGTGACCATCACCGGCGGCGTCATCCTCAACCCCGCCGAATACCTCGCCCGCCCCGACAGCGGCTACCTCGGACTGCGCCGCAGCATCGACCGCTGGACGAACACCAGCGCGCCCACCGCGACCAGCCGCTACGGAGCCGCCATCATCCGAGCCCTGGTCGCCGCCTGGCACGAACGCCCAGACCACGACGACCTCATCCAGGCCGCAGCCCGACACGCCGCACCCCGTCGCCTCGCCGAACTCCACCGACACAAGATTGACCCGATCAAGGCGCAGATCGACAAGCTCTCCGACCAGCTCGTCGACCACTACGCCCTCGCCGGCCAGCTGACCCGCCTCGCCGCCGAATACCAAGCCACCCGCGCCCGTACCAACCCCGAACAGCCTGACCCGGAGCAGACGCCATCATGACGCCCCCCGACGCCACCGCCGCCCCAACCACCGCCACCCGATACCCTGACCGGCGTACGGTCACCGCCCGACGACCGCCCACCAGCGGCCGGCGGGCGGCCCGCCGTACGGCCGCCGCACCACCGCCGTATCCCCTCACCGGCCCAGGTCCGGCGACCACCGTCGCCCGCACCCGAGCCCGCGAGGACCCCGTGACCGCACCCGGCCAGCACGACCGCACCAACGACCCCGCCGTGCCCACCCGCCTGGTCCACGACCACCTCTGCACCAACCGCGCCGGCATCGCCCACCTCGCAGGCTGGACCCCCGGCAACTCCGTCAACGTCCGCGCCCGCACCGACCCCGACTTCCCCCACGGCACCAAAGACGGACGCGAATACTGGTACCCCTTCGACGGACCCCACGGCGTCGACGCCTACATCGCGCTGCTCGCCCAACGCGCCGCCGCCAAAAAGCCCCCGCCGGTCAAGGACGGCAACCCCGACGACGAACTCGCCGGAGAAGACGCCGCCGACGCGCTGCACATCGCACCCGCAACCCTGCGTTCCTACATCCGGTACTCCGTTCCCTACTGGAACGGCGAGAAGACCGGACGGCCCCTCCTTCCGGCACCGGACATCGAGGAAGAACGCGAACACGAACGGCTAGGCCCCTACACCTACCGAGCCTGGCGCCGCCGCACCCTCGCCGCCCACCAGGCCACCCGCCCCGGCCCCGGCACCGGAGCCGGCCGCCCCCGAGGCCAATAAGCGACCGAAAAGAGCAACGGCCGGAGGGTTAGTTTGGCGAACCCCCTCCGGCCGTCTGGCGTCGACGCCACACCGGCCCCAACAGGCCAAAACGTCAACCACCTGCCTATCAGCATACGCACTGCCACCACCGACCGCCGCGCCAGGGATGCGCCCGTCGGAGCCGGTCATCGCCCCCAAAGACGCGGTTCGTACCGGGCGAAAATCGATGATGTCGTGGCGCCGTCGTGGTGTGGGCCGTTGCTCCCGCCGTCACCGGGCGGGGGCCCACCAGTGGGTCCCCTCGCCCTGCCAACTCCGCGTCCAC
>NZ_JBEYIX010000112.1:0-4338 GCF_040636055.1 Micromonospora sp. NPDC006766 | reverse complement strand
TCGGCCGGTATACCCCCGACACCGCCCAGGACCCGGTCAACGGGTCCGACATCCCCTATTTGCAGGTTGATTCCTGGAAGAAGATCGCCCAGCCGAAGAACCCGTACGAGTGACATCCTCTCCGCGCCCAACGGCGAAAGAAGCCCGTCTCCAGCGCCGTACTGCTCGGCGCTGGGTGGGTGGTCGACAGGACACCCCTTGCGGTTCCTGTCCCGGACTGCCCGCCCGGTGAGTCAGGGACGCCACCTCGGCGGCGTCCCTGACGTTCATCGCCGCGTTCACGTCGACGTTCGCCTGATATCGATTTGCGTGCCGGTGGATTAAGAACCTGCCTCGGGCCTTGGCGGTTTTCCCGCGCGGCCTTCACCCCGCCTTGAAACACATCTCGGTAGGAGACTCGAGGCGGACGATTGCGTGGATGTTGATATGAGCATCCGACAGCTAGACGGGCTTACTGAAAATGACTACCGTTCCGCTCAACCCCATCAGCAAGGAGCGGTCGTGACACCATCCATCCGTACGCTTGGAACCGTCCTGGCGATCGCGGCGATCAGCGCCGCCGCCGGCTGCGGCTCCTCGAAGGACGACAGCCCGTCCAGTCCGGCCGCGGCCGGCAAGCTCGCCGTCGTCGCCACGACCCCCGAGGTCGCCGACTTCGCCCGCAACGTCGGCGGCGACGCCGTCACCGTCACGCAGATCATCAAGCCCAACGTCGACCCCCACGACTACGAACCCACCCCGGCCGACATCCAGGCGATCGGCGCCGCGAAGCTTGTGATCAAGAACGGCGTCGGCCTGGAAGAGTGGCTCGACCCCACGATCTCCTCAGCCGGCTTCACCGGCACCGTCGTCGACACGTCAGAAGGGGTCACCCTGCGCAAGGGCGACCCCGAGGACGCAGACATGGCCGAGGGAGACCCGCACATCTGGCACAACCCCCGCAACGCCAAGATCATGTCTGAGAACATCGAGAAGGCCCTTGTCGCCGCCGACCCAGGCCAGGCCGACACCTACCGCAGCAACTTCCAGGCGTACGCGGCCAAGCTGGACAAGCTGGACGCCGACAACGAGCGCAAGTTCGCCGCACTCCCGGCTGACCAGCGCAAGCTGGTCACCAACCACGACGCATTCGGTTACTACATCGACCGATACCAGCTGCAGTTCGTCGGCTCCGTCATCCCCAGCCTGGACACCAGCGCCGAGCTGTCGGCCAAGCAGATCGAGGACCTGGTAGCCAAGATCAAGGAAACCGGCGTGAAGGCGGTCTTCAGCGAGAGCTCGCTGCCGCCCAAGGCCGCCGAAGCGATCGCCCGGCAGGCCGGCGTGCAGGTGATCGGCGGCGAGGACGCCCTCTTCGGCGACAGCCTCGGCGCCCCGGACACCCCGCAAGGGACCTACCTGGGTGCGGAGGAACACAACACCGACACCATCGTGCGGGCCCTCGGTGGCTGAGCACACCCCTGCCGACGCCGACGCCGCCCTGCACCTGGTGCGGGCCGGCGTCGGCTACCGCGGCCACCCGGTGCTAACCGGCGTCGACCTCGTCGTGACGTACGGTCAAACCGTGGTGCTCCTCGGTGCCAACGGTGCCGGCAAGTCCACCCTCATCAAGGCCGTCGTCGGGCTCGCCGACGTCCTCGCCGGTGACGTCACAGTCTGCGGCCGCCCCGCCGGCCGTGCCCGCGGCGCCGCCGCTTACGTGCCGCAGGCCGACACCCTCGACGCCGACTTCCCGGTCAGTGCCGGGGATGTCGTGCTCATGGGCCGCTACCGACCCACCCGCTGGGTGCGACAGATCCGTCCCGCCGACCGGGACATCGCCGCCGACGCGCTTGCCCGGGTGGGTCTGGCCGACCGGGCACGGACCCGCTTCGGACTGCTCTCCGGCGGCCAACGTCAGCGCGTCCTGCTCGCCCGCGCGATCGCCAGCCAGGCCCGGCTGATGCTGCTGGACGAACCTTTCAACGGCCTGGACACCGCCAGCCGGGACGTCGTTGTACGCCTGCTGCGGGAACTCGCCGCCACCGGGACCGCGGTCGTGCTCAGCACCCACGACCTCGACATCGCCCGCGACCTCGCGGACGCCGCCTGCCTGATCCACGACGGCCATGCCAGCACCGGCCGCGTCACCGACATCCTCGCCGGGCCACACCGATCCCGCCCCGGCATCCAGCACGCCGCAGCTCACCGGGTCATCGCATGAACGCGTGGATCACGCCGTTCGACACACCGTTCATGGGCCGCGCCCTGGCCGAAGTGCTGCTGCTCGCCGCCGTGTGCGGACCCGTCGGCGTACTCGTGTTCCTCCGTCGGCTCGCCTTCGTCGCCGACGCGCTCACCCACACCGTCTTCCCTGGTGTTGTGCTCGGCTTCCTCGCCGGCGGTTACCCCGGCATCCCCGCCGGCGCCCTGGTCGCCGCCCTGCTGACCGCCGTCGCCGTCACCCTGCTCAGCCGGCGGGCGCAGCTCAACGAGGACACCACCATCGCCGTGTTGCTGACAGCGATGTTCTCCCTCGGCGTCGTCCTCGTCTCCCGACGCCACTCCTACACCAGCGACCTGACCGCGTTCCTGTTCGGCCGGCTGCTCACCGTGACCCCCACCCAGCTTGCCCAGACCGCCGCCCTGGCCGCCGTCGTCCTCATCATCCTCGCCGTCATCGCCCGGCCGCTGGTCCTGCGCGCCTTCGACCCGGTCGCCGCCGCCTCCGCCGGTTTCCGGATCACCCTGCTCGACCTCGCGCTCAACACCGCCGTCGCGCTCGTCGTCGTCGCCGCGGTCCAAGCGGTCGGCACCATCCTCGTCATCGCCCTGCTCGTTGTCCCCGCCGCGATCGCGCGCCTGCTGACCGACCGGGTTGCCGCCATGGTCCTGCTCGCCACCGCCGTCTGCGCCCTGGCCGGCTATCTCGGCCTGCTGGCCAGTTGGACCGCCTCCGTCGAGCACGGCATCCGTCTGACCTCCGCCTCGGCGGTGGTTCTCACCCTCATCGGCTGCTATCTGCTCGCCCTGCTCGCCGCTGCCGCGCGCCAACGATTCACCAACCGGGCGGCGAGCGCGTGAACTGGCTGCTTGAGGACACGTTCCGCCGTGCCATGACCGAAGCCGCCGTCGTTGGCGTGCTCAGCGGTCTCGTCGGCGTTCACGTCGTGCTGCGCCGCCTGTCCTTCTTCACCATGACGATGACCCACGCGGCGTTCCCCGGTCTGGTCGCGGCGGCCATTCTCGGGATCAACGTCTATCTTGGTGGCGCGATCGCCGGGCTGCTCATGGCCGCCGCCATCGCCGCGCTCGCCCGCATTCGCGGCCAGGGCGCCACCGCCGCCACCGGTGTGGTCCTCTCGGCCGGGTTCGCCCTCGGCGTCGCCCTCGTCGCCACCCAGGACGGGTTCAGCCATGACCTGTCCGCCTTCCTCGTTGGCTCGATCCTCACCGTCAGCGACCAGGACCTTGCCATGACCGTCGTCATCCTGGCGGTCGCCGTGGCTGGGCTGTCACTCGGCGGCCGGCATCTGCTCTTCGCCGGCTTTGATCCCGCCGGCGCCCGCGCCGCCGGCTATCCCACCTGGCTGCTCGACCTCGCCCTTTTCCTGTTGATCGATCTCGTCGTCGTCGCGGTGGTGCCGGCCGTCGGCGCCGTTCTCGCCCTCGCGCTCATTGTCGCCCCGGCCGCCGCTGCCCGAGCCTGGACCGACCGTCTCGCCCCGATGACCGGACTGGCCGTCACCTTCGGCCTCGTCAGCGCCGTCGGTGGACTGTGGCTCTCGCGCCTCGCGGAGGTCGCCGCGGGTGGCAGCATCACACTGGCGGCGACCGCCGTCCTGCTCCTGTCCCTGGTCGCCAAACGATGGGCACCCTCGGGTGCGGGGGCTCCGGTGCGTACGCCATGACCGACGCCTCCGAGATCGACGCGGCCGTCGACGTGCTCCGGCTCATCGCCCACCCGGTACGGATCCGCATCCTGTTGGTGCTCACCGAGACGGATGCCTGTGTGACCGATCTCAGCGCAAGGCTGAACCGGCCGGTGTCGTACCTGTCCCATCAGTTACGCCACCTGCGCCACGCCCGACTGGTCCGCCGCTACCGCGATGGAAACCGGATGAACTACGCCCTTGCCACCACACCCGCCGCCGGCCTGATTCTGGAGGCGCTTCGCCATCTGCTCCGGCCGGACCGAATGTGACCGCACCACCGCAGGGCTACTCGTCGACGAGCAGGCAACGGCCTATTCGTACGGCTCGGTGGGCGGTGCGATCTTTTGCCAGGTGTCCACCTGGAAGTAGGGGATGTCGGAGCCGTTGACCGGGTCCTTGGCGCTGTGGGGAAACCATCGGCCGG
>NZ_JBEYIX010000111.1:0-4372 GCF_040636055.1 Micromonospora sp. NPDC006766 | reverse complement strand
CTGCCCCAGATGCGTCCCGATGCGGAGGTGATCAGGAAACGGGTGCGACACGCGGTGCGCGCCGCTGCACCCGCTGCAACCGCTGACCGTCGTACGAGCGGAGCGGGCGACCAGCGCCCTCCGCCAGGGGCGCCTTCCGCCTGCGGCGGGGTCCCCTGAGGCGGAGATTCAGGCGCGCCGTTCGGCCGGGAGCGGGCGACCGGGTAGGGTCTGACGCCGTGCGCGGCAATCCTCGTCCCCGTACCGTGACCGGAATCCGGCTCGGTGACCTAGCCGCCCGGCTCGCCGTGGCGCCTCCTACTAGCGGTGATCCGATGGTGACCGGGGTGACCCACGCCAGCGGCGAGGTCCGCCCCGGCGACCTGTACGCTGCCCTGCCCGGTGCCCGCCGGCACGGCGCGGAGTTCGTCGCCGACGCGGCGGCGGCCGGCGCGGTCGCCGTACTCACCGACCCGGCCGGCGCCGAGCAGGCCGCCGACCACGGGTTGCCGGCCCTGGTGGTGGCCAACCCGCGCGCGGCGCTCGGCATGCTCGCCTCGGCCGTCTACGGCGAACCGACCGCGGGGCTGACCGTGATCGGCGTGACCGGCACCGCCGGCAAGACCTCCACCAGCTACCTGATCGAGTCCGGGCTGCGCGCCGCCGGGCACACCACCGGCCTGATCGGCACGGTGGAGACCCGGCTCGGCGACCTGGTGATCGACAGCGTCCGGACCACCCCGGAGGCGACCGACCTGCACGCCATGCTCGCCGTGGCCCGCGAGCGCGGAGTCGACGCGGTGGTCATGGAGGTGTCCAGCCACGCCCTGGCCATGGGGCGGGTCGGCGGGGTCCGGTTCGACGTCGGCGGCTACACCAACTTCGGCTCCGACCACCTGGACTTCCACGCCGACGAGGCAGACTACTTCGCCGCCAAGGCGAAGCTCTTCGACGGGCGCTGCCAGGTCGAGGTGCTCAACCACGACGACCCGGCGCTGCGCCCGCTGCTCAAGCCGGCGACCGTGACCTATTCGGCGGCCGGTGACCCGGCCGCAACCTGGTGGGCTGACGGCGTCGACGGCGAGGGGTACGCGCAGCGCTTCACCGTGCACGGCCCGGACGGAGTGACCCTGCCCACCGGCGTGTCGCTGCCCGGCCGGCACAACGTGGCCAACGCGCTGCTCGCCATCGCCACTCTGGTGGCCGCCGGGGTCGATCCGGCCACCGCCGCGTCGGGGGTGGCTGGCTGCGGCGGGGTGCCCGGGCGGCTGGAACTGGTCAGCGGCGACGCCCCGGTGCTCGGGGTCGTCGACTACGCGCACAAGGCCAACGCAATCGAGGCGGTGCTGGTCGCCCTGCGGGAGCTGACCGTGGGCCGACTGATCTGCGTGCTGGGCGCCGGCGGCGACCGGGACCGGGGCAAGCGGCCGGTGATGGGCGCCGTGGCGGCCCGGGGCGCCGACGTGGTGCTGGTGACCGACGACAATCCGCGCACCGAGGACCCGGCCGCGATCCGGGGCGAGGTGCTGGTCGGGGCGTACGCGGCGGACACCGGTGCGCGGATCATCGAGGCGCCCGGTCGACGGGCCGCGATCGAGGAGGCGGTCCGGGTGGCCGAACCGGGTGACATCGTCGCGCTGCTGGGCAAGGGCCAGGAACGCGGCCAGGAGATCAACGGCGAGGTGCTGCCGTTCGACGACCGGGTGGAGTTGGCGGCGGCGCTGCGCGCCCGCTTCGGCGACCTGGTGGGGCAGCGATGATCCCGCTGACCGTGGCCGAGGTGGCCGCCGCCGTCGACGGCCGGCTGGTCGCCGCTGACCCGGACGTCCGGGTCACCGGCACCGTCGAGTTCGACTCGCGCAAGGTCGGCCCCGGCGGGCTCTTCGTCGCCTTTCCCGGCGAGCAGGTGGACGGGCACGACTACGCTGCCGCCGCAGTGGCCTCGGGCGCGGTGGCCGTGCTCGGCACCCGCGAGGTGCCCGGCGTGCCGATGGTGCTGGTCGGCGACGCGCTCGACGCGATGGGACGGCTGGCCCGCGCGGTGGTCGACCGGCTGCCCGGGCTGACCGTGATCGGGCTTACCGGGTCGTCCGGCAAGACCAGCACCAAGGATCTGATCGCCCAGCTGGCCGTCCGGCTCGGCCCGACCGTGGCACCGCCCGGCTCGTTCAACAACGAGCTGGGGCACCCGTACACGGCGTTGCAGGCCACCCCTCAGACCCGCTACCTGGTAATGGAGAAGGGCGCCCGGGGGGTCGGGCACGTCCGCTACCTCTGCGACGTGGTGCCGCCGCGGATCTCGGTGGTGCTCAACGTCGGGGTCGCGCACCTCGGCGAGTTCGGCTCGGTGGAGACCATCGCCCTGGCCAAGGGGGAGCTGGTCGAGGCGCTGCCCGCCGACGGGCTGGCCGTGCTGAACGCCGACGATCCCCGCGTGGACGCGATGGCCACCCGCACCGGGGCCCGGGTCGTCCGGTACGGCGAATCGGAGCGGGCCGACGTGCGGGCGGTGGACGTGACGCTCGACGAGCGGGGGCGGGCGGCGTACACCCTGGTGACGCCGGAGGGAAGCGCCCCGGTGCGGCTCGGGCTGACCGGGCGGCACCAGGTCTCCAACACCCTCGCCGCCGCGACGGTGGCCCGCGAGCTGGGGATGTCCGTGGCCGACCTGGCCACCGCGCTGGGCGAGTTGGGGCTCGTCTCCAGCCGGCGGATGGACGTGTTCGAGCGCCCTGACGGGGTCACCGTCATCGACGACTCGTACAACGCCAACCCGGCCTCGATGGCGGTCGCGCTACGGTCGCTGGTCAGCATGCGCGGGTCGGGGCGTACCGTCGCGGTGCTCGGCTACATGGCCGAGCTGGGCGACTTCGAGACGGAGGGGCACCAGCAGGTCGGCCGGCTGGCGGCCGAGCTGGGTGTCGACCGGCTACTCGTGGTGGGCGAGCCGGCGGTGCCGATCCACGAAGGGGCCACAGCGGTAAGTGACTGGGGAGGAGAATCGGTGCTGCTCACCGATCAGGCGGCAGCCGTCGAGGCGCTGCGGAGCGAGCTGCGTCCGGGTGACGTGGTCCTGGTGAAGGGCTCCCGGTACCGCACCTGGGAGGTGGCCGACGCGTTGCGCGCCGATGCCACCGAGGGAGCCGCCTCATGAGGGCGGTGATCGTCGCCATCGGGGTCGCCTTCATCGTCTCGCTGTTCTTGACCCCGATCGCGATCAAGGTGTTCACCCGGCTCAAGGCCGGGCAGCCGATCCGGGCCGAGGGCCCGGCCATGCACCAGGGCAAGAAGGGCACGCCGACGATGGGCGGCGTGGTCTTCATCCTGGCCACGGTGATCGCGTACGTCGCCGGTCACCTGGCGCTGACCACCCTGCCGGACATGCAGATCGCCCAGGTCGAGCCGACCATCACCGCGCTGGTGCTGCTGGGGCTGATGGTGTTCTCCGGCGCGGTCGGTTTCATCGACGACTTCCTCAAGGTGCGCAAGCGGCACAGCGGCGGCCTCAACAAGCGCGGCAAGCTGGCCGGCCAGATCATTGTCGGGGCGGTCTTCGGCGTCATCGCGCTCTACTTCCCGAGCACCATGTACGACCGGGCCGGCAACCGGACCAATGCCGAGACGGTGGGCAGCACCACGCTGAGCTTCATCCGGGACATCCCGGCCCTGGAGATCGGCAAGATCGGTGCGGTGATCGTGATCATCCTGGTGGTGATGGCGGCGACCAACGGGGTGAACCTCACCGACGGTCTGGACGGCCTGGCCACCGGTGCCTCGGTGATGGTGCTGGCCGCGTATTCGCTGATCGCCTTCTGGCAGTACCGGCACTGGTGCGCCGACCCGGACTACACCACGGGATACTGCTACACGGTCCGGGACCCGCTGGAGATCGCCCTGATCGCCGGCGCGGCGGCCGGCGCCTGCGTCGGTTTCCTCTGGTGGAACACCTCGCCGGCCCGGATTTTCATGGGCGACACCGGCGCGCTCGGCCTGGGCGGCCTGATCGCCGGCATGGCGATGTCCACCCGGACCATCCTGTTGCTGCCGATCATCGGCGCGCTGTTCGTGATCATCACGATGTCCGTGGTGATCCAGATCATCTCGTTCCGGACCACCGGTAAGCGGGTGTTCCGGATGTCACCGCTGCAGCACCACTTCGAACTGGCCGGCTGGAGCGAGGTCAACATCGTGGTCCGGTTCTGGATCATTGCCGGCATCGGCGTGGCCATCGCGCTGGGCCTGTTCTACAGCGAGTTCCTCGCCGCGGTCACCTGAGGTGGAAGGAGGGGCCCCTTGTTTTCCGCTTTCCCTCGTACTCTTGACGGCACTGGTTTTGCTGAACCTGACCTTTGCCACATTCAACGCAAATACACCCCCCGGAGCCGTCGTCGTG
>NZ_JBEYIX010000110.1:0-4489 GCF_040636055.1 Micromonospora sp. NPDC006766 | reverse complement strand
TGTGGAGCCAAACAAGTTGGTACACCGCGCCACGGGACCGGGGTGGGGCCAAAACAAGTTCGCCCAGTGGGGCCAGAACTACTTGGTCAAATCAGGTGACTGTGCATCCGGACGTTCGTGAGGGGTTCGAGATCGGCGAAGCCGCCCTGCCACCCGGCATCGCGGGGCTGCCCGCCGCCGACCGAGCCCGGCTGGTCCTCGATGTGGTGCACGCCGCCACGACTCGGCTGGGGCGAGACCGCGGCTGGGACCAGGACGCTCTGGCCGCAGCGCATGCCCACACGCTGGCGGCCGGCCTGCGCTACCGCTGGACCGGGCCGGCAAAGACCAGCCCGGACCGGCGGCATAGCGCTCGTCCGGTGTTCGTCCTGCACGACGACGGCTATGGCCGGGTGGTGATCGAGGTACGGCGGCGCGCCGACGATCAGGTGGTCGCCGTGTCGGCGCCCGCGCTGGCGTTCAGCACGTCGGCGGGTTTCCAGCGCAGCGCCCACACATTGCGCTGGCGGGACACAAGCACGGTCGAGGTCGCGCCATGGGCCGGCATGTTCGGCGACGAGCAGGGCCTGCTCAGCCTCAACCTGACGAATCCGGACTCCCTTGGGACCGCGGAGCCGAGCCCGTCGGGGCCTGGCAAGTCGAGCGACACCACCGGCACTCCCGCGATCACCGTGCAGGTTCCCGACGACCTTGGCGCACGCATCGAGGTCATCGGGGGCGGACCGATGAACGGCATCCCCGCCGGCTACCAGAACACTCTCCACACCCTGCTCGAGCAGATCCGCGCCACGCCGTGGCAAGCCTGGTGGGCGGCAGGCGCGAACGACGTGCTGGAGATCTGGTACGACTTCGCGGCAGCCAAAGCCGGAGTCACCATCCGCCACGCACACGGCCGGTGGCGTACGACGATCCGCCGCCCCGCGGGCACCTTCGCCAAGGCCATCGATCCAGCAGCGCTCGCCCGCCACGACATCCAGGCCATGCTGACCGCCGTTCAGCGACGCACGGGGCTCAGCGAACACCCACCGCTATAACCATTCGTCGATGTCGAGGGCTGCGCCGAACCCACTCGCACCAAGATCACGTGCACTCATCTGGCCGCGATCGGCGCGCTACAGAACATCACGATGAGTTGGGCCGCACAGCTCCCGGACATGTCGAATTGAGCGCATCAAGGACACGGGGTTCCGGTTACAGCGCTCGGCCGGTACGGCCGGCCTTATTTGTTGTCCGCGCGAGGGTTCGGTGCCTCAGCCGCAGGTACGGTTCGCTGCGGGGGTACGAGCGCCGCCAGCGCCCCGGTGCGCCGCTGCGCGACCCTCGACCGGTAGGACCCCAACGCCGTCAGCGGTACGGACGCTGCGTCGGAGGGTTCAGATGGCACGGCCATCCGCACGACCGGGGCGTACAGCGGGAACCCGAGCCTGACGTCGTACACCTCGCAAGACAGGGCAGCCACATCCTGCCACCGGAGGAACCTGCCCCGGCCGAAGTTGCGAATGCGGATTCCGTGCTCGTCAACGACAACCCCCATTCGAAGCGCAAGCCAGATGCCGAACAGGCTGCCGACGCCGATGACCGAGTACAGGACGAGGCTGACGGGATCGCTCCTGGACCACTCGTCGCCCACCGTGAACATCGATACGGAAATCAGCAGGAAAACTGCCATCGCCGCGGTTAGCACGATCGTCTGAAACCAGACTCGGTACACCCTTCGTTTCACGGCTCGCAGCGTAGTGGCCTGAAGCTGTCGAGAGACAACATCCGCTTCTGCCGCCGGCCGCGCGGCTGCGGAGGCGGGAGCGGTCAGCACAACGGTGATCGGTACAGCACTTCGACGTACCTGATCTCGTCGTGGACCACGTCGAGGATGAGGTAGCCCGGCCATGGCGCGTCGAGGCAGACATTGCGGTGGCTATCGCCGTAGGCCTCAGCCGGCTTCGGCGCGGTGTGGAAGCTCTGGCAGAAGTCGTCCCCGCAACCGCACGTCTGCACGACTCGCAGCCGCCCGACCTGCTCCGCCAGCCGTTCCTCACCTTCGGCCACGAGCGCCGCGGCGAGTTCGGCGGTAAAGACCGGCCACCTAGCAGAGAGCAACGGTGCGTGCGCCGGATGGTTCTCCACGAGGAGGCAAGCTACCTGTGCGATGCCCCGAGTACACACTCATTTGCCGCCCAGCGAGCGGATGGGCTGCAAGTGGGCCGTCTTTGCCTGCCCCCCGACTGGAGTACGCATGCCCGGCTGTGCCGCTGACGAGGCGGTGCGCGACGATCAGCCGGTGCAGCGTTTCGACAGCGTCGGCTGTGACCTGGTGGTGGGCACCACCGTCCGAGCGACGGTCATGAGCCATGAGCGTTGGGGGGTCATGGCGGAGGTCCTCGGACATGAAACGGTGGGCGCGTCGGTTGACGCCGGCGTCATCGACAGCCCGTCGGGCGCGCCTCGGGCACTGCCCGAGGAGTACCCGCCAGTCGGCGAGCAGGTCGATGCGGTTGTCCAGGAGATCCGCCGGTACCACCCGCCCGTCTGGATACGACTCACGATGCGTGCCGCGGACCTGCGTGAGTTCAGTTGGCCGTGCGGATGCTGCGGCCAGCTCACAATCCTCAGCCCTGGCGGTGACGGCGTCACCGTCGATGTGCGCAGCAGTGAGGGACCGGGATGTGCGTCGTTCGCCGCGCACCGGTCCTGTCTGGCCGACCGCCTCGACCCGGACTTCAACGGCGACCGGGCACGGGTTAACGCCGTGGGACGCGACTAACCGCCGCCCCCAGCGATCGGAACAATCGCCCTGATAGCGGCGCCCACCGTCGGATGCATCCTCACAGACGCACGAGTCACGCGCACGCACATGCCGCCGACCGAGCGCCACGCTGAGTGACGGAACTGCGGTGGCGTCGTCGCGCTCTTGCCGATGACAGCTGGTCGCAGCCCCCGTACGTTGGCGTCATGGCGACTTTTGGACCTTGGGATGCGATGCCGACCATCCGCAGCGGATCGCCGCTTTCTGGGCGCTGGCCCTCGGCTATGTCAAGGAATCTGGCTTCGACGAGCCCGATAACGCGTCGATCGTCGACCTGGATGGCCGGGGCCCCGCCATTAGTTTCCTGAAGGTGCCCGAGGGGAAAGCCGCTGAACCAAGAACCGGTCGCCGAATGCATATCGATGTCATGCCGACCGACGGGACACGCGATGAGGAGGTCGTGCGGCTGAAGGGGCTCGGGCGCGACCCGAGTACGAGGATCATCGCAAGCCCCAACGGCGCCGGTTGGGTGACCAGGGCCGACCCGGAGGGCAACCTGTTCTGCGTCGAGCGCAGTCAGGAGCATCATGGCCCACGTCAATCGTCCCGCTGATCTAGGGTGACCTGGTGCCTTCGAAACCCGTGACAACCGTCCTGTTCGACTTCGCTTGGACCCTGTTCGCCAGAGACCCCAACCGCTGGGTCGGCA
Source organism: Micromonospora sp. NPDC006766 (assembly GCF_040636055.1). Classification (NCBI taxonomy): domain Bacteria; kingdom Bacillati; phylum Actinomycetota; class Actinomycetes; order Micromonosporales; family Micromonosporaceae; genus Micromonospora; species Micromonospora sp. NPDC006766. Next base: position 1,037 of record NZ_JBEYIX010000110.1, on the reverse strand, counting down.
GCGCCGCGGCATTGATCGGCCGGGAGGTGGCCGCCGGTGACGCTCAGCGCATCGCCGCGGATTGCGCTGAGTTGTTGCGGACAACGGCCACGGACCCTGCTCATTTTGCCCGCGACTTGGACCCACAGGTGTGGGACCGGGCGATTCTGGCTGTCCTGCAGCAAATCCGTGGGGTGGACCTGCCGTTTGCGCGAGCCCTGCACGAAACGCACGCCGAAGCGCTCGAGCCGTACGCGGACACGTCGTCCACTCTCGCCGCACTGAGTGCCCGCGATATTCGCCTTGGCGTGGTCAGTAATGTCGGCTGGGACATTCGCAAATGCTTTGCGAGGCACGGGCTTGACCGCTACATCGATGCATTCGTTCTTTCCTACGAGGTCGGCTTCGTCAAACCCGATGTACGGATCTGGCGCACCGCACTCGACGCCCTGGCGGCACAGCCAGATCGAACGCTGATGGTCGGTGACCATCCCAGCGGCGACGGCGGTTCCGTGACCGCCGGGGTACCGGCCCTGGTACTGCCGATGGTGAGTTCGCCAGCCCAGCTTCGCGGATTCGATCACGTGCTGACGTTGGCCGGAATTTGAAGCTGGTTCGGTTCTTGGTTTGTCGAGGTTGCCCTATGCACTTCGGGAAAGATGTCCGATTCTTCCAGTATGAAGTCGAGGGCAAGTCCAGCAAGAACCGAGTGCATATCGATGTCCGGGTGGCCGGTCCAGGCCCCTGGGACATGGTCGAGCGCGCCCGACTGATCCGGCAGAAAGTCCCCGAGTTGGTCGCCGCTGGCGCGACGGTGATCCGCGAGGAGTGGTACGGCGACGTGCTCGGCCACGTCGTCATGCAGGACCCCGAGGGCAACGAGTTCTGCGTCGCTTGATGCCACGGCCACTGCCCGCGATTCGGTATCCGGATCTGCCGCCGGTCGCGCGTGCTTGACCGGCAGCTAGTACGGCAGCCGCCGTTTGAGATGCCGCTGGTAGAGCGGGGTGGACGCGAGGCGGCCACCGCGTGATCGTCTGTACGTTGTGGACATAACT
>NZ_JBEYIX010000109.1:0-4554 GCF_040636055.1 Micromonospora sp. NPDC006766 | reverse complement strand
TCAAAACCGGCACGCCCTACAACGAGACGACCGCCTGGCCACACCACACCGCCGAACCCGCTACTTGACACTCGTACGTCCTGGGATGTCTTACACATCAGCCGTCGCGCTTGGTGGTCCAGCGGAAGGTGGTCAGGCAGAGGGCCAGGCCGATCACGCACCAGAGGGCGAGGACGAGGGCGACCCGGCCCAGCTCGAAGGAGCCGCTCGGCTCCTGCGTGCCGAAGCTGTCCGGCAGGAAGACCGACCGGAGCCCCTGGCACATCCACTTGAGTGGGAACAGTGCCGCCACCTGCTGCATCCAGTTGGGCAGGCTGGTGAAGACGAAGAACACGCCGGAGATGAACTGGAGAACCAGGGCGACCGGGGTGATCACGGCTGAGCCGCTGCGGGCGGTGCGGGCCAGCGAGGACATGGCGATGCCGCAGAGGGTGAAGGCGGTGACGCCGAGCGCGGCGACCCAGCCGAAGGTGAGCCACTTGGCGGCCGTGTCGGGCAGCCTCAGGTCGAACAGCAGCACCGCGACGAGCAGCAGCAGGGCGGTCTCGGCGACACCAATCGCCACCACCATGATCACCTTGCCGGCGAAGTACACCCACTTCGGCATCGGGGTGCCCCGATAGCGCTTGAGCACGCCACGGTCCCGCTCGATCGGGATCCAGATGCCGAGGTTCTGGAAGCTCACCGTCATCAGGCCGGTCGCGATCATGCCGGTGACGAAGTATTGGGTGAACTTCACCCCGCCGCCGAGCTCGCCTTTGAAGATCGAGGCGAAGACCAGGATCATGATGATCGGGAAGGCCATCGTGAAGACGACGGACTCCCGGCTGCGCAGGAACTGGGTGATCTCCATCCGGCCCTGCCGCAGCGTGAGCGCGCCCGGCCCGAGCCGCCGGGTCGCGGGGGCGGCGACCGGGGCCGCCGGCTTCGTGGTGGTCGTCATCAGCGTCCGATCATCTTGAGGTAGACGTCTTCCAAGGTCGGTCGGGTCACCGTGAGCCCCGGGACCTCGCCGCCGAAGCGCGTGGCCAGCTCCGCGACCAGCGCCGTCGGCGTGGCGCTCTCCGCGCTCTCCAGCGTCCCGTCCGGCGTACGCCAGGAGACCGTCGCGAAGGACTCCTGCCGGTTGCCCAGCCGGGCGGGCGGGGCCACCTCGACCACTCGCCCGGCGGCGATCACACCGACCCGGTCCGCCAGGGCCTCAGCCTCGTCCAGGTAGTGCGTGGTCAGCACGATCGTGGTGCCGGCCGCTGCCAGGTCACGGATCAGCTCCCAGAACTCCCGCCGCGCCTCCGGGTCGAAGCCGGTGGTCGGCTCGTCGAGGAAGAGCAACTCGGGGCGGCCGATGATGCCCAGCGCCACGTCGAGGCGGCGCTTCTGCCCGCCGGAGAGGGTGTGCGTACGAGCCTTGGCCTTGGCGCCCAGCCCGACCCGCTCGATGACCTTGTCCGGGTCGTCGGCGCCGGGGTAGAAGCCGGCGAAGTGTCGCACCACCTCGCCCACGGTCAACTCGTCGAACTCGCCGGTGCCCTGTAGCACCATGCCGACCCGGGAGCGCCAGTCCGGCCCGGGGTGGGCCGGGTCGACGCCGAGTACGCGTACCTCGCCCGCGTCGCGCTGCCGGTAGCCCTCCAGGATCTCCACGGTGGTGGTCTTTCCCGCGCCGTTCGGGCCGAGCAGGGCGAACACCTCGCCCCGGTGGACGTCGAGGTCCACGCCCGCCACCGCGACGTTGTCGCCGTACGCCTTGCGTAGTCCCCGTACGGAGATCGCCAGCTCATCATCCATGCCGTCCAGTGTGCGACGCCGGCGCAGCACCCGGCGCTCGGGGGTGTGGCGGCGTAGGCCATGTTGCGCCGCTCGTGCCCGGTGGTCCGCTCTATGGGCCTGTGTGGTTTTCCACAACCTGATCTACTTAACGGTAATTTAGACTCCAGCCATGGGCGAGAATGCCTCTCCTGGGTGGCTGCCGGAACGCGACCGGCCCTGGGTGATGCGCACCTACGCCGGTCACTCCTCCGCCACGGCCACCAACGCGCTCTTCCGTCGCAACCTGGCAAAGGGGCAGACCGGACTGTCGATCGCGTTCGACCTGCCCACTCAGACCGGGTACGACCCGGACCACGAGCTGGCCGCCGGCGAGGTGGGCCGGGTGGGCGTGCCGGTGGCGCACCTCGGCGACCTGCGGAGCCTCTTCGAGGGCATCCCGCTGGCCGAGATGAACACTTCGATGACCATCAACGCGCCGGCCATGTGGCTGCTCGGCCTCTACGCCACGGTCGCCACCGAGCAGGGCGCGGAACTGGCCCACTGCGCCGGCACCACGCAGAACGACATCATCAAGGAGTACCTGTCCCGAGGGACCCACATCTTCCCGCCGGCCGCGTCGCTACGGCTGACCGCGGACGTCATCGCGTACACGCTGCGTGAGATGCCGCGGTGGAATCCGGTCAACATCTGCTCGTACCACCTCCAGGAGGCCGGCGCGACGCCGGTGCAGGAGGTCGGCTTCGCGCTGGCCACCGCGGTCGCCGTGCTCGACGCCGTGCGCGACTCCGGCCAGGTGCCCGCCGAGCGGTTGGGCGACGTCGTGCAGCGGATCTCCTTCTTCGTCAACGCCGGAGTGCGGTTCGTCGAGGAGATCGCCAAGATGCGCGCGTTCGGCACGCTCTGGGACGAGATCACCCGCGACCGGTACGGCGTGGCGGAGGAGAAGCAACGGCGTTTCCGGTACGGCGTGCAGGTCAACTCGCTCGGCCTCACCGAGGCGCAGCCGGAGAACAACGTCCAGCGCATCGTGCTGGAGATGCTCGGCGTCACGCTCTCCCGGGACGCCCGTGCCCGTGCGGTGCAGCTGCCCGCCTGGAACGAGGCGCTCGGCCTGCCCCGCCCCTGGGACCAGCAGTGGTCGCTGCGCATGCAGCAGGTGCTGGCGTACGAGTCGGACCTGCTGGAACATCCGGACCTCTTCGAGGGCTCGCACGTGATGACGGCGCTGGTCGGCGACGTCGTGGCCGGCGCCCGGGTCGAGCTGGCGAAGGTGCTCGAGATGGGCGGCGTGGTGACCGCCGTGGAGACCGGCTACCTGAAGAGCGCCCTGGTCGCGTCGCTCGCCGACCGCCGCCGCCGGATCGAGGCCGGCACCGACGTGGTGGTCGGCGTCAACCGGTTCACCGAGACCGAGCCGTCGCCGCTGACGGCGGCCGGGGCGCGGACGATCGAACAGGTCGACCCGGCCGTCGAGGTGGCCGCCGTCGACGCCGTACGCGAGTGGCGAGCCGGTCGGGACGCGGCGGCCGTGCGGTCGGCCTTGGCCCGGTTGCGAGCGGACGCCGCGACCGCGACGAACCTGATGGACGCCACCCTGGAGTGCGTGCGGGCCGGCGTGACCACGGGGGAGTGGGCGGGTGCGCTACGCCAGGTCTTCGGCGAGTACCGGGCACCGACCGGCCTCATCGGCGCCGCCGGGTCCGCCACCGTCAGGTTTGCCACGGCCGGGTCCGGTGGCGCCGGGCCCGCCGGTGGCGCCGGGCCCGCCGGCGGCGCGGGGCTCGCGGCGGTCCGCGAGCGGGTCGCCGCCACGGCACGCGAACTGGGCAGCGGTCGGCTGCGGCTGCTGGTCGGCAAGCCCGGCCTGGACGGGCACTCCAACGGCGCCGAGCAAATCGCGGTACGCGCCCGCGACGCCGGCTTCGAAGTGGTGTACCAGGGCATCCGGTTGACCGCCGGGCAGATCGTGGCCGCTGCGGTCGAGGAGGACGTGGACCTGGTCGGCCTCTCGGTGCTCTCCGGTTCGCACCTGGCCGCCGTGCCGGCCGTACTGGACGGGCTGCGAGCCGCAGGGCGGGCCGACCTGCCCGTGGTGGTCGGCGGCATCATCCCGGCCGGCGACGCCGAGGCGCTGCTCGCGGCCGGCGTGGCCCGCGTCTTCACCCCGAAGGACTTCGCGCTCAACAACATCATCAACGAGTTGGTCACGGTGATCCGTGAGTCCAGCAACCTCGCCTGAGGCAGTAGCGGGTTCAGCGGCTCTGGTACGTCATGCAGTCGGCCAAGTCCATTGCCGGACCAACGATGATCGCTGCGGCGTGGCACTCCAGGTTGGAGTTGTGCTGGCAGTCGGCGCGCTGGCAGGCACCTACCTGGGCGACCGGTTGCTCGTTTCCGCCCCGCACCGGCGTCTCGATAAAGGTGTGGCAGCGCGCGTGATCGCTGCTGCCGATCGTGATGGCGAAGGCGTGGCAGTGGTTGGTGCGGTTGTAGGCGCAGGACGCGACGCTGCACTCCTCAACTCGGGGCATTCCCACGCTATTTGCCTCCTTTTGTTTCGATTAGTCCGATTCTAGTGTCGTGTGGCGGCGCATCGCCCCCGGTTTGGGGTGACCCGCTTCTGGCATGCGCCGCGGGGTGATCGTCGATCGCCACGAGTCTGCAGGAGTCGAAGCTGGAGAACCTGGGTCACCTGGGTGACCAGAATGACCATGACTCGCTGGGTCTGTTCCAGCAGCGCCCGAGCTCGGGTTGGGGCAGCCCGGAGCAGATCACCGATCCGGA
>NZ_JBEYIX010000108.1:0-4735 GCF_040636055.1 Micromonospora sp. NPDC006766 | reverse complement strand
GGGGGGGCCGCCCCCCGGGGCGCGGGGCCCCACCGGTCACTCCGCCAGTTCGCGGTGCAGCCGGGCGCGTAGGCCCCGCACCTCGGGCGCGTCCAGTTCGCCGCAGCGATCCAGCGCCCGGCGGCGCAGCAGCCGGGCGTCCGCGGTCCCGGCCGGCGCCACGGAGGCGAGCGCCGCCAGTGCCTGCGCCTCCCACCAGGGGCTAGCGACGGCGGCGAACAACCGCTGGGCGCGGTGCAGCTCGCCGCGCGCCGCCGCCGGCTTACCCAGCTGCGACAGGGCCAGCCCGTGCCGGTACGCGGCGAGCGCCTCGCCGAACGGCGCACCGGCCCGCCGGAACATCACCCCGGCGTGGCCGTACTCGGCGGCGGCCTCCCCGAGCCGGCCCAGCCCGGCCAGCGACGCGGCGAGGCTCATTGTCGTACTCGCCTGCCCGACGAGCGCCCCGGCGCCGCTGAGACCGGTGTCGCCGCGGTAGAAGGCGAGGGCGGCCCGGTGCAGTTCGGTCGCCCCGGCGTACCGGCCGGTAGCCGCCAGGGCGCTGCCCTGCACGTTGGTGGCGCACCACGCGCCGAGTTCGTAGCCGACCTGACGGAACAGCGCCACGGCCCGTCGTGCGGCCGGCACCGCGGCGTCGGCCCGTCCGGTGCGCACGGCGATGGCGGCGCGGTAGGTCAGCGCCCACGCCTGCTCGCGCGCGTCGTCCAACCGCCCGGCAAGGTCGAGGGCGCGGTCGAGGGCGGCCAGCGCCTCGGCGTGCCGGTCCCGGCAGAAGTACCGGGCCCAGCCGAGGAAGTTGAGCAGCACCACCTCGTCGCGCGGGCTGCGCAGCGCCTGCGCCGCCGTCACGCCGAGCGAGAAGATCTCGTCCCAGCCGTGCCGGTGGGTGGCGACGTCGGAGTACCAGTGCAACGCCTTCGCGACGCGTACGACGTCGGCGTGCCGGCCCTGGCGGGCCGCCTCGCGCAGCGCGGCGAGCCAGTGCGTGGACTCGCGGTCCAGCCACCCGGCGGCGGCCCGGTGCCCGGCGAACGGGGTGGCGGTGCCCCGACCGGTCGGGTCGAAGGTGGCGGCGGCCCCGGCCGCCCGGTCGAGCAGCCAGGTGAGCATGCGGTCGTGCGCGGCGCGCCGCTGCGACGCGGTCTCGTCGGCGTCGAGGCGCTCCTGGGCGAAGAGGCGGACCAGGTCGTGGAACTGGTAGCGGTCGCCGCACGACGACAGCAGGCCCGCGTCGACGAGTTCCTCGACGGCCGGCAGGGCCGCAGCGTGGTCGGTGCCGGCCACCGCCGCGACCAGTTCGGCGTCAAAGTCGGCGCCGGGGATGAGCGAGGCCCGCCGGAACACGGCCGCCGTCGCCGGGCAGAGCTGCCGGTACGAGACCTCGAAGGCGGCGCGTACCCCCAGGTCGCCGGCGGTCAGGGTGGCCAGCCGGCGGCGCTGGTCGCGCAGCTGGTCCACCAGGTGCCGCACGGGCCAGTCGGGGCGGGTCGCCAGCCGGTTGCCGGCGATCCGCAGGGCCAGCGGCAGGTAACCGCAGAGCGCCGCGAGCTGGTCGACGCCGGCCGGGTCCGCGGCCACCCGACGGGCGTCCACGATGGCGCCGATCAGCGCCCGCGCGGCGGCGGGCTCGAGCAGCCCGAGCGGCACCCGCGCGGCGGCCAGCCCGGCCAGCGGCTGGCGGGCGGTGACCAGCACGAGGCAGCGCGGGCCGGCGGGCAGCAGCGGTCGCACCTGCGCCTCGCCGGCGGCGGCGTCCACCACCAGGAGGAGCCGGCGGTCCCGGGTGAGGGTCCGGAACAGCTTGCCGCGCTGCCCTGGTTCGGCGGGGATCCGGTCCTCGGGCACACCGAGCGAGCGCAGCAGCCCGGCGAGCGCGTCGCCCGGCTCGCCCCCACCCGATCCGGTGGCGGTGAGGTCCACGTAGAGCTGGCCGTCGGGAAACGCGGCACGCGCCCGGTGCCCGGCGGTCACGGCGAGGCTGGTCTTGCCGGTACCTGCCGGACCGGGCAGGACGGCCACCCGGGGCCCGGCGTCGTCCGGCCCGGCCGACGTGCCCGCCGCCAGGTGCGCCAGCGCCGCGAGTTCGGCGGTACGGCCAGTCAGGTCCGGCACCGGCGCGGGCAGCTCCGCCGGCACGGGCGGGCCGGACGGTCCGCATCGGACGGCGTCGCCGGCTGGCCCGGGTGCGGTGCTGCCCACGCCGGCCGGCCCGGATGCCCGCTCGCCGGTCGCCACACCGCACGCCTGCTCCGGGACCCGCCCGGTCACCGCCGCCTCGGACGCCTCCGCCTGCGGGCACCCGGCTATCGCCGGGTCGGGCGTCGCCGGGCCGGCCATCCGCCCGGCCGGCCCGCCGCCGCACGGGACCGGCGCGGCGGGGCGGGCCAGGTCGAGGAGGCGCCGCCGGTCGGCGGCGTCGAGGTCCAGGGCGTCGGCGAGCAGGGCCAGGGTGCGCCGCTGTGGACTGCGGACCCGGCCGTTCTCCATCTCCCGGATGCCGCGCACGCTGGAGCCGGACGCCTCGGCGAGCATCTCCTGGGTGAGCCCTCGGCCGCGACGCAGGGCGCGCAGCAGGGCGCCGAAGCCACCGTCGACGGGCATGTTCCCCCCATGCAGCAGACGTCCGCGGTCGCGTAGCGCATCGATGATCGCACCGAGCGCTGCCGGCCGGCAGGGCCGGCAGGGGGTGAGCCTGACCACAGGACCGCCGCGACGTGCCATCGCCGAACCCAAGCAATGGCGACCACTACAGCGCTACATCGGATGCCGCGACCACTTCGAAGACACCGTCCTCGCTGTCGCCATCACGGGACTGGTCTCCGACCGCGCCGCCGAGCGGTAACCCACTACCAGCCGAACCGCCCATGCGAGCCTGACCAGGCATCAATCGCGCACCAAGTCGTAAGGGCGCGCAGATAAATAAGTAGCGATTTGGTGTTCCCGCGCTGTTCCATGTGGTATGGGCTTGGTGACGGAGACTGAGGGGATACTGGCGGCGAAGTTCCGGGTCTTGTTTCCGCATCTGGATGAGCGGCAGCGTCGTCTGTTGATGGGTGCCGAGGCTCGGGTCCTGGGCCATGGGGGGATCAGGCTGGTAGCCCGAGCTGCAGGGGTTGCCGAGAGTACGGTGTCACGCGGGGTGTCCGATCTGGACGCCGGCGAGGAGCCGTTGGGCAGGACCCGCCGGGCGGGCGGGGGCCGTAAACGGCTGGTCGATCTTGACCCGGGGTTGCGGGTCGCGTTGCTGGCGTTGGTCGAGCCGGACATGCGCGGAGATCCGATGTCGCCGCTGCGGTGGACGACGAAGTCGACCCGCAAGCTGGCCGAGGAGTTGACCCGGCGGGGCTGGCGGATCTCGGCTGACACGGTGGCTGACGTGCTGCGTGGCGAGGGTTTCAGCCTGCAGGCCAACGCCAAGACGATCGAGGGCAAGCAGCATCCGGACCGCGACGCGACGCGGGAGAGTCCTGATCCCACCAAGAGGTCATATGCGCAAAACTGGCCGACTATACGCGACCTTACATGCGTCTAGATCTCTTCTTGTTTCGCATGATTGTAATTAAGGCTAATCGGATCTGCCGCAGGCCCATGACCTCCTATTACTCGACCTTCGTGATGTCGGACACAGAGTAGGATTCAGGAGGGACTGTTAGCCTCCATTGCGTGAAGAAACCCTCAATCAAAAAAGCGTTAAAGAATCGAGTACTGATTCGGATCACTGGCGTGCTCTCAATCGCAGCCCTGCTAGTGGGCGGGAATGCCGTTGCCGGCCCACCATCGACGGCGCTGGCCGCAGTTGGCAGCTGTCCCGATCAGTACTTCGACAACGGCCTCCAGGCGATGTACAAGCTCGACGAGATCCGGCGGGGCATCCCGCCGAACGAAAATCCGAACTACCTCTACGGAATCTACATCACCGGAGCTTTCCACGCTCCTCTCTACCAAAAGAGGATCTGCGGCCCGATCTGATCAACTTCCGGTTAGCGAGCAGGGATGAGGCAGGGGTTCACGATCTGCGGGAATCCCTACCTCCCTGCATTTCGCGCTTCGACCTCTAAGTCGATGGTGTAGACACTGAAGTAGTCTCAGCGGCTTTGCGGTAGGTATTTGTGCTCGAAGTGGGTCAGATGGAGCGCTGCGGCGACGATGTCGCTGATCCGGCGGGGGCTGGCGGTGGTATGCCGTAGGGTCTTCCACCGTCCGATCAGGATCGCGAAGCCGCGTTCGCCCTGCCAACGCAATCCGCGTAGCAGCCGGTTGTAGGCGCGGTTGTCGGGAGCGAGCCGCTGTCCGTCGGTGGTTTGCTTGTACGGGGTTTTGATGCCGTGACCTGCGCCTTCGTTGCCGGAGTCGGCCAGGGTGGGCAGATGCAGGTCGGAGGCGGCCCAGTTCAGGGTGGCGGTGATGCCCTGACGTTCGGCGGTGAGTAGCCGGCCGAGGTGCTGCACGAATTCTCTGGGAACATCGACCATGGCAGGATATGCGATCACGCGGAGTCCTCGGGTTGATGGATCTTGTGGTGAGAACTCATCTACCGTGGGCTCCACGCCCGTTTCCAGCGGCACCCGTGCAGTCCGGCTCGCCCGTGTCGCACCAATTGCCGGCGTACGGATTCCGGTGCAGAGTCGGGTACGCCAAATGGGCTCTGTCGCTGATCTTGTGACGGGGGCTCACGCCTGGAGCAGGATGCGTTTGCGGAGCAGGTCGAAGTTGGCGCGGCCGTAGCCCATGCGTT
>NZ_JBEYIX010000107.1:0-5042 GCF_040636055.1 Micromonospora sp. NPDC006766 | reverse complement strand
GGCGCCGACGTCTTCGCCCACTTCTCCGCGATCTCGTCGAGCGGCTTCCGCAGCCTCGATGAGAACCAGCGGGTGGAGTTCGACATCACCCAGGGCCAGAAGGGCCTGCAGGCGGAGAACATCCGCTCGCTCTGATCCCCATTCTGCCAACGGCGGCCCGACTGGTTCAGCGGGCCGCCGTTCGGCATTTCCGCCTCCGCCTGCTCCACGCTCGGCCGCCCCACCGACTCCCCAGGCACCCTGCCCTGCAGTCGAGTCATGTGTGGCCAGCGCTACGTGTCACCAACGTGAGGAAGTCGGGTGCTACCGCACGATCATGGATAACTGTGGCGACGTGTCGTGCGAGGTCTGCGGCGAACTCGTCGATGTGCTGGTAGGTGATGCCGGGATGGCAGACGATCCTGCTAAACCCATTCGCGGTCAGGAGGCTCCACCGAGCCGTGACGTTCGGCGGTGGTGTGGGTAGTACGACAGCCAGCGCGCCGGGGCGACGCCAGCATCGCCAGCCGACGTCGTGTAGTCGCTGCTCAGCGTAGGCGGCCAACTCGGCGCCGTGCTGTACGCGTTCCCGCAGCCCGCGTCGGCCAAGGCGCGCGGTGGCGTACCAGAGCATGACCGCCGCCAGGCCGCTGCGGGCATCGACAGCGTCACACCCTCGGCCCCCACCTGTTGAGCCTGCTACGGCGTTCCGGCGTCGGCTGACGAGGATGCCGGCGGGTATGGGGAGGCCGATAAAGGAGTTCGCGCTGACGCTGATGCTGTCGGCGCCGTCGGTCAGGTCGAATGGTGGCGGGTCGTCGCAGAGTGCCAGGGGGATGCCGATGCCTGCGGCGTCGCTGTGGACGTGCCGCCGGGCGATGTCGAGCTGGTCCAGGCGTCGGTGAATCTCCGCGACGTCGTCGGCGGCATCGGTCCACGCGGTACCTATGGTGGCCACGACGACAGCCGCCGGGCTGCGGTGAGCGGCGAGCTGGCGGGTGAGGTCGTTGTAGTCCATCTCCCCGATGGGATCGGTGGCGACCGTGACGGTGTGCATACCGAGGAGCCGTGCGGCGCTCGGCACGCTGGGGTGCGCGGCGGCCGAGTGGTAGACGGCGGCTGCGCCGAGGCGGGCGCGTGCCATGTGCAGTGCGTGGAGCGTGGCGTCGGCGGCGCTGCTGGTGACGCATCCCCACCACCGTTCGGGTGCTCGGAACAGCCCGGCGAAGAAGCTGACGGCCTCGCGTTCCAGGTCGTGCGCGTGGTTCAGATGGGCGGGGTCGCTGTCGGCATCGCCGTTGTTGTAGATCGCGAAGTCCAGCAGCGGTGCGAACATCCGGAAACCGGTAGTCGACGTGCTGCCGGTCAGGTCGGTTCGGTGCGCGGTGGTGAGCCGGTCGAAGAGAGCAGCGAGCCGAGGGCCCAGATCGGGCGTGTGGTGGGGTGCCTGGGACATGGGCGTCCTTCGTCGTCAGTCGAAGTGGGTAGAGGTGTCCGCCGCTTGGCGGCGCAGTCGCCAGGCTGCTGCGGCGGCTGCGGTGGGCAACAGTGCGGTGAGGGCCAGCGCGGCGGCGGGTCCCCATGGCTGCCACAGGGCGGCGCACAGTGCGCTGCCTCCACCACCGCCTACGAAGGTGGCCAGGGTGAGCAGTCCGATCGCGCCGCCGCGGCAACGCGGCGGCGCGTGTCTGGTGACTTCTGCCGTGAGCAGCATCTGCGCGATCGCCGAGGCGGCGAATGCGGCCGTGGCGGCTGCCGCGACGCCGATCGGACCGGGGTCGACGGCCGCAGAGCACAGGGCACCCGCGAACAGCAGGCTCGCCGCCGACAAAACGTATCGGGCAGGCAGGCGGCGGGCGGCGGCTGCGGCGCCTCGGGCCAGCGCGGCACCGACGGCGGCGCCGGGCAGCAGGAGCAGCCCGATGTGCGTGGTGCCGTAGCCGAGCTTCGTCAGCAGGTGGGGTGCCGCGTAGAGGATGGCGAACAGGCCCCCGTAGACGCCCGCGCCGGCGAGGGCCGCGCGCCGGAACCATGCGGCCGACAGAACGCCGTCGGGGACGAACCCGCCGGGGTGGCGTCGGCTGCGGATGGCGAGGATGAGCGCGGTGGCTGCGGTAGCGGCAGCTGTCGCCGTGATGGTGACCGCGCTGGCGTGCTGGGCAGCGGTTTGGGCGGTCAGGAGGAGTCCGGCGGCGACGACAGCGAGCAGTCCTGCTCCAGGCCAGTCCAGCGGCTCTCGATGCCGTCGCGGGGTGCTCAGGGGCCAGCACAGCGGGATTGCGGCGATGGACAGCACGGGCAGCACGAGTGCCACCCGCCACGACCAGGCCACCGCCACCGCCCCGGCCAGGGGCGCGGTCGCGCTGAACGCAGCCAGGCAGGCACCGAACCGAGCCATTGCCATCGGGCGTTGCGATACCGGCAGGCGGGCGGCCGTCGCGAGCGCGGTGGCTTGGACCACGCCGGAGCCCACCGCCAGCAGGACTCGACCGATCACGATGACCACCAGGTTCGGAGCGACCGCGCAGACCAGCGCTCCGGTGACGAGCAAGGTGACGGCGATCAGGAGGATTGGGCGGCTGCCCCACAGATCGGTGATACGGCCGGCGGTGACCGCACCGACGCCGATACCCACGGCGTACGCGGTGAGGATCCACGCGAGCGCTGGCCCGCTGACGCGGAGATGCTGGGCTGTTTCGGGGAGCGCGACGGCGGCGGCGCTGACGCCGTAGACGGCGGGCCCGTACAAGAGGCCCAGCCGCCACCCGGGCCCGGGTGCGATGGGCACTTCGCTACGGGAAACGGCATCCTCGGCCGGCATGGTCGTCTGCTGTGTCATCGGATCCCCGCCTTCGCCGCTGTCCCACGCGCACGGACGTCGCCGAGAGAGGCATGGCGATCAGTTCCCGTGGCGGCGGCCCGCATGGCGGCCGCAGGGCTGGACGCTCGATCCAGCCGTGCCAGCACGATGGCGGCAACGGCGGCAGGAGCAAGTAGCGAAGGGCCCCTCAACGCCGCGATGACGGTGACCGCCAGCGCGGCCACGGCCGCGCCGGCGCGCGATCGCGCGACTGGCAGCAGCCGCACCGCAGCCGCGAGGCCGACCACTGTGACGCAGGCGAGCAAGGCGGCGAACACGCGCACCAGCAGATCCACGGTGACGATGCCAGGAGCGGCTGCGGCGATCACCGCGACGACGGCTCCGGCGGCGGCCTGTACGGCGACGCTGCGCCGAGGGACACCCTGGCGGGTCACCGCGACGCGAGCAGGTAGGACGTGGTTACGGGCCAGGGACACACCGGCCCGTGCGCCAGCGGCGACGAACGTGAAGCTGGCGCCGAAGGTGAGCAGTACCGCCAACACGGCGATGGTTGCGGTCGCCCACGGCCTTCCGGTCGCGCCGAGCAGGTGTATCAGCGGCACTGGCGTGTCACCGGCGGTGTCGCCGAGAACCCCGACGGTGCAGATCGCCAACCCGGTGTAGAGCACGATGATGACGCTCATGCTCGCGACTGCGGCCCGTCGCACCTGCCGGGGGTGAGTGAACTCCGCCGACAGGTTGGCGGTGGCCTCCCAGCCGCAGATGCTCGCGAACAGCACGGCGGCGGCGCTGCCGACACCGGCGACTCCATGAGGCGCGAACGGCGTGAGGCGTTCGGCGTCGACGCGGGGTCCGGCCACGGCGATGACCGCGACGAGCAACGCCACCAGGGCGGCGGTCAGCGCCAGGTGCAGCCGTCCGGACAGGTGCAGTCCCACGAGATTCGCCCCGTACACCGCGGCGAGGAGCACTGCGCAGATGCCGGCGACCGTTGTGGGTGAGGCGTCGAGCGCGGCTGCGGTGTAGCGGGCACCGGCGATCACGCCCGCGACCACCCCGACCGGCACCGCCGTGTACAGCCAGGAGCCGACGATAGCGGCGGCGGGGGCACCGAAGGCCCGGCGGGTGAACGCGGCGACGCCCCCGCCGTCGGGATAGCGGGCGCCGAGGCTGGCGAACGAGGCGGCGATGAGCACCGAAACGGCCATGAGCGCTGCCCAGGCCAGCAACGACGCCGGTCCAGCGGCGCGGACGGCCAGTGCCGGCAGGACCAGGACCCCGGGGCCGAGGACCGCGCCGACGCACAGGGCGGTTCCTCGTGCCACACCGATGTTGCCGGTCATCAAGATTCCTCCCCACCTGGGTTGGCATCGTCCGGGCGGGAACGGGTGGCCACCACGCGCAGCACATGGGCGATGTTGTCTCTCGGCGGCATGCCTGGGCCGGCGAACAGCTCCGCCTGCCGGGCATGCACAAGGCGTTGCAGCTCCCGCGCAAGGTCCAGGCCGGCCTGGGTGGGCCGCACGACTACGCGCCGGCGGTCATGCTCGTGTAGCTGGCGGCGCACGAGGTCCCGGCCGACGAGCACGCTGAGCGTGTTGGTGAGGGTGGCTTTGGCGATGCCCACCTCCATGGCGATGGCGCGGGTCTCGACCACTCGGCGGGCGCAGATGAGCACCAGCACGTCGTAGCTGGTCCATGTCATGCCGGCATCGCGCAGCACCGTGCGTTCGAGATGCGCGCGGACGCTGTTCGCGGTGCGGCAGAGTTGCGCCACTGCGTCCGGGCGCGGCGGCGGGGCCGGTCGGGCGTTGACGGGTGGGCGGTAGATCCCGGCGATGGGCCGCCGTGTGGAGGCGCTCATCGTGGCCTCCGCAGGTGTCGCGGTCGGCGCAGCGTGTGCCGGTTGCGATGTTGGCCCTTGCGGCCGGCTCGGTCGGCCGGTGGCGGCGGTTCAGGTATGGGCAGGAACGGATGCTGGTTCTGGTCGGTGCGCATGTTTCACCCCCGTGATCTGTGCGCTGTCGGATGTGGCGTCGTGGTGCGAGGTCGGGCCTCACCTGCCTTTAGTGGCAGGAGGCGTTGTTCGGCATGTGCGGTATTCGTTTGGTGGTGTCATGTGTCGTGGCCTCGCGCGTTGAGGTAGTCGGTCCAGTCGCTGTTGGTGTGTCGTGCCCAGCGGAGGGCGGTGTTGGTGGTGATGCCGAGTAGGTCGGCGACGATGGGTGCTGGTAGGTCTGCG
>NZ_JBEYIX010000106.1:0-3090 GCF_040636055.1 Micromonospora sp. NPDC006766 | reverse complement strand
ATTAGTGATTCCGTGAGTAGTGGCGAGCGAAAGCGGATTGAGGCTAAACCGGCTGCGTGTGATACCTGTCAGGGGTTGCGTGGTCGGGGTTGTGGGACCCTGCTGAGTGTGCTGACACGCATTCGAGGAGTTACAAAATCAGTTGCTAGTCGAACAGTCTGGAATGGCTGACCGTAGACGGTGATAGTCCGGTAGGTGAAAGTGGCTGGTCTCCTGTGGGTGTTCCCGAGTAGCGGCGGACCCCTGTAATCTGCCGTGAATCTGCCAGGACCACCTGGTAAGCCTAAATACTTCCTGGTGACCGATAGCGGACGAGTACCGTGAGGGAATGGTGAAAAGTACCCCGGGAGGGGAGTGAAATAGTACCTGAAACCGTTCGCCTACAATCCGTCGGAGCCTTACGGGGTGACGGCGTGCCTTTTGAAGAATGAGCCTGCGAGTTAGTGGCATGTGGCGAGGTTAACCCGTGTGGGGGAGCCGTAGCGAAAGCGAGTCTGAATAGGGCGAATTTAGTCGCATGCTCTAGACCCGAAGCGGAGTGATCTAGCCATGGGCAGGCTGAAGCGCGGGTAAGACCGCGTGGAGGGCCGAACCCACCAACGTTGAAAAGTTGGGGGATGACCTGTGGTTAGGGGTGAAAGGCCAATCAAACTCCGTGATAGCTGGTTCTCCCCGAAATGCATTTAGGTGCAGCGTCGCGTGTTTCTTGCCGGAGGTAGAGCACTGGATGGTCTAGGGGGCCCACAAGCTTACCGAAATCAGCCAAACTCCGAATGCCGGTAAGTGAGAGCGCGGCAGTGAGACTGCGGGGGATAAGCTTCGTAGTCGAGAGGGAAACAGCCCAGATCACCAGCTAAGGCCCCTAAGCGTGTGCTAAGTGGAAAAGGATGTGGGGTCGCATAGACAACCAGGAGGTTGGCTTAGAAGCAGCCACCCTTTAAAGAGTGCGTAATAGCTCACTGGTCAAGTGGTTCCGCGCCGACAATGTAGCGGGGCTCAAGCACACCGCCGAAGCTGTGGCATTCACATTTTTACTTCGCCAGGTCTTGATATCTGGTGCAGGTGTGTGGATGGGTAGGGGAGCGTCGTGCCGGGGGTGAAGCAACGGGGTGACCTAGTTGTGGACGCGGCACGAGTGAGAATGCAGGCATGAGTAGCGAAAGAAGGGTGAGAAACCCTTCCGCCGGATGACCAAGGGTTCCAGGGCCAGGTTAATCCGCCCTGGGTGAGTCGGGACCTAAGGCGAGGCCGAGAGGCGTAGTCGATGGACAACGGGTTGATATTCCCGTACCCGCGTAGGAGCGACCCTGATGAACCTCGTTGTGCTAACCACCCGAGCTGCCGGCGGTCTTCGGACCTATGGTGGGGAGCGTGGGAACCTGGCGGGTAGTAGTCAAGCGATGGGGTGACGCAGGAAGGTAGCTGAGCCCGGCCGGTGGTTGTGCCGGGGTAAGCGTGTAGGCCGTGCTGTAGGCAAATCCGCAGCACATGTAGGCTGAGACGTGATGCCGAGCCGATTCAGGTGAAGTCAGTGATCCTATGCTGCCGAGAAAAGCCTCTAGCGAGTTCCGAGCGGCCCGTACCCCAAACCGACACAGGTGGTCAGGTAGAGAATACCGAGGCGATCGGGCGAACTGTGGTTAAGGAACTCGGCAAATTGCCCCCGTAACTTAGGGAGAAGGGGGGCCGGAGACGTGAAGCCCCGCGCGGGTGGAGCGTTGTATGGCCGCAGAGAGCAGGGGGAAGCGACTGTTTACTAAAAACACAGGTCCATGCGAAGAAGTAATTCGATGTATATGGACTGACGCCTGCCCGGTGCTGGAACGTTAAGGGGACCTGTTAGCTCTTCGGGGCGAAGCGGAGAACTTAAGCGCCAGTAAACGGCGGTGGTAACTATAACCATCCTAAGGTAGCGAAATTCCTTGTCGGGTAAGTTCCGACCTGCACGAATGGCGTAACGACTTCCCCACTGTCTCAACCACAGGCCCGGCGAAATTGCACTACGAGTAAAGATGCTCGTTACGCGCGGCAGGACGGAAAGACCCCGGGACCTTTACTATAGCTTGACATTGGTATCCGAATTAGCTTGTGTAGGATAGGTGGGAGCCGGTGAAGTCCATACGCCAGTATGGGTGGAGGCAATCTTGAAATACCACTCTGGTTGGTTTGGGTATCTAACTTCGGACCGTTATCCGGTTCAGGGACAGTGTCTGGTGGGTAGTTTAACTGGGGCGGTTGCCTCCTAAAGGGTAACGGAGGCGCCCAAAGGTTCCCTCAGCCTGGTTGGCAATCAGGTGTTGAGTGCAAGTGCACAAGGGAGCTTGACTGTGAGACTGACAGGTCGAGCAGGGACGAAAGTCGGGACTAGTGATCCGGCACTGGCATGTGGAAGCGGTGTCGCTCAACGGATAAAAGGTACCCCGGGGATAACAGGCTGATCTTCCCCAAGAGTCCATATCGACGGGATGGTTTGGCACCTCGATGTCGGCTCGTCGCATCCTGGGGCTGTAGCAGGTCCCAAGGGTTGGGCTGTTCGCCCATTAAAGCGGTACGCGAGCTGGGTTTAGAACGTCGTGAGACAGTTCGGTCCCTATCCGCCGTGCGCGTAGGATACTTGAGAAGGGCTGTCCCTAGTACGAGAGGACCGGGACGGACGAACCTCTGGTGTGCCAGTTGTCCCGCCAGGGGCACGGCTGGTTAGCTACGTTCGGAAGGGATAACCGCTGAAAGCATCTAAGCGGGAAGCTCGCTTCAAGATGAGGTATCCCACCCACCTTTGGTGGGGTAAGGCCCCCAGCTAGACGACTGGGTTGATAGGCCGGAAATGTAAGCCCGGTAACGGGTTCAGTTGACCGGTACTAATAGGCCGAGGACTTGACTACTAAGCTGCTACGCGTCCACTGTGCAACTCCCGACAAACGAACAACAGACCACGTGGTGTGGTGTTGTTTGATATGTCGATAGAGTTACGGCGGTCATGGCGGAGGGGAAACGCCCGGTCACATTCCGAACCCGGAAGCTAAGCCCTCCAGCGCCGATGGTACTGCACTCGGGAGGGTGTGGGAGAGTAGGACACCGCCGGACAATCTT
>NZ_JBEYIX010000105.1:0-5747 GCF_040636055.1 Micromonospora sp. NPDC006766 | reverse complement strand
AGACGACCGGGCTGCGGACCGAGCTGCGCAACGCCGTCAAGGAAGCCTCGGAGAAGAGCAAAATCACCGCGAAGACTCGCCTGGGCGGCGGCGCCGCTGGTCGCCGAGGTCGCCACCGAACTCGTGCTCAGCGGGGCCGCGCACCGGCTCGCCGCCGCCCGCGCCGCCGAGTTGGCCGGCCGGGCCGCGCTCGCCCGGGAACTGCTCGGCGACCGGGTCCACGCCCCCGGTCCGGCCCCCTTCGCCTGGGTGCGCCTCCACCACGACGCCGAGGCGGTCACCGCGTCCGCCCGCCGCCGGGGCGTCGCGGTCGCCGGGGCCGACGAGTTCGCCGCGCGGCGGGGCGCCCCGCCGGGCCTGCGGGTCAGCCTCAGCGCTGACGAGGACGCCGTACGCACCGCGCTGCGCGCCCTGGCCCGGCTGCTGCCCGGCTGAGCGCACGGGACACACCAGGCGGCACCGCCGGATCCGCCGCATTCAGCGTCAAATTCGGGCATACTGCGCACCGTGGTTGCAGCGATCGGGTGACCGAACGGGAAGACAAGAAGGAGTGGGACGAACGTGGTTGAGCGCGGCAGCGAGAGCGAGAACCCAGCAATCCCCTCCCCGACCGTGAAGCCGACTCGGCCGAGAACCAACCAGGACTGGTGGCCGAATCAGCTGAACCTGCAGGTTCTTCACCAGCACTCACCCCGGGCCAACCCGATGGGCGCGGCCTTCAGCTACGCGGAAGAGTTCAAGGCCCTCGACGTCGACGCCCTGAAGCGGGACATCGTCGAGGTCATGACGACATCGCAGGACTGGTGGCCGGCCGACTTCGGCCACTACGGGCCGCTCTTCATCCGGATGAGCTGGCACGCCGCCGGCACGTACCGCATCGAAGACGGGCGTGGCGGTGCCGGCGACGGCGCACAGCGCTTCGCCCCGCTCAACAGTTGGCCCGACAACGCGAGTCTCGACAAGGCGCGCCGGCTGCTCTGGCCGGTCAAGCAGAAGTACGGACGGAAGATCTCCTGGGCCGACCTGCTGGTCTTCGCCGGCAACTGCGCCCTGGAGTCGATGGGCTTCACGACGTTCGGTTTCGGCTTCGGGCGAGAGGACATCTGGGAGCCCGAGGAGATCTTCTGGGGGCCCGAGGACACCTGGCTCGGAGACGAGCGTTACAGCGGCGACCGGGAACTCGCCGGTCCGCTCGGCGCCGTGCAGATGGGCCTGATCTATGTGAACCCGGAGGGGCCCAACGGCAACCCGGATCCGCTGGCTTCCGCCCGGGACATCCGCGAGACCTTCCGCCGCATGGCGATGAACGACGAGGAGACTGTCGCGCTCATCGCCGGCGGCCACACGTTCGGCAAGACCCACGGTGCCGCCTCCGCCGAGTACGTCGGCCCCGAGCCCGAGGGGGCTCCCCTCGAGAGCCAGGGCCTCGGCTGGCGGAACACCTTCGGCAGCGGCAAGGGCGACGACACCATCACCAGCGGGCTCGAGGTCACCTGGACCTACCATCCGACCCGGTGGGACAACGAGTTCTTCCAGATCCTCTTCGGCTACGAGTGGGAGCTGATGCGATCGCCGGCCGGCGCGCACCAGTGGCGGCCCAAGAACGGCGCGGGCGCCGACCTGGTGCCCGAGGCGCACGATCCGTCGAAACGCCGCGAGCCGCGGATGCTCACGTCCGACCTCGCACTCCGGTTCGACCCGATCTACGAGCCGATCTCGCGGCGGTTCCTGGAGCACCCGGACCAGCTCGCGAAGGCGTTCGCCAAGGCGTGGTACAAACTGTTGCACCGCGACATGGGACCCGTTTCGCGCTACCTCGGCCCGTGGGTTCCCGAGCCGCAGCTGTGGCAGGACCCCGTACCGGCGGTCGATCACGACCTGATCGGGGACGAGGACGTCGCGGCCCTCAAGGCCGCACTCCTCGCGTCGGGGCTGTCCGTCTCCCGACTGGCCCTGACCGCCTGGGCGGCGGCGGCGAGCTTCCGCGGCACCGACATGCGTGGCGGGGCCAACGGAGCGCGGATTCGCCTTGAGCCGCAGAAGGACTGGGAGGTCAACGAGCCGGCCGAGCTCGCCACGGGGCTGCGGGCTCTGGAGCAGATCCAACAGGATTTCAACAACTCACAGGCCGGCCGGAAGAAGGTCTCGCTCGCCGATCTGATCGTCCTCGGCGGGTGCGCGGCCGTCGAGCAGGCGGCCAGGAACGCCGGGCATGACATCACGGTTCCCTTCGCTCCCGGACGCACCGACGCCGCCCAGGAACAGACCGATGTGGAGTCGTTCGCCGTGCTCGAGCCGAGGGCAGACGGATTCCGCAACTACCTGCGAGCCGACCGGAAGCTGTCGCCGGAGACCCTGCTGCTGGACCGGGCCAACCTGTTGACGCTGACCGCTCCCGAGATGACGGTCCTGCTGGGCGGCATGCGGGCCTTGCACGCCAACGTGGGCCGGACGCGACACGGCGTCCTGACCGACCGGCCCGAGACGTTGACAAATGACTTCTTCGTGAATTTGCTCGACATCGGCACCGAGTGGACGGCATCCACCTCCGCTGAGAACGTGTTCGAGGGGCGGGACCGCGCCACGGGTGAGGTCAAGTGGACCGCCACCGCGGTTGACCTCGTCTTCGGGGCGAACTCCCAGCTCCGCGCCATCGCCGAGGTCTACGCCAGTCGCGACGCGCAGGAGAAGTTCGTCCAGGACTTCGTCGCGGCGTGGGTCAAGGTCATGAACCTGGACCGGTTCGACCTCGTCTGACGGGCCGACCCGATCGCGGGCACCGGCCACCTTCGATCTCGACAGGGGTTGGGCCCTGCCGCCACGCACAGGTAACGGTTGGATAACAGGAGCTCTCCGCGTCGAGGCGCACGCGACAGATTCTCCGCCCGGACGCGTGCGTGCCACACCGCACCCGCGCCGGCCACGCAGCCACTTCGGACGGCTGCCCGACGGAGTGACCGCGAGCCTCTCACCTCCCCGTAGGCCGTGCGGAGGAATTCGCGCCGTCGTTCCGTGGGATGTTGACTCATGCGTTCAAATTGATAGATACGAAGTCGATAAAGACTTACCACTATCGATGGCTCATCATAACAGCCACGGGTGAACCCTTGACAACATACGTAACACGAAACACACTTCGCCCAGCCCGCGTGCGCCAATGCTCCGCCCCGGCACCACGAATGCCGGGGCGGCATCAAGCACGCTCGATTGAAGGGAACTCCCATATGAGGAGATTCGGGAAACAGGTCAGGGTGGGTCGCCTCCTAGCGCTGGTCACCCTGCCTGCGGCCATTGCCTTCGGCGCACTGCCGACACTGGCGAGCCCGTCAACGGGCGGTGGCCGAGTTGTGCCGGACCGGAATTCTAGCACTGAACAGAACGGTGTCGCGCTTATGCGCATCGTTGCCGCCGATCGGGCGGAGGTGGACCGTCTCGTCGACCTGGGAGTCGACCTGGCGGAGTACAACAAGCAACTCGACAACGGCATCGAGGTGCACGCCGTCCTGAGCCCGGCGGAGAGCGACGCGCTCCGCGCCATGGGCTTCAACGTCCAGGACAAGATCCTGGACCAGACGGACTATGCCGAGAACATCGCCGAGCGCAACGAGGCCATCCAGGTCGCCCAGGCCGCCGCCGCGGCGCAGGACACGCTGACCGTGCTGCGGGCCGAGTGGTTCACCAGCCTGGACGGCAACCGCTTCCTGTCCTTCGAGGTCAAGTCGAGCGCCGTCGACGCCGCCACGGTGATCACCGCCAGCTGGGACACCGGCGTGAACACCGCGCCCGGCTCGGGCGGCACCGCGACCCTCTCCCGGTTCACCGACGCCGGCCAGTACATGTACCACCGCTTCACCAACCCGCTGCCGCTGACCGCCGCGACGCCGGACCGGGTGGTCTTCACCAGCAACAAGGGCGGCACCGTCAAGGCGTCGGTGACCCAGTGGCTGGGGAAGAAGAACCCGGAGCCGAGCGAGAGCTACGTCTCGGACTTCGTCGACCACTACATGGACCCGACCGAGATCATGGCTCGGCTCACCGCGCTCCACCAGGAGTTCCCGAAGATCACCCAGCTGATCGACCTGCCGAACAAGACGAACGGCTACCGCCGCAAGGCGCAGGCCCAGTTCGGCACGGTCGCGCAGAGCACCTTCTACGTGACGTCGAAGGCGTGGGGCCACGAAGGCGGCAACGACATCACCATGTCCCTGGTCAACCAGGGCGGCAACAACCTCCCGCTCGACGTTCTCGTCTCGGGCAAGAACGTGGTGGTCTCGCTGGCCACCAACGGTTCCGGTGCCGTCACCAGCACCGCCGCTCAGGTGGTCAACGCGATCAACAACAAGCCCGAGGCGGCCGCCCTGCTGAAGGCGGACCTCTACCGGGGCAACGCCGGCACCGGCGTGGTCGCCACCGCCGGCTCGACCAAGCTGACCGACTACCTGAAGGCGCCGGCCAGCGTCTCCCGCGACCCGTTCCAGAACAAGGTGCTGCGGATCGGCCGCGCCAAGGACGGCACGCGGACCGGCGTGTTCATCTACTGCCAGGAGCACGCGCGGGAGTGGGTCACCCCGATCACCTGCCTGGAGACCGCGGAGCGGCTGCTGCGCAACTACGCGCAGGACACCAAGACCCAGAACCTGGTCAACGGGCTGGACATCTTCATCATGCCGGTGGTCAACCCGGACGGTGCCCACTACAGCATGTACGACTACAACTCGCAGCGCCGTAACATGACCAACCACTGCGCCGCCAGCGCGTCCGACCCGGGCAACCGGAACGGCTGGGGTGTCGACCTGAACCGCAACTTCACCGTCGGCACGGTCTTCGACGGTTACAACGGCGCGTCGACGAGCTGCACCAGCGACACCTTCGCCGGCCCGGCCATGCTCTCCGAGCCGGAGGCGAAGAACGAGGTCTGGCTGGTCAACGAGTTCCCGAACATCAAGTTCGCGATGAACACCCACTCCTACGGTGGGTACTTCATGTGGCCGCCGGGCGCCTACAAGACCGCCGGCCGTGAGGTGCTGCCCCGGGTCGACCTCGGCACCGAGAACTACTTCTGGGACGCCTCGTCGAAGATCCTCTCCGCAGTGCAGTCCTGGCGGGGCACGGCGATCTGGCCGGGCCGCACCGGACCGGTGACCGACGTGCTCTACTCGGCGGCCGGCAACAGCGCCGACGAGCACTGGTACAAGCGCGGCATCATCGGCTGGGACTTCGAGGTCGGCGCCGACATCTACAACAAGGCCACCGGCCGGTACACGGCGGTCGGCTTCCAGCCGGCGTTCGCCGAGGGCCACGAGGAGGCCATGGAGTTCTCCAGCGGCCAGATCGCGATCCTGGACGTGGCGAAGAAGTTCGGCGCGGACAAGAGCGCGCCGACGTCGGAGCTGCTGGTCAAGGCCAAGGACGCGGGTCTCACCAAGTTCACCTTCAAGGTGAACGAGGCGGCGAACATCTACTACACCCTCGACGGCAGCACGCCGACCACCTCCTCGCTGAAGCTCGCCTCCGCGGGCTACCGCGAGGGCGCGGAGCAGATCACCATCCACGCCAAGACCACCGTCAAGTGGTTCGCGGTCGACATCGCCGGCAACGCCGAGGCGGTGCAGGTTCGGGAGTTGAACGTACCCAAGAGCTGACCCCGGGACGGGGCCGTAACGCTACGGACCAGTACCGGTCGACGACCTTGCTCGCGCCGAGGCTCTTGGCGTGGTAGCCGTTGAGCGTGGCGCGGGTGAGGAACT
>NZ_JBEYIX010000104.1:0-6049 GCF_040636055.1 Micromonospora sp. NPDC006766 | reverse complement strand
TGGCGGATCATTCCGCCGGGCCGGGGGCCCGTGGTGGTGGGCCGGTGACCGGCGCGGGGATGCGGCGCGGTCAGCCATGTACAACGCCCCCGACCTCGGCCTCATTCCGCCTGCGGGTCGGCCGCCAACCGGACGGACACGGACAGCCCACCCCATACCCGACATCCCGCCGCCCGCCGCGCACCACCAGACACGGAAACCCGACAACTAAGGATGATCCGGACACCCCTGAACCCAGCCCCGACTCGCCGAGCCCACCATCCGGACAATGCGTCCCGCTCATCAGGACATGCGAAGATCTTGGTAACTTTCGGCCCCCAGGGGGCCTTTTCCGTCCAAGATCTCGACGTCAACTGGGGGTCCGGCCGGTGCCCTCGTCCAGGGCGGCCAGGATCGACTCGGCCGTCCGCTTGCCCACCCCGGGGACCTCGGTGATCTCCTCCACCGTGGCGGCGGAGAGCCGCTTGAGCGAGCCGAAGTGCTGCAGCAGCGCCTTGCGGCGTACCTCGCCCAGGCCGGGGATGTTGTCCAGCGCCGACTCGGTCATCCGCTTCGAACGCCGCTGCCGGTGGAAGGTGATGGCGAACCGGTGCGCCTCGTCGCGTACGCGTTGCAGCAGGTAGAGCGCCTCCGAGGCACGCGGCAGGATGACCGGGAACTCGTCCTCGGGCAGCCAGACCTCCTCCAGCCGCTTGGCCAGCCCGCACAGCGCCACGTCGTCGATGCCCAGCTCGGCGAGAGCCTGCGCGGCCGCCGCCACCTGCGGCGCGCCGCCGTCGACCACGACCAGCTGCGGCGGGTACGCGAACCTGCGCGGCCGCCCGGTGGTGGGGTCGATACCCGGACGGTCCGGGTCACCCGCGGTCTCCTCGCCGATCTCCCCCGTCTCCGCGCGGGCGTCGAGGTAGCGGGCGAAGCGCCGACGCAGCACCTCCGACATAGCGGACAGGTCGTCGGTGGCGCCCCGGATGATGAACCGGCGGTATTCGCTCTTGCGGGGCAGCCCGTCCTCGAAGACGACCATGCTGGCGACGACGTCGGTGCCCTGGATCTGGGAAACGTCGAAACACTCGATGCGCAGCGGCGACGTACGCATGTCGAGCGCCTCGGCGATCTCGTCGAGGGCCTTGCTGCGGGTGGTCAGGTCGCCGGCCCGCTTGAGCTTGTGCCGGGCGAGCGCGTCCTTCGCGTTGCGTTCCACGGTCTCCAGCAGCGACCGTTTATCGCCCCGCTGCGGCACCCGCAGCGACACCCGACTGCCCCGGCGGGCGGAGAGCCAGTCGGCGAGCGCCTCGGCGTCGCCGGGCAGCTCGGGGACGAGCAGCTCGCGGGGCACATCGGCCTCGCCCTGCTCACCGCCGTAGACCTGGGTGCAGAAGTGGTGCACCAGGTCGCCGGTGGTCAGCTCCTCGGTCTTCTCCACCACCCAGCCGCGCTGGCCCCGCACCCGCCCGTCGCGGACGTGGAAGACCTGCACCGCGGCCTCGAGCGGGTCTTCGGCGAAGGCCACCACGTCGGCGTCGGTGCCGTCGCCGAGCACCACCGTCTGCTTCTCCATCGCCCGCCGCAGCGCGACGACGTCGTCACGCAGCCGGGCGGCCCGCTCGAACTCCAACTGCTCGCTGGCCTCCCGCATCTCCCGTTCGAGCGTGCGGACCATCGTGTCGGTGCGCCCGGCCATGAATTCGCAGAAACCGTTGACGATCTCCCGGTGCCGTTGCGCGGTCACGCTGCCGACGCACGGCGCGGAACACTTGCCGATGTAGCCCAGCAGGCAGGGGCGGCCGACCTGGCCGGCCCGCTTGAACACGCCCGAGGAGCACGTCCGCGCCGGGAAGACACGCAGCAGCAGGTCCAGCGTCTCGCGGATCGCCCAGGCGTGCGAGTACGGCCCGAAGTAGCGCACCCCCTTGCGCTTGGCGCCGCGCATCACCTGCAGCCGCGGGAACTCCTCGTCGAGGGTCACCGCCAGGTACGGGTACGACTTGTCGTCGCGGTAGCGGACGTTGAACCTCGGGTCGTACTGCTTGATCCAGGTGTATTCCTGCTGGAGCGCCTCCACCTCCGTGGCGACGGTGATCCAGTCGACCGACTCGGCGGTGAACACCATCTGCCGGGTGCGCTGGTGCAGGTTGACCGGATCAGCGAAGTAGGAGTTGAGCCGGCTGCGCAGGTTGCGCGCCTTGCCGACGTAGATCACCCGACCGGTGCCGTCCCGGAAGCGGTAGACCCCCGGCGAATCCGGGATGGTGCCAGGTGCGGGACGGTAGGTCGAGGGGTCAGCCACGGGGCAAGCCTAATCCGCACCCCCGACACGCCACCGCCGTCGCGTCAGGGCAGGCTGATCTGGTCGCCGGTGACCTCGATGTTCTTCGGGGGCAGCGGCCGGCGGGCGGGCCCCAGCTTGACCGAACCATCGACGATCGAGAAGCGGCTGTTGTGGCAGGTGCAGACGATGGCGTCACCCTCGATCCTCGACACCGGGCAGCCCTGGTGGGTGCAGATCGGGCTGAAGCCCTTGAACTGGCCCGCCTGCGGCTGGGTGACGACGACGCCCTTGTCGGCGAAGACGGCCCCACCGCCGACCGGGATGTCGGAGGTCTTGGCG
Source organism: Micromonospora sp. NPDC006766 (assembly GCF_040636055.1). Lineage (NCBI taxonomy): Bacteria > Bacillati > Actinomycetota > Actinomycetes > Micromonosporales > Micromonosporaceae > Micromonospora > Micromonospora sp. NPDC006766. The sequence goes on along the minus strand of NZ_JBEYIX010000104.1, from coordinate 3,441 downwards.
ATGACTTCGCCGCCACTGGCGGTCGCACCAGGATCGCCGCTGGTCGCGCCGGAACCGCCATTGGTCGGGCCGGCGGCGGCCGGGCTCGTCTCGTCGTCGGTGCCGCAGGCGGCCAGCGCCATGGCCGCGCCGACCGCACCGGCACCCGCCAGCAGGGCCCGCCGGGACTGCGTGCCCGGCGCGGTCAGCATCTGGTCATCACCCATGTCCGGCCTCTCTCGCCTACCGCCGCACCGTGACGACGCGCGGCTACAGATTCAAACACGAATCACCGTGCCGTACGGTTCAGTGCGCCCCGGCGGGCACCTTCCGGGTACGCGGCTTCGCGCCACCGCCGTTGGCCTTCGCCGCCCGGGTCGTGGCCGCCTTGGCACCCTTGGCCTCGCCGTCGAGCTTGAGCATCGGGCGCAGGAACTGGCCGGTGTGGCTCTCCGGCACCTCGGCGACCTCCTCCGGGGTGCCGGTGGCCAACACCGTGCCGCCCCGATGGCCACCCTCCGGGCCCATGTCGATGATCCAGTCGGCCGTCTTGATCACGTCGAGGTTGTGCTCGATGGTGATCACCGTGTTGCCCTTGTCGACCAGGCCCTCCAGGACCATCAGCAGCTTGCGGATGTCCTCGAAGTGCAGACCGGTGGTCGGCTCGTCGAGCACGTAGACCGTCCGGCCGGTGGAGCGCTTCTGCAGCTCGGAGGCGAGCTTGACGCGCTGCGCCTCGCCGCCGGAGAGCGTCGGGGCGGGCTGACCGAGGCGGACGTACCCGAGGCCCACGTCGACCAGCGTCTTGAGGTGCCGGTGGATGGCCGGGATGGCGGAGAAGAACTCGGCCGCCTCCTCGATCGGCATGTCCAGCACCTCGGCGACCGTCCGGCCCTTGTAGTGCACCTCCAGGGTCTCCCGGTTGTATCGGGCGCCCTTGCACACCTCGCACGGGACGTAGACGTCCGGCAGGAAGTTCATCTCGATCTTGATGGTGCCGTCGCCGGAGCACGCCTCGCAGCGCCCGCCCTTGACGTTGAACGAGAACCGGCCCGGCCCGTACCCCCGGACCTTGGCCTCGGTGGTCTCGGCGAAGAGCTTGCGGATGTGGTCCCAGACGCCGGTGTAGGTGGCCGGGTTCGACCGGGGGGTCCGGCCGATCGGCGACTGGTCGACGCCGACGACCTTGTCCACGTGCTCCAGGCCGCTGACCCGGGTGTGCCGGCCGGGGACCAGCCGAGCGCCGTTGATCTGGTTGGCCAGGACCGCGTAGAGGATGTCGTTGACCAGCGTCGACTTGCCGGAGCCGCTGACCCCGGTGACCGCGATGAGCTGACCGAGCGGGAACGACACGGTGAGGTTGCGCAGGTTGTGTTCGCGCGCCCCGTGCACCACCAGCTCACGGCCCGGGGTCTGCGGGCGGCGCTGCTTCGGCGTCGGGATCACCTTCCGCCCGGACAGGTACGCCCCGGTGACCGAGTCGTCGTTCTCCAGCAGGGCTGGCACCGAGCCGCTGTGCACGATCCGGCCGCCGTGCTCGCCGGCGCCCGGGCCGATGTCGACGATCCAGTCGGCGACCCGAATGGTGTCCTCGTCGTGCTCGACCACAATCAGCGTGTTGCCCAGCCCCCGCAGCCGCAGCAGCGTCTCGATCAGGCGGTGATTGTCCCGCTGGTGCAGGCCGATGGACGGCTCGTCGAGCACGTAGAGGACGCCGACCAGGCCGGAGCCGATCTGGGTGGCGAGCCGGATGCGCTGCGCCTCACCACCGGAGAGGGTGCCCGCCGGACGGTCCAGGGAGAGGTAGTCCAGGCCGACGTCGAGCAGGAACTTCAGCCGGGCGTTGATCTCCTTGAGCACCCGCTCGGCGATCATCTTCTGCCGGTCGGTGAGCTCGATGCCGGCGAGCAGCTCGGCCGCCTCGCCGACGGACAGGTTGCACACCTCGGCGATGCTCCGACCAGCCAGGGTGACCGCGAGCACCTCCGGCTTGAGCCGGGTGCCGCCGCAGGCCGCGCAGGGCACGTCCCGCATGTAGCCCTCGTACTTCTCCCGCGACCACTCCGACTCGGTGTCGGTGTGGCGGCGCTCGATCCACTGCACCACACCCTCGAAGCCGGTGTAGTAGGAGCGCTCACGGCCGTACTTGTTGCGGTAACGGACGTGCACCTGGTCGTCGGAGCCGTGCAGGATCATCTTCTGCACCCGGGAGGGCAGGGCCCGCCACGGGGTGTCCAGGTCGAAGTGCTCGGCCTCGCCGAGCGCCTCCAGCAGACGGAGGAAATATTCCAGGTTGTGCCCGGTGGCCCAGGGCTGGAGGGCACCCTCGCGCAGGGTGCGCTCCGGGTCCGGGATCACCAGCTCCGGGTCGACCTCCTTCTTGGTGCCCAGCCCGGTGCACTCCGGGCAGGCGCCGTACGGGGCGTTGAAGGAGAAGACCCGGGGCTCCAGATCCTCGATGGCGAGGGGGTGGTCGTTGGGGCAGGCCAGGTGCTCGGAGAACCGGCGTTCCCGGTCCGGGTCGTCCTCGGCCAGGTCGACGAAGTCGAGCAGCACCAGGCCGCCGGAGAGGCCGAGCGCCGCCTCGACCGAGTCGGTCAGCCGCTGCTTGGCGCTGGGCTTGACGCTGAGCCGGTCGATCACCACCTCGATGGTGTGCTTCTCCTGCTTCTTGAGCTTCGGCGGCTCGGTCAGCGGGTGCACCACGCCGTCGACCCGGGCCCGGGCGTAGCCCTTGGCCTGCAGCTCGGCGAAGAGGTCAACGTATTCGCCCTTGCGGCCGCGCACCACCGGGGCGAGCACCATGAACCGGGTGCCCTCGGCCATGGCCAGCACCCGGTCGACGATCTGCTGCGGGCTCTGCCGGGAGATCCGCTCGCCGCAGACCGGGCAGTGCGGCTCACCGATGCGGGCGAACAGCAGCCGCAGGTAGTCGTAGACCTCGGTGATGGTGCCGACGGTGGAACGCGGGTTGCGCGAGGTGGACTTCTGGTCGATGGAGACCGCCGGGCTGAGGCCCTCGATGAAGTCGACGTCGGGCTTGTCCATCTGGCCGAGGAACTGCCGGGCGTACGACGACAGCGACTCCACGTAGCGCCGCTGACCCTCGGCGAAGATGGTGTCGAACGCCAGGCTCGACTTGCCCGACCCGGAGAGCCCGGTGAAGACGATCAGGGCATCCCGGGGCAGGTCGAGACTGACGTCACGCAGGTTGTGCTCGCGCGCGCCACGGATGATCAGTCGGTCGGCCACGGTCCGTGTACTCCCGGAAGAAGAATGTGAGACGGATCTGTCCGTTCAGAGGACGGTCTGAGCGGTTTTTCGAGGTTGTCGAAGCGCAGGAAAGACGCCCGAGCAACTCTAGCCCTGAGGTACGACAACTTCCGTCGTGCGCACATTCCACCAGGTCAGCCCGGTCGCGCCGGCCCGGTTCGGGCCTGGACCAGGTCCTCGGCATCCGCC
>NZ_JBEYIX010000103.1:0-6351 GCF_040636055.1 Micromonospora sp. NPDC006766 | reverse complement strand
GGGGGGGGCGCCCCCCCCCCCCGCGCCAGCCGCGGCCCGGGGCCCCTCACCAGAGTGAGGGCACCGGGCCGGGCCGTCAGCCCGCCTCGCGCAGCTCCGCCAGCCGCGTCTCGATCTCCGCCAGCTCGGCGCGCAGCTTCTCCGCCTGCTGCTCCGCCTCGGCCCGCTCCGCGGCCAGGATCTGCTCCACCGCCTCCTGCACCCCCGGCACGTCCACCAACGCCACCATCCGCAGCGCCTCCGCCGGCTTCACCACGTACGGCTTCGCCAGGGCCTTGGCGCCCTGCTGCGCCGCCACCGTCCACTCACCGTCGGCGTACGCCAACGTCACGGTCAGCCCGGACGGACTCTTCGGCTTGGCCGCCTTCACCGCCCGCTTCGCCGGCTTCGCCTCCACCTGCTGTTCCACCTTCGGCTCCTCCCGGCGCGGCGCCGGCACCGGCGGCGTGTCCAACACGAACTCCGGCTCCGGCGCCGACGGCTGCTCCGCCTCCGGCTGCGGCTCCGCCGGCTTCCGCCCGACCCCCTTCGGCGCGATGGCCACGTCGGCGGGGGAGAAGGGCAACTCGTCCCGGCCGAACCGCACCACCACGAACTCCTCGGAAACCGCCGGGTCGGTCAGCTCCACCACCTGCCCGAGCTGACCGGCCATCTGCCCGGCCGCCGCGGTGAACACCACCTTCGGCTTGCGGCCCGCCGCCAACGCCTCCCGAATCCCCTGCACCTCTTCAGTGGACAAACCCTGCCCCGCCATCACGCCCTCTTCCGTACATGTGTTTGATGTGCAGCCTTGATACCAGCCGGCTGCGACAGCCGGAAGATCAGCCCCCCAGGGCGCGCAACGCCGCGTCGGCGTGCTCGTTCATGCTCAACTCGCTGTGCACCACGGCCAGCACCCGCCGGTCCGGGCCGATCACGAACGTCATCCGCCGCGTGCTCAACGCCCCCAACGGCAGCCGGCGCCGCACCCCGAACGCCGCAGCCACCGCCCCGTCGACGTCCGACAGCAGCGGATAGTCGAAGCCGTGCCGGCGGGAGAACTCCGCCTGCTTCGCCACCGGGTCCCGGCTGATCCCGATCCGCTGCGCGCCAACCGCCGCGAACTCCGCCGCCAGGTCCCGGAAGTGGCAACTCTCCACCGTGCAGCCCCGCGTCATCGCCGCCGGATAGAAGAACAACACCACCGGCCCCGCCGTGAGAAACCCCGACAACCGCCGCGTCGTGCCCGTCTCGTCCGGCAGCTCAAAATCCTCGACCAGGTCACCGACACCCACCGCCACGCGTACCTCCAGGGAACGAAGCCACCATCGCGGTGAGCGTAGGTGGCCAACCCCACGCAGCGTCACGGTGTGACCGTCCTCTCCACCCGGTCCCCGGCCCGCTCGCGGTAACGTCACCGGAACTACCAGGGCAGGGGAGATGGCATTGGCCTCCGTCACCATCATCACCGGCGGGAGCCGCGGCATCGGCGCCGCCACCACCCGCCGGCTCGCTACCGCCGGCCACGACATCGCCATCGCCTACCGCCGCGAACACGACGCCGCGAAGACCGTCCTCGCCGACGTCCAGGCCGCCGGCCGACGCGGCATCGCCGTCCCCACCGACACCACCGACCCCGACCAGGTGCAGCACCTCTTCGACGCCGCCGCCGACCTCGGACCCGTCACCGGCCTGGTCAACAACGCCGGCATCACCAGCCCGATCGGCCCCTTCACCGACCTGCGCCACGACGACCTGCGCCGAGTCGTCGACGTCAACCTCATCGGCTACGTCCTCTGCGCCCAACAGGCCGCCCGCCGAATGACCCGCGGCGGCGCCATCGTCAACGTCTCCTCCGCCGCCGCCACCCTCGGCAGCCCCGGCGAATACCTCCACTACGCCGCAGTCAAGGCCGCCACCGACACCTTCACCGTCGGCCTGGCCAAGGAACTCGCCCCGCGCGGCATCCGCGTCAACGCCGTCGCCCCCGGCATCATCCGCACCGACATCCACGCCCTCTCCGGCGACCCCGACCGCCCCGACACCGCCGCCGGACGCATCCCGCTGGGCCGCGCCGGCGACCCCGACGAGATCGCCGGCGCCATCGCCTTCCTCCTCGGCCCCGACGCCTCCTACACCACCGGCGCCGTCCTACGCATCGCCGGCGGTCTCTGACCCGGGCCCGCACCACTCCTACCGCGGGAGGATGCCCCCATGCCCCTGCTCACCACCCCGGCCCTGCCGCCCGGCGCCCTGGCGCACCGACCCCAGCCCGACATCGACGCCGACGGTCTCCGGCTGCGACCCTGGCAGCCCGCCGACCGGCCCGCCGTGCTCGCCGCGTACGCCGACCCGGCCATCCAACGCTGGCACTGCCGGACCATGACGAACGACGAGGCCCGCCAGTGGATCGACTCCTGGCCGCTGCGCTGGCGGCAGGAAACCGGCGCGGGCTGGGCCGTCACCAACCAGTCCGGCGTGCTCGGCCAGATCAGCCTGCGCCGCATCGACCTCACCGAGGCACAGGCGGAGGTGTCGTACTGGGTGCTGCCCGCCGCACGCGGCCGACGCGTCGCCCCACGCGCCCTGGCGGCCCTCACCGACTGGTCCGTCCGACAGTTGGGGCTGCACCGGGTGTGGCTGCGCCACTCGACGGCGAACCCGGCTTCCTGCCGAGTGGCCGAGCGGGCCGGCCTCGCCGCCGAAGGCACCAACCGCAGCGCCGGGCGGCACGCCGACGGCTGGCACGACATGCACGTGCACGCCCGCCTGGCCACCGATCCGCCCCAGCGTTAGGCAACTTAGGCACGATATGACACGATTTCGCAGGTGACCAGCAGACCCGCCGCAGGAGACCAACATCTGCGCGACCTCGCGCGGCTGCGCCGCGTCCGCGACCGAATCGACCGGGAATACGCGCAGCCACTGGACGTCGAAGCGCTCGCCCGCGGCGTGAACATGTCCGCCGGGCACCTCAGCCGCCAGTTCCGACAGGCCTACGGCGAGCCCCCATACGCCTACCTCATGACCCGGCGCATCGAACGCGCCATGGCCCTGCTGCGCCGAGGCGACCTCAGCGTCACCGAAGTCTGTTTCGCCGTCGGCTTCTCCTCGCTGGGCACCTTCAGCACCCGCTTCACCGAGCTGGTCGGCATGCCGCCCCGGACCTACCGCCGTCAGGCGACCCGCGCGACGGCGGGAATGCCGCCGTGCGTGGCGAAACAGGTCACCAGACCGATCAGGAATCGAGAAGCGCGCCCCGCCGAGCCGCAACTAGCCTGACCTGCATGGACATCACCATTCACGCAAGTTTCCTCCCGCAGGACGACCCGGACGCCGCGCTGGCCTTCTACCGCGACGCCCTCGGCTTCGAGGTCCGCAACGACGTCGGGCAGGGCAAGATCCGCTGGATCACGGTCGGCCCTGCGGACCAACCCGACACCTCCATCGTCCTTGCGCCGCCGTCCGTCAACCCCGGCCTCACCGACGACGAGCGGCGCACCATCGCCGAGATGATGGCCAAGGGCACCTACGCCATGCTCCTGCTGGCCACCAAGGACCTCGACGCCACCTTCGAGCGGCTGCAGGCCAGCGCCGCCGAGGTCGTCCAGGAACCGACCGAACAGCCGTACGGCATCCGCGACTGCGCCTTCCGCGACCCCGCCGGCAACATGATCCGCATTCAGGAGCTGCGCTGAGCCGTCGGCGACATCGACGCCCCGCCACGGACTGCGGCAGGTTGGTCTGACGCGCGGGCCGGGTGTGCGGCTACCGTGGTCAGCGCGCCGCGACGCCCGGCCCGGGCGTCCCACCGGGGGCACTGCGGCAGCCGAACCGCGCAAACTTGATCTGAGGGCCGCAAACGGCGCGAGGCGGGACCACGAACGGCCCCGCCCGCAAGGATGGAGACACACAGAGCATGGCCACGACGACGGACCCGCGGTCGCCGACGCCGCACCTTGCCGACACCCACGACCTGATCCGCGTCCAGGGCGCCCGCGAGAACAACCTCAAGGACGTCACCATCGAGATCCCGAAACGCCGGCTGACCGTCTTCACCGGCGTCTCCGGCTCGGGCAAGAGCTCGCTGGTGTTCGGCACCATCGCCGCCGAGTCGCAGCGGATGATCAACGAGACCTACAGCGCCTTCGTGCAGGGCTTCATGCCGACCCTCGCGCGGCCCGAGGTCGACGTCCTCGAAGGGCTGACGACCGCGATCATCGTCGACCAGGAGCGGATGGGCGCCAACGCCCGCTCCACCGTCGGCACCGCCACCGACGCCAACGCCATGCTGCGCATCCTCTTCAGCCGACTCGGGCAACCACACATCGGCTCACCCCAGGCCTTCTCCTTCAACGTCGCCTCGATCAGCGGCGCCGGCGCGGTCACCCTCGAACGAGCCGGCAGGACGACAAAGGAACGGCGCAGCTTCCACATCACCGGTGGCATGTGCCCACGCTGCGAAGGCATGGGCAGGGTCAACGACTTCGACCTGTCCGCCCTGTACGACGACAGCAAATCCCTCAACGAGGGCGCGCTCACCATCCCCGGCTACAGCATGGACGGCTGGTACGGCCGCATCTTCACCGGCTGCGGCTTCTTCGACCCCGACAAGCCGATCCGCAAGTTCACCAAACGAGAGCTCAACGACCTGCTCTACAAGGAACCAACCAAGATCAAAGTCGAGGGTATCAACCTCACGTACGAGGGCCTCATCCCGAAAATCCAGAAATCGATGCTCTCCAAGGACATCGACGCCCTGCAGCCGCACATCCGCGCCTTCGTGGAACGCGTGGTCACCTTCAGAACCTGCCCCGACTGCGGCGGCACCCGCCTGTCCGAGGCGGCCCGATCATCCAAGATCAACGACATCAACATCGCCGACGCCTGCGCGATGCAGATCAGCGACCTCGCCGACTGGGTACGCGCCCTGGCCGAACCATCCGTCGCACCGCTGCTGACGGCGCTGCAGCACACCCTCGACTCGTTCGTCGAGATCGGGCTCGGCTACCTCAGCCTCGACCGACCCTCGGGCACCCTCTCCGGCGGCGAGGCGCAGCGCGTCAAAATGATCCGCCACCTCGGCTCCTCGCTGACCGACATCACCTACGTCTTCGACGAGCCGACCATCGGCCTGCACCCCCACGACATCCAACGGATGAACCGCCTGCTGCTGCAGCTGCGCGACAAGGGCAACACCGTGCTGGTCATCGAACACAAACCCGAGACGATCGCCATCGCCGACCACGTCGTCGACCTCGGCCCCGGCGCCGGCGCCGCCGGGGGAGAGGTGATGTTCGAAGGCACCATCGACGGGCTGCGCGCCAGCGGCACACTCACCGGGCGGCACCTGGACGACCGGGCCACCCTCAAACCGTCGGCGCGGACCCGATCAGGCGTGCTGGAAGTACGCGCCGCCAACACCCACAACCTGCACAACGTCGACCTCGACATCCCGCTCGGCGTGCTGGTCGTCGTCACCGGCGTGGCCGGCTCGGGCAAAAGCTCGCTGATCCACGGCTCGGTCTCCGGGCGGGACGGGGTGGTATCGGTCGACCAGACCCCCATCCGCGGCTCGCGACGCAGCAACCCCGCCACGTACACCGGACTGCTCGACCCGATCCGCAAGGCCTTCGCGAAGGCCAACGGCGTGAAGCCGGCACTGTTCAGCGCCAATTCCGAAGGCGCCTGCCCCACCTGCAACGGCGCCGGCGTCATCTACACCGACCTGGCGATGATGGCCGGCGTCGCCACCACCTGCGAAGAATGCGACGGGAAGCGGTTCCAGGCATCGGTGCTGGAATACCACCTCGGCGGCCGCGACATCAGCGAGGTACTCGCCATGTCGGTGACCGAAGCCGAAGAGTTCTTCGGCGCCGGCGACGCGCGCACCCCGGCCGCACACGCCATCCTCCACCGGCTCGCCGACGTCGGGCTCGGCTACCTCAGCCTCGGTCAGCCGCTCACCACGCTCTCCGGTGGCGAACGGCAACGGCTCAAGCTGGCCACCCACATGAGCGACAAGGGCGGCGTCTACGTCCTCGACGAACCGACCACCGGCCTGCACCTCGCCGACGTCGAGCAGTTGCTCGGCCTGCTCGACCGGCTCGTCGACTCCGGCAAGTCGGTCATCGTCATCGAACACCACCAGGCAGTCATGGCGCACGCCGACTGGATCATCGACCTCGGTCCCGGCGCCGGCCACGACGGCGGCCGGGTCGTCTTCGAGGGCACACCCGCCGATCTCGTCGCCGCCCGCTCCACGCTCACCGGCGAGCACCTCGCGGCCTACATCGGCGCAGACCGCTGAGTCCCGGCCGGGCCACCACGACCCGCCCGTGCCGAGGCAGCGGGCCGCCGAGCCGATGCTGC
>NZ_JBEYIX010000102.1:0-6407 GCF_040636055.1 Micromonospora sp. NPDC006766 | reverse complement strand
TCAAAACCGGCACGCCCTACAACGAGACGACCGCCTGGCCACACCACACCGCCGAACCCGCTACTTGACACTCGTACGTCCTGGGATGTCTTACATCGCCAGGCGGATGGCGGCCGTCAGCACGAGTTGGGCGAGGGCCGCCGGGACCAGCACCAGCCAGCAGAGGCGCTGAAGCTGGTCCTCGCGCAGACGCGGGTACGACACCCGCAGCCAGATGATCACGAACGCGACGGCGAAGATCTTGAGCAGCGTCCACAGCCAGCCGAGCTGGGCGTCCGCGAACGGGCCCTGCCAACCGCCGAGGAACAGCACGGTGGTCAGCGCGGCGATCACCACGATGCCGACGTACTCGGCGAGCAGGAAGAACGCGAACCGCAGGCCGGTGTACTCGGTCAGATAGCCGAAGACCAGCTCGGAGTCGGCCACCGGCATGTCGAACGGGGGCCGGCGGATCTCGGCCAGCCCGGCGACGAAGAAGATCACCATTGCCGGCGCCTGCCAGAGCAGCCACCACGGCCGCCACGCCTCGACGATCCCGGGCAGGCTGAGCGTGCCGGCGGCCATCGCCACCGACGCGGCGGCCAGCACCAGCGGCAGCTCGTAGCCGAGCAGCTGGGCGGCGCCGCGCAGCCCGCCCAGGAGGCTGTACTTGTTGGCCGAGGCCCAAGCCGACATGAGCACCGCCAGCACGCCCACGCCGAGCACGGCCAGGACGAAAAACAGCCCGATGTCCAGATGCTGCCCGACCAGGTCCCCCGGGCCGAGCGGGATCACCAGCAGGGCGAGCAGGTAGGGCAGCAGGGCCACCGCGGGCGCCAGCCGAAACACCGGCCGGTCCGCGTCCCGCGGGGTGATGTCCTCCTTCTGCACGAACTTGAGCCCGTCGGCGATCAGCTGCGCCCAGCCGTGGAAGCCGCCCGCGTACATCGGACCGAGCCGGCCCTGCATGTGCGCCATCACCTTGTGCTCGGCCTGCCCCACGACGAGCGGCAGGACGAGGAAGGCGGCCAGCACGCCCACCACCCGCAGGACCAGCTCCAACCAGGCGGGCATCAGGCGCTCCCCCACTCCCCGGGCGCCGGCACACCCGGCGGCCGCATCGGCCGGCGACCGCCGCCGGCCTCCGACTCGCCCGGCTCCTTCGCGCCCGGCCAGGGCTTGGCGACTCGTGAGGCGAGCACGAACTCCTTGCGCAGCGGGTGCCCCTCGAACTCGGGGGGCAGCAGCAGCGGCTTCAGATCGCCGTGCCCGTCGAAGGCGAGGCCGAACATCTCGTGGGTCTCCCGCTCGTGCCATGCCGCGCCGGGAAAGAGGTCGACCACGGACGCCACCACCGGCGCTTCCCGGGGCACCCGGGTACGCAGCAGCAGCCCGTGCCGGTGCCGCGTCGACCAGAGGTGGGCCACCACGTCGAAGCCCTCGGTCAACTCGTCGACCGCCGACAGCCAGTCGAAGAAGTCACAGTGCAGCTCGGCGTCGTCGCGGGCCGCGCGCAGCGCATCCCGCCAGCTCGCCAGGGGTACGTCGACCGTGGCGCGGGCGTGCCGCTGACCGCCGGACAGCGACGCGGTGGCTTCGACGGGCGCGAGCAGCGCGACCATCCGCTGGCCGATCTCGTCCGGAGTCATGCGGCTGATCCTATGGCCGACGGCGGTTACCCGTGTCGGGCCGCCCGGGCTCGCCGGGCAGGATTCGCCGTTTCGCCCGGCGGACGGCCGTCCGGCGGGAAGATGAGCAGTGTGCGCGCTGTGACTGTGACTCCCGGGGTTTCCGACTCGCTGCGGCTGGACGAGGAGTGGCCCGAGCCGGCCGCGGAGGAGGGCGCGATCCTGGTGGAGACGCTCGCGGTGGGGATCTGCGGTACCGACCACGAGATCATCACGGGCGCCTACGGCGAGGCGCCGCCCGGCCAGGAACGGCTCGTGATCGGGCACGAGTCGCTGGGCCGGGTACTCGAGGACCCGACCGGCACCCGGCAGCCCGGCGACCTGGTGGCCGGCATCGTCCGGCATCCGGACCCGGTGCCCTGCCCGAACTGCGCGGTCGACGAGTGGGACATGTGCCGCAACGGCCGGTACACCGAGCACGGCATCAAGGCGTTGCCCGGCTTCGCCCGCGACCGCTGGCGGGTGCAGCCGAAGTTCGCCGTCGGCCTGGACCCGGCGCTCGCCCAGGTCGGGATGCTGCTGGAGCCGACCAGCGTGGTGGCGAAGGCGTGGGACCACATCGAGCGGATCGGCAGCCGGGCCGAGTGGAAACCGCAGAGCGTGCTGGTCACCGGGGCCGGCCCGATCGGCTTGCTGGCCGCGCTGCTGGCCACCCAGCGGGGGCTCACCGTACACGTGCTGGACCGGGCCACCACCGGGCCGAAACCGGAGCTGGTCCGGGCGCTCGGCGCGACCTACCACACCTCGTTGGTGGGCGAGCTGGACTTCGCGCCGGACGTGGTGGTGGAGTGCACCGGCGCGCCCTCGCTGGTGTTGGACACCATGTGCAAGGCCGGGCCGGCCGGCATCGTCTGCCTCACCGGCGTGTCCAGCGGCGGCCGGACCATCGACTTCGACGCGGGCGCGCTCAACCGGGAGCTGGTGCTGGAGAACAACGTGGTCTTCGGCTCGGTGAACGCCAACCGCCGACACTGGGAGCTGGCCGCCGAGGCGCTCGCCCGCGCCGAACAGTCCTGGCTGAACTCGCTGATCACCCGCCGGGTGCCGGTCTCGTCGTACGCCGAGGCGTACGCCGCCACCAGCGAGGACATCAAGGTGGTGCTCGACTTCACCGGCTGACGGAGGAATCTCGGGACTACGGGGCCGGGGGGCGGACGGGCGGGGCGGTCAGCGAGTCCAGGGGGCGGGGCGGGCGAGCGTCGGGGGCGTCAGCCGGGGACGCCAGGGGGTCCCGGCGGGGGACGCCGCCGAGGCCCGACTGCTCGGCGGCGATCTTCTCCTGAAGTCGAAGGATGCTGTGCAGCAGCGCCTCGGGGCGAGGAGGGCAGCCGGGCACGTAGACGTCGACCGGGATGAGCTGGTCGACGCCCTTGGTCACCGAGTACGAGTCCCAGTACGGGCCGCCGCAGTTGGAGCAGGCGCCGAAGGAGATGACGTACTTCGGCTCGGGCATCTGGTCGTAGAGCCGCTTGATCGCCGGGGCCATCTTGTCGGTGACCGTGCCGGAGACCACCATGAGGTCGGCCTGCCGGGGGCCGTGGGCGAACGGGATCACGCCGAGCCGGATGAAGTCGTGCCGGCCCATGCTGGTGGCGATGAACTCGATGGCGCAGCAGGCCAGCCCGAAGTTGAACACCCAGAGCGAGTAGCGGCGGCCCCAGTTCAGCACGAACCGGATCGGCTCGCCGAGCACCGCCGGCAACTGCACCTCGCGCCTCCCCCGTGTGTCCCTGACCTGACAGTCAACCACAGCACCGGGGCGGCGATCGGCGCAACCACCGCTGGCATTGGCGCGTGTGACCGGCATGGGCCGCACCGACGGTTGCTAGCGCACGGGGAGGATCGGATGACGATGACGAGGGAGCCGCGGCTCGGCGAGCCGCCGCCCGAGGCGACAGCTGACTGGCCGGAACCGCCCGAGGAGATCGACTTCGACGGGCTCTACCATGCGCACTTCCGGTCGCTGGCGCTTCAGCTCGCCGCGTACTGCGGTGACCTGTCGCAGGCGCAGGACCTGGTCCAGGAGGCGTTCTGCCGGGCGTTCGCCCGCTGGTCCCGGGTGTCCCGCTACGACGACCCGCTCGCCTGGGTGCGCCGCGTCGCCTGGAACCTCGCCACCAGCCGCTGGCGTCGGCTGCGGACCGCCCAGTCCTGGCTGCACCGACAACGCGAGGAGCACGTGCCGGGGCCCGATCCGGACCGCGTGGCGCTGACCGTCGCCCTGGCTAAGCTGCCGGCCAGCCAGCGCCGCGCGGTGGTGCTGCACTACCTGGCCGATCTCTCCGTCATGCAAATCGCGGAGCAGGAGGGCGTGCCGGAGGGCACGGTCAAGTCCTGGCTGCACCGGGGGCGGGCTGCGCTGGCGGTGCAGCTCGCCGGCACGAACGAGGTGACCGACCATGACTGAAATCGAGGACCTCCTGGTCAGCGGCGAGTTCGCGGCGTACCGGAAGGCGCTCCTCCCCGCGGTGCACCCGGCCGGAGCGGACGCCGTCCGCGCCACCGTCCGGCACCGTCGGCGGCGGGCGGCGGTCGTCAGTGCCGCCGCCGTGGTGCTCGCCGTGGCGATCCCGGTAGCGGCCAACGCGGCCCTGCACGAGCGCTCCGGCCCGCTACCCGGTCCCGCCGGGCCGACCCCGTCGGCGGTCACTCAGACGCCGCCCCCGGCCACCCCGACGCCGACGCCGTCGTCGACACCAACGACAGCCAGCCCCACCCCGGCCGCGCCGGACGGCCGGATCAGTCGGGCCCAGCTCCTCGCCACGCGCCTCGACCTGCCTGCCTGGTCGTGGTACGTGCCGGAGACCTGTACGACGAAGAAGGTCCGGCTCGATCCGGGGCCGGGGCCGATCAGGGCCGCCGTGCCGGTGCTGCTAGGCGAACCGAGCCACGGCGAGCTGGACGGCGACGGCGCGGCCAAGACCGTCGCCCTGCTCGGCTGCCGGCTCGGCGAGATCCAGGCGAAGCAGTTGGTGGCCTTCGAGCGGGACGCCGCCGGCCAGATCACCGCGCTGGGCCAGATCGTCGGCACTCACGACGAGCTCGGGGACATCACCGCCTTCTCGGTGCAGGCCGACGGGAAAATCCGGGTACGGGTGGCTGACATTCAACCCTGTTGTGACACGCCGGAGTGGGCGCCACAGCGACAGTGGCGGACGTACGCCTGGACCGGCGACCGGTTCGACCAGATTGCCGGGCCGAGGAAGTTCGGGGTCGACCCCCGGCTGACCAATCTCACCCTGAGGGCGAGTGACCTCGTCGTCGGGCCACCGGATGCGGAGGGCCGGCGGATCGGCTCGGTGACGGTCACCGTGGTCAACAAAGGACCGGTGGACGTGCCCCAGCTCGGCTTCACCGGCTTCTACAGCATCGGCGAGCCCTCTGGCGGGGATCTGGCGCGCTGCCGGGCGGTGCGGTCGGACGGGCCCGACGCCTGCGTGCTGGACGGCCTGCCGGCAGGGGGACGGAAGGCATACACCTTCCAGTTGCTGTTCGACCCGCCGAGCACCGGCGGTCCACCGACCCTGCGGGTCATCCACTACGACTCGCAGGAGCGGTACTGGAGGGATCTGAAGCCGAAGGACAACGTGGTGGAGTTGCACACCGTCGGCTAGGCGTACGCCCGTTGACGCGGCGGCCCGGTGATCCGGGTCGCCGCGTCATATTCGCGACAAATCATGCCGCAACCGGATGTTCGCCAGGGACGTGTTCTCACCATCAGGCGGACGGAAGCGCCGCCGCCCACAAACGGGGATCACGGGAGGAACAGCAATGACCACACGTACGGCACGGGCCGCCATCGCAGTACTCGGCGGGGCCGCCGTCCTGCTCGCTCTGGCGGCACCCGCCACCGCTACGGCCGCACCGACGGCCCGGCCTCACATCACCGCCCAGCAACTCGTCCTGACCCCGACCGGCCAGGGGTACGTCGGGACGCTGACCGCGACGGTGACCAACCCGGGCTCGACCGCCACCTCGGTGGACCTGCTCATCACCGAGCCGGCCGGGGCCTCGTTCACCACCATCCAGCCCGGCGGCCCGTGCCTCTACTACCGGCTGGTGGCGAACCGGCTGGTCACCGACTGCTACGGCGGTCAGGTCAATGCCGGGGAGAGCCTGACGGTCCGGCTCGGTTTCCGCGTCTGGACCACCGCCCGCGCCTACCCGATGGTGGTCCGGGGCGGGCAGATCTCGGTGGTGCCGGCGGGTGCCACCAAGGCCGCGGACACCGCCGGGTTCACCACCCTGTTCACGTCCACCACGGGCAGCCTGCGGAACCCGCGTACGTACGTGCAGGCCACCAAGACGGACCTCAGCATCCGGAGCAGCGCGGTGCAGTTGGCCCGGCAGGCCGACGGGAGCCTGCTCGGCCGGATGCCCGTCACCGTCCGCTACGGCAACGACGCCCCGTCGTTTGCCGTGAATGTCGCCGCCGCCCTGCCAGCGGGTGTCATCGTCGACCGCATCGAGCCGCAGGACATGCCGAGCTTCCCGGACTGGTTCACCGTCCCCGGCGGCCGGTTCATGCCGGGTGAGAAGCGCACCTTCGACGTCATCCTGAGCGCCCCGGCCGGCACCCGGGCGGGCGACCTGGGCACCGGTTCGTACACGGTTGACGCGAGCTACTTCTCCGGCATTCCGGTGGCGGACGTCAACCCGGCGGACAACACCACCTCATTCGCCATCACGGCCGCCAACGCCAACTGAACCACCCGTCGCCCGGCCGGGGCTCTCCCCGGC
>NZ_JBEYIX010000101.1:0-6621 GCF_040636055.1 Micromonospora sp. NPDC006766 | reverse complement strand
GTCCTCAAAAACATCACCTGCGCGCTCAACCCGGACGGATCATGGGAGGGGCAGTTCGACGTCTCGTGGAAGGCCGTCCGCGCCGCCTCCGACTCCCGGCCGTTTCGCTTGTCGAGCGTGATCAGGACAGGTCGAGCTTGAGCGCCGGCTCGGCGGTGAGCGTCTTCGAGTCGACGAACGCCAGGTCGATCACCGGGTCGGTGAAGGTGACGGGCACCGGCGAGGTGACCGGGACGCCGTGCGGCAGCGGCAGGTCGGGGGTAAGCGTGATCTTGACGCCCTTGAGCCGCCCGACGAAGCGGGTGGCGTAGAAGGCGACATTACCCTCGACGGTGAGCTGCTTGCTGACGTACCGCTGGCGCCGGCCCGCCGGCCCGTCGGCCTGCAGGACGAAGTCGTCCGTCACGCCCTTGGCCATGGAGAATTTCAAACACTTCAGCGTGCCGCCAACGATGGGCAGCTCGACGATGCCCTCGAACCGCAGCCCGGTCATGGTCACCTTGGACCCGGTGAGCTTCGAGGGCCGGGCGGCGACCCGGGGCTGCCCCGGCTCGGCGGCGATCCGGGGCAACGGTTCACCCACCTCGACCGGCTCCGGTGTGGTCGGCGCCGGGCTGGCGCACGGATCGGTGTTCAGCTTTCCCGGCCTGGCGGGCTTCGTCGCGGCGCGGGTCCGGGTGATGGTGACGGTCTCGGCCGGCGCGGCGGGGACCGCCGCGAGAGCGGCCGCGCCGCTCGGCGCAACGGCGGCGCTGGCGGAGTGCCCACCCGTGAGCAGCCGGGTGACTCCGTCGACGGTGCCGGTCAGCAGGTTGCCGGCCGGGCCCTCCTCCGTCGGTTCGGGGATCGGGCTGGCCGAGCCGGAGTCCGGGGTTGAGGCGGACGGGCTCGGAACGGACGGGCTCGGAACGGACGGGCTCGGAACGGACGAGTCGGGGGGCGGGCAGCTGCCGGGCGAGGCCAGGGCGACCGCCTCGCCCCGGAGCGCGAACAGGCCAGCCATGGACATGCTGGCGAGCACCAGCAGGATCGCGTACAGCTTCGGGTCGCGGTGCCGCCCGGGCCCGGGCGGCGTGTCCGGGCCGACCGTCGGCGGCGCCTGGGTGGAGTCGGCGGCACCGGCCGGCGGTTCTGCCTCGCGCAGCGGGTTACGCGGCTCAGGCAGCGTGTCGGTGAGGACGCCGGTGGTCTCCTCCTCGCGCTGCCGGGGCAGCAACTCGTCGACGAGGGCCATCTCCTCCTCGCCGCCGAGGGTGTCCTCATCCGGGACTGGCCCGTCCCCGGCCGCCGCCGGCTTGCGGACGGGCACCCAGGCGAAGCCGAGCGCGCTGCCGATCATGCCGAGCAGCATGCCGATGAAGAACCCGCCGAGGTTCACCCCGATCAGCGAGTAGACCGCGGTGACCGCGGCGACGACGGAGTAGAACATCCGCTGTTGCGGGCTGAACCAGAGCAGCATGCCGCAGGTGGCGAGGATGGCCGGGATCAGCCAGGCGAGGAATCCGGTCGGCCCCATCGCGAAGGTGAGCCCGTGCAAACTCATCTTCGTACTGCCGAAGATCTCCAGGCCGGCCAGCGCGGTGAGCAGCCCACCCCAGAACGGTCGCGTTCGCCGCCACCGGCGGAAATCACGCCACGCCTGACCGAACCGGCCGGGCCGGACGTGCTGCGTCTCGGCGCTTGTCACGTACTCCTCCTGGCAGTGCTGACGTGGTGAAACGTGAACGAGGCCCGCGGAGGGTGCCCTCCGCGGGCCTCGGCATCAGTTCAGAAGCATTCCTTGGCATCCTTGCCAATGTTGATCTTCATCTTCAGGCCGGTCAGCTTGAAGGTGCCAGCGGAGGTGGAGCGGGCCACCTGCTTCAGGCCGGTGATGGTCACCTCGTCGGCGCTCTGTCCGAAGGCCCCCTGCTTGGCGTGCGAGTTCAGATCGCTCGCGTCGCGACCGATGTCGATCTTCTTGAACTCCGCGTCGCCCTCGAGGGAGTCCATTTCGATCAGCATGCCGCTGGCCTCGGCCGGCTTGCCGCGACCGCCGGCGTTGATGGTCAGCACGATCGGCACGCCCGGCAGGCTGGCGTCGACCGACTGGCACAGGTTGTACAGACTGGCAGTGGCGATCTCGGAGACGGCCACCGGGTGCTGCGTCCCGTCCTTCTCCGTGGCGATGCCGCCGTACTGCTTGAAGCCCTTACCGACCAGCTTCGAGGCGCCGACCTTGAAGGTCTGGCCCGAAACGTTGAACGACGCGGCGATGGCGCCGTTGGACATGCCGAACACGATGGCGCCGGCCACGGCGGTCGCCGGCACCATCATCGCGGCGAAGCGACGCCAGCGGGTGCCACCAGCGGCCTGGCGGTCTTCCGATTCACTCACGGGTCCTCCTCGACAGGGGGTGCGTCACCGGACGCGGGACGCGACGCGGGACGGGGAAAGTTGTGGGGCGACGCGGCTGCCGTTGTATCGACGGCTCACGCAGTGCGCGGGATTGGATGTTCTCGCGAAGCGACACAGCTCACAAGACCCTGCTACTGGCCAGTAATACCGTCGCGTCGACCCGAGCGCCGATGGCTACCGACGGTTAACATGTCGACGGTCATCAACCCGGGGCAAAACGGTGCGGTTACGGCAGGAGGGCAGATCGACTTCACCTGGGGTAGGCGTGATGGAGGTTCATCACAGTTCGATAACGGCAGGCTGGCAAACCGCTGAGGATGAGAAGACTTTCACCCGTCCGGCGGAAGCGACTGACCGTCCGGCGTGCGCGATTCAGATCACTCGATTCAGCCACGACCACAACAGATGATGGTCGATCGAGTCGACCCGACCCAGCGGATGCCCATCGGCCACCCGCGCGCGCAACTCCGCCCGGGTGAACCAACGCGCGTCCACCAACTCCTCGCCGTCGACCCGTACCTCGGTCGACGCCGCCGTCGCTCGGAAGCCGACCATCAACCCCGCCGGGAACGGCCATGCCTGCGACCCCTGGTACGACACCTCCACGACGGTCACCCCGGCCTCCTCGGCCAACTCCCGGCGGACCGCGTCCTCCAGGCTCTCGCCAATCTCGACGAACCCGGCCAACGTCGACCACGACCCCTCCGGAGCGCCCCGGTGCCGGGCCAGCAGGCAGCGCTCCGGCTCGCCCGGCGCCTCCACCAGCACGATGACCGCCGGCTCGATCCGGGGAAAGAGCAGCCGCCCGCAGCCATCACCGGCACACGAGCGGGTGTGCCCGCCGTCCCGCGCCACCGTCGGCGCCCCGCAGCCGCCGCAGTATCGCTGCCCCCGGTGCCAGTGCAGCAACCCCTTGGCGTACGCCTGCACGGCCGCCTCGGCCGGGGTCAGCGCGCCCACCAGGGCCCGCACGTCCACCGCCTCGGCCGCACCGGCCAGCGCCACCGCCTCCCGCTCAGCCTGACCGGAAAGGTCGGCGGCGAAGATCGCCCGCCCCGCGTCAAGCCCGAGAAAGACCGTCTCGTCGGCGGCGGCGAGCAGCCCGACGGCGTCGACGGCGGCCGGCCCCACCGGCATCCGATCCGCCCCGACCAGGCAGCGGTCACGCCAGAACGGCAGCAACACACTCTCCCGATCGGTCAGCCGCGCGGTGATCCACCCCGGGTCGGTACGCAGCTCGGCCGCCCGGTCCAGCCATCCACCGCCGTACGCCAGGCCCCGCTCATTCGTCCGCACCCGCACACCGTCGCACGTCTACCGTCCGCAGCGGGCACCAGCCACAGGTGATCGTCGCGACACCCGCTACGAGCAGCCAGGACATGGCGGCCGAGCGCCGACCGGCGATTCTTGGCCGGCTCGCGCGTTAGTTACCGTAGGTGTCATCCGGGTGGGGAAAGCCGTCCCCCCGTGCTATGCGATCGAGGTTGCTGTGACGCTGTACGGCGAGAAACTGCCGCCCGCCGACGACCGGCCCACCGTGCAGGTCACCGCGGTGAGCTGGCCGGACGACGAGCCGGCCGCCGTCGCACCGGCGCCGGTTCGAGCCGACGTCCCCGAACGGGTCCCGCGCCGGCGGCTGCTGCTCGCCGGTGGGGTCGCCGCAGCGGTGCTCGCCGCCGTCGCCGGTGCCGGCACCTACGCGTACGCGGGGGATGTGCCAAGGGGCACCACCGTGCTCGGCGCCGAGCTGGGCGGCCGGAGTCGGGCCGGCGCGGCCCAGGCGCTTTGCGCCGAACTGGAACGCCGGTCGGCGGCGCTCAACGCCCCGCTCAGCGTCACCGTCGGCGAGAAGCGCGTCGAGGTGCGGCCGGCCGACATCGGCCTCGCGATCGACGTGGACGCCACCGTGGCGGCGGCTGCCGCCACCGAGGCGCATCCGGTGAGCCGACTGGTCGGCTCTCGCACGATCGCGCCGGTGGTCGTCGTCGACGTCACCAGACTCGACGCCACGCTGCGCGAGGCGCTCGGCGACCAGGGCCGGGCCATGACCATGCCGGCCATCATCTTCACCGGCACCACCCCGAAACCGGTCTACCCGAAGCCAGCCCGGGTGGTGGACCCCGGCGCGGCCGACACGATCAAGGCCGGCTGGCTCGCCGGCCGGCCGGTCACCGTGCCGCTGGTCGAGAAGTGGCCGGCGACCAGCCGCGCCGAGGTGGACCGACTCATAGCCGAGCTGGCCAGGCCGGCGGTGTCCGCTCCCGTCACGCTTTCCACCGATCAGGGCTCGATCACCGTCCCACCCGCCGCGATCGCCGATGGTCTGCGCTTCGTTGCCGATGACGCGGGCAAGCTGACCCCGCGGATTGACGTCAAACAGCTGCGTGCCGCACTCGGCGAGCGGCTCGCGAAGATCGAAGTCGAGCCGAGGGACGCGAGCCTGGCCATCGCCGGCGGCAAGCCGAAGGCGGTGCCCGGCCGGGCCGGCAAGCAGGTCGACGCGACCGCGCTGGGTCGGGATCTGCTCGCCGTGTTGCCGCAGACGGACGGCCGTACGGTGACCGCCACGCTGAAGCCGGTCGAGCCGGAGCTGACCGAGGCGAAGCTGGCCGAGCTGGGCATCAGGGAGCGGGTCGCCACCTTCACCACCCAGTTCACCGGCGGCCTTTCCTCACCGCGCAGCCAGAACATCATCCGGGTGGCGAAGGACGTGAACGGCGCGATCGTGAAGCCCGGCGAGACGTTCTCGCTCAACGGCCACACCGGCGAGCGCGGGTACGACCAGGGCTACCAGGACGCGGCGACCATCGTCAACGGCAAGCTGGTGCCGGGCGTGGGCGGCGGCGTCTCGCAGTTCACCACGACCCTGTTCAACGCCGCCTACTATGCCGGGCTGGAAGATGTCGAGCACAAGCCGCACTCGTTCTACTTCAGCCGCTACCCCGCGGTGATCGAGTCGACGATCTACTGGCCGCAGCTCGACCTGAAATTCCGCAACAACACCCCGTACGGCGTCCTGATCACCACGTCCTACACGTCCAGCACCGTCACCGTGTCGATCTGGAGCACCAAGATCTACGACAGCGTCAAGACCGAGTACGGCCCTCGCCGGAACATCACCCAACCCAGCACGGTCTATCTGGAGCCGGGCCCCAGCTGCATCGCCACCGGGGGCAGCGTGGGCTTCGCCCAGGACGCCTACCGCGTCATCGCCAAGGACGGCAAGGTGATCAAGCGGGAGCGGTTCAGCTGGCGCTACGCCCCCGAGCCGCGCTTCATCTGCGGCCCGAAGCCCGCCGCCTGACGTCCGTCCCGACCAGGCACGAGAAAGCCCCGCCGGCGATGCACCCGGCGGGGCTTTTCCATGTCGTACGCCTCAGGGCCGCGCCGCGGCCAGTCCCTGCCGTACGCCGTCCGCGTCACGGTCGGCGCCGTAGACCGGTGCGCCGGGCTGCTGCCGCCAGCTCGCGTCGAGCGTCCCACCGTCCACGGGGTCGAAGCCCAGCTCGTCCACCAACTCCATCACCATCTGCTTGGCGGCCGGGTCGTCACCCGCGACCGGCAGGCCGATCCGGTCGGGTGCGCCCGCCGGCCGGCCGTTGTCCATCAGATGCTGAGCCCGGATGGTGTTGAAGACCTTCACCACCCGGGCCCCCTTGAGATGCTCCGCGGTCCACCGGCTGGAGGTGAGGCTACGGTCGAGCAGCTCGGGGATCTCACCGTCCCGCTCGGGATAGTAGTTGTCCGCGTCGACGACCAGTTTCCCGTCGAACAGCGCGGCCGGCAGATCCGGCACCGCCCTGAGCGGTACGGCGATGACCACCAGCTCCGAGCCCTGGACAGTCTCCTCCAGCGTGCCCGCCGTGGCACCGGTCTCCGCCGCGAGCTCGGTGAGGCTCTGCGGTCCGCGTGAGTTGGTGACGGTCACGTCGTGGCCCAGTGCACGCAGTCGACGAGCGAGGGTGCCACCGATGTGACCCGACCCGATGATTCCGATCTTCATGACCACCCCTGCCTCCGCCAGCAGTGCTGGGGCGCCAGGCCCCCGCATCGACGGTACGAGACCGGGCAGGCGGTACGCGGGGATTCCCGAAGCTCGCCTCGCCGCATCCGGCTGCAAACGATCGCGGAAACGCAAGTCAGGGGCACCCCGAAGGGTGCCCCTGACTGAAAGATTGTCCGGCGGTGTCCTACTCTCCCACACCCTCCCGAGTGCAGTACCAT
>NZ_JBEYIX010000100.1:0-6831 GCF_040636055.1 Micromonospora sp. NPDC006766 | reverse complement strand
GGGCCGGGGGCGGCCCGGGGGGGGCGCGCCCCCCCTGCCCGCGGGCCCTCCCCCCCCCCCCCCCCGCGGCGCCCCGCCGCGCCCCGGCGCCCCCCCACGGCGAGGGTGTGCCCGCGCCGTTACGGCGCGCCGTACCTATGCGGTCCTGGCCGGCCCGCCTCCCGCAGGAGCCGCACCGCGACCAGGACCGTCCAGGCCAGCAGTGGGAAGACGGCCACCCGCTCCATGCCGCCGATGCCGAAACCGAGGTCGACCTGTGCCAGGAACAGGGCCGTGCCGGCCAGGCCGGTCAGGCCCAGGGCGAGGCTGCCCGCGCGCATCGAGCCGAGAACCGGCGACCGCCGGGCCAGCGCCGCCACCACCATCCCGACGTTGCCCAGCACGAAGATCAGCAGCGCCGCGAGGAAGTGCGGGTTCTCGTCCACGTCCGCCGGGTACGCCCCGGCCAGGGCGTATCCGCCCGCACTGGCGAGGGTCAGCAGCCGCGTGGCCGTCGTGGCGGCACCCCGGCCCAACGCCGACCAGGTGAACAGCACCCCGAGCGCGAGCAGCACGCCTGTGGTGATCATGGCAGTGTTCATCACCGCGTGCCAGGGTGAGCAGACCTCGCGCGGCCGGGTGGTGTCCCACCCGCCGCAGGTCACGTTGCCCAGGTCGCTGATGTTGTTCGTGGCCCAGCTGAACCGCGGGTGTCGCCACGCCAGCCCGGTGATCACGTTCGCGGCCAGAAACAGGGGTGCGGCGAGCAGCCAGCTGCCGGCGCCGAGGCGAGGGATACGCATTCGCCCAGTGCAGCGCCTCTGGTGCGGTGGCGCACTGGACGCAGCGGGTCAATGTCGGGTAGGGCCAGGCATACCTCGGTTGGGGGTCCAGACGGCTGGGCCGGGCGGCTGGCGCCTCACTAGCTTGGCCGCATGACCCCAGACCAACCTCCACACCTGGCCACGGCGTTGCGCCGACGCGACTACCTGATCTCCGCGTGGCCCTGGCGGGCCCTGGCGTACGCCGTCACCAGCGTGCCGATCGCCGGGGCGCTGGCGGTCGGGCTGCTCGCCGCCGGCGCGCCCCTGCTGGTGGTGGCCGGCGCGGTGCGGCACGGCCGCCCGGTCTCGCTGCCGGCCATGCTGTGTCTCGCCATCACCGGCCTGGTCATGGTGGCGCTCGCGCCGATCGTCAGCATGCCGGTGGCCGTGTTCGAGCGGTGGCGACTCGGCCTCGTCGACCCACGCCCGCTACCCGGGCAGCGCCCGCGCGGCGGCCTGTCCGCTCGGTACACCAGCGCGGCGGCGTGGCGGGAGGTCGCGTACGCCTGCTGGCTGGGCGGGGTCGTGCCGATCGCGTACTGGATGTTCGCGCTGCTCGTGCTGCTGGACGTCACGCTGCTCGCCGGCCCCTGGCTGGCCAAGGACGAGGACGCGGTGGTCCTGGTGTGGGCCACCGTCGACACGCCGGGCCAGGCGGTCCCCTACGCCATCGTCGGGATTCTCCTGATCCCGGTGCTGTGGTACCTGGCCGGTCTGCTCGTCGCCGGGCAGGCCGTCGTGGCCCGGTGGCTGCTCGGCGGGCCGCCCGAGGGTGTCGCGCTGCGGGAGGTGACCCGCTCCCGGGCCCGGCTGGTCGACGCGTACGAGGCGGAGCGGCGGCGCATCGAGCGCGACGTGCACGACGGCGCGCAGCCGCGGCTGACCAGCCTCACCCTCCAACTGGGACTGGCCCGGCTCGACGTGCCCGACGACTCGCCCGCAGCCCGGCCGCTGGCCGTCGCCCACGAGCAGGCCAAGGACCTGATGGTCACGCTCCGACAGATCGTGCAGGGCATCCGCCCGCAGCACCTTACCGAGCTCGGCCTGGCCGGCTCCGTGCGGGAGCTGGCCGGCCAGGCCACCATTCCGATCGACGTCCACGCCGACCTGCCCCAGCCCCTGCCGGAGCTGGTCGAGACGACCGCCTACTTCGTGGTGTCGGAGGCCCTGGGCAACGTGGCCCGGCACGCCGGGGCGACCCGGGCCGAGGTGCGGCTGGCCCAGACGGACCGCCACCTGGTGGTCGAGGTGTCCGACGACGGCTGCGGCGGAGCCGACCCGACGCGGGGATCGGGGCTGACCGGCCTCGCCGACCGGGTGGCCGCCGTCGACGGGCGGCTGCTGCTGTCCAGCCCGGCCGGCGGCCCTACCCTCGTGCGGGTGGAGCTGCCATGCCACCGGTGATCCGGGTCGTGCTCGCCGAGGACGAGGTCCTCCTGCGCGAGGGCCTCGTCGGCCTGCTGGCCAGGTTCCACTTCGAGGTGGTCGCCGCCGTCGGCTCGGCACCGGAGCTGCTGGCGGCGGTGCGCGCGCACGAGCCGGACCTGCTGGTAACCGACATCCGCATGCCGCCCGGCCACCGCGACGACGGCCTGCGCGCGGCCGTCGCGCTCCGGGCCGAGCGACCGCGGCTCGCCGTGGTGGTGCTGAGCCAGTACGTGCAGAGCGAGTACGCCACCGCGCTGCTCGACAGCGGCGACGGCCAGCGCGTCGGCTACCTGCTCAAGGACCGCGTCGCCGACGTCGCCGAGTTCGCCGACACCCTGCGCCGGGTCGTGGCCGGCGGGACGGCCATCGACCCGGACATCGTGCGGCAGCTGCTGCACCGGCCGCGCGACCCGCTCGCCGCGCTGTCCGCCCGCGAACGCGAGGTGCTCGCGCTGCTCGCCGAGGGCCACTCCAACGGGGCGATCGCGGCGCGGCTGCACGTCACCGAGGCGGCGATCGGCAAGCACGTCGGCAACATCCTGGCCAAGCTGGATCTGCCGCCCAGCGATGACACCAACCGCCGGGTGTTGGCGGTGCTCACCTACCTGCGCCGCCACGGGTCCTGATCGGCATCACCTGGCGGCTGTGCCGGGCCCCCTGCCCGGCACCGGGCAACGCCTTCCACCGGGTTACGTGGACAGCCCTTAACGAGGCAGTACGGTCAGGACCCGAACAATGTGATCCCGGAACTCTGCCATGTAGCCGGTGAGGAAAGCCTTCGTGGACTCGTCGGTGACCTCACCGTCGCCCGGGAAGATCTGCGGCGTGTATTGGATGTATGCCTCGGGGGCGGTCATCTGCCGGGCGTTGCAAAAGCTGAGCACGGCGCGCAGGCTCTGTTGGGCTACGGCCGTGCCGATCTGTCCGATTGATGCGCCGATCACTCCTGCGGGGATGTGGTCGAACGAATTCTGACCCCACGGCCGGGAGGCCCAGTCGATGGCGTTCTTCAACGCGCCTGGGATGGACCGATTGTATTCGGGAGTGACAAACAGTACCGCGTCAACCTGGCGGATCGCGTCTTTGAGCGCGGCAGCTTCTGGCGGGTAGCTCGCATCGTAGTCCGGGCTGTACAGCGGCAGGTTTCCGATCGGAATCTCGGTGAACTCGAGGTCCGGGGACGCCAGGCGGATCAGGGCTTTCGAGAGTTCCCGGTTGACGGACTTGGACGAGAGACTTCCGACAAAGTAGCCGACCTTGTACTTACTCACTTGTTTTCCTCCATCGGAGATGGTTCAGACCGGTCCGTAGTGCCCGAATTCAAGCGTGGACCAGGATGCGTGTGCCCGTGCCGTGTTCGACGCATTTCCTGAGCGCCGTTGTGGTACTTACTCGCTGGACCTTCGCAAACAGGCGATGAGCACCGAAAGTACGCGCAGTCCGCCGAAGGGTACCTCCGGGTCGTGAACGGCCACCACAAGTAACTCAGCCGACTCCGAAACCCGCATGTCAATCCTCTGCAAGCCCTAAGTTGATTTGGGAGGCTCATGACCGAAATTGATCGCGGGGAGGACGTCGTGGTTGACCGTTCGGCTCAGCACCGTGGCTCCATCGGGAGCGTGTCACAGCGCGGCATCCCCGAGGAGGTGGATGTGGCAATCGTCGGCTCTGGCGGGGCAGGGCTGATGGCGGCGCTCAGCGCCGCGAAGCAAGGGGCACGGGTCCTCGTTGTGGAGTCCCAGCCGATCGTCGGTGGCGCTACCGGAATCTCCGCGGGTGCGGCCTGGATCCCGAATCATGGTTTTTCCACCAGGGATCTGAAGGTGAGCGACGACCTGGACCAGGCGCGGCGCTACATCTATGGCGAGGGCCGGGACAAGATTCTTGACCATGAGCTGGTGGAGAAGTTCCTGGAGATGGGGCCCCAGGTCGCCCGATTCGTAGAAGAGCACACCTCTTTCGGGTGGATCCCGACGCTCTGGCCGGACTACCGCTCCGACATCGATGGCGCGTCGGTCGGACGGGCCCTCTTCCCCGGCCCCTACTCCCCCGAGGGGCTGGGGGAGGCCGCCGCGTTCGTGCGACCGGCCCTGACGACTGGCATGGCCAGAAATCCGCTCCCGTTCTGGCTGCTGAACGGGATCAGTAGTGACGCCGTGTGGCTCGCCGGACCGGCGTTGGTCGGCGCCCTGCTCGAGGCTGTTCTGCGTGACGGCGTCGACGTACGCGTCCAGGCGCCCGCGGTCGGGCTCATCACGGATGGGTCGAAGGTGCGGGGCGTCGTCGTACAGGATGATGATGGCGTCGAGCGCAGGGTGCGTGCCACCAGGGGCGTCGTGCTGGCCAGCGGCGGGTTCGAGGGGTCGGCCGACCTGATGACGGGCCACCTCCACGCACCCTTCGCCGTGCAGGTTTCGCCGCAGGGGCATGAGGGCATCGCGGTGCAGCTGGCCCGGGATGTGGGCGCCGATCTGACCGGCATGCAGGACGCCTGGTGGATGCCCGCGGTGCAGGTGCCCGGTGAGACGCTGGAGGGCCGCCCGCTCAGCCGCGTGTTTCTGGGCGAGCGTGCGCTGCCACACAGCATCATGGTCAACCACCAGGGTGAGCGCTTCGCGAACGAGGCCCTCCCCTACGACCAGCTCGGAAAGATCATGCGCGAGGTGGACCCGGAGACGGGCACCATGCCGAACGCCACGGCGTGGCTGATCTTCGACCACAACTACTGGAGGAAGTTCGGAATCTTCGGCATCATCCCCGGCGGGCCGGTGCCCGACTACATCCACCGCGCCGACACGCTCGCGGGGTTGGCGGCTCAGATCGGCGTCGACGATGTCGGGCTGCTCCGGACCGTCGACCGGTTCAATCCCGAGGCCGGACGAGGTCGCGACCCGTACTTCGACCGCGGTGGCACGTTGTTCGACCGGTACTTCGGCGCGTACTACCCCCGGTTGAGCAAGAGGTCCCCCGACGCACTGTTCCCCACCGCCACCGCCAAGGCGCGGATGGTCATCGCCAAGGCGATCGGACCGATCGTGAGCACGGTGGCGGCACGTGCGGCGAAGAGGAACGACCCCGAACGCCTGCGCTCGTTCGTGGTCGGGCCGATGACGAAGATCGTACGACCGGTCCTGAGGAGCCCGAGGTCAAGCGTCCTGGGGCCCATCAACACCCCGCCGTACTACGCGCTCAAGGTCGAGGCCAGCGCGCTCGGCACCGTGGGTGGCCCGAAGACCGACGCACACGGGCACGCGCTGAACACCGACGGCAAGGTCATCCCAGGCCTGTACGCCGCCGGCAATGCAGGAGGCGCACCAACGAAGGGGTTCTACGGGGGTGCCGGGGGGACGATCTCGTTGGGGCTGGTGTTTGGCTACCTAGCGGGACAGGAGGCAGCGCAGCGGCAGGACGTTTCCTGAGCCTTGCTCGCCGCCGTCACACCGGGCCGGGCCGGGTCGGCATCGGGCGCCCCGGGCCCGCCGGCGCGGTAGGCCAACGCGGCGAGGGTCACGCCGCCGTCGGTTGAGCAGTGCCGGCTCGGCGTCGTCGACGAAGGCGAGATCGGCCTCGACGTGCCGGCTGGCGGCCGACAGCAGCAGCCGCACCACCGGGTCGTCGGCGGCGCGGCGCAGCGCGTCGAGGTTGCGCAGCTCCCGCATGAGGTGGCCGCGCTGGTTGCCGAGCACCGTCCGGACCGTCGCCGCCGTGGCCCGATCGGGCCACGGCGGTGACCTTGAGGAAGAAGTCGTCCCGGAACCCGCCGTCCACCCTGCTGCACCTGATCGGCGCCATCGAGCAGGCCGACCAGGGCACCATCACGGTGGACGACATCGAGGTCACCGCGCTGCGCCGGGCCGCCCTGGCCCGCTACCGGCAGCGGGTCGGCTTCGTTCTCCAGCGCTACCACCTGCTGCCGGCGCTCACCGTGCTGGACAATGAGCCGGACTGTCAGCTTCCCTAAAGCTAAAGGACCGGGATTCCTCGCTACCAGGAGTTGAGACAGGCCCTGAACCACTGGGTCAGACGGTCAGACAGACCGTCACCACGTCGCCCACCCGCAGCCCTTCGGCCTTCCGCACCGAGGCCCGCACCGGCACGACGTACCGGCCGTCCTTCGGGTAGAGCGACGTCTGCCATCCGGTGTCCCCGATCCGCGCCGCGACCGGGATCATGCCCCAGCCGTAGCTCACCGCTGCGGAAGCCGCTTCCAGGTCACCGCACTGTTCCTCCGGGACGGTGACGAAGTGCCACGGCGACGGGCCCTTCCAGAACCACATCTCGCCGCTGAACTCCAGATCCACACGGACCAGGATAGGGCTCGACCGGCGGACGCACTCACCCGCGCCGTCAAGTGTGGCGTAGAAGTGGTCACCGATGCTGATGTTGAAGCCGAACTCGCAACGGAACGTGGCTCTTCGAACTTGGTGGAGGTCTGCGGGTCGGCTGAAGTTCTACTGTGGACCCTGACTGATAGATGCCGTAGCTCTCGTAGGGGCCTTGACGGCCTGGCCGTGGTCGGTACGCGTACCCGCTGGACTCGGCGGCGGCGGCCGAACTCACCTTCCGGCTGCTCGGCCGGGGCGTGCCGCTGGTCCGTGAC
>NZ_JBEYIX010000099.1:0-6843 GCF_040636055.1 Micromonospora sp. NPDC006766 | reverse complement strand
CGTTGGACAGATGCGGCAGAGCCTTGATCAAGCTTGAGAGCACTCGGCTGATCTTGGCCTCAGCTCCACGCCGTCACAAGATCGGCGACAGAGCCGCGAAATGTGCAGGGGCTGCGACGTGGAGGCCCCGAACGCGAGACGGTGGCAGACTGCTGGTTCTCCTCTGCCGACACGCTGAGTGGCCGCTGAACGTGGGCCGGCGGCTGGATCGCGGCAAATGAGTGCGGGCGCCGCCAACCTCGGTGACTCCGAACCGGCGTGGGTGCAGCTAACGGCGGTTGATCTTCGCAAACAACTGGGGACGATCACCCGCCGATAGAACGCGCGGGGCCGATCGATGTCCCGGACGATCAGCAGGTGCGTGAGCACCCGCTCCGCCCTCGGGCTCGAAGTAGTCAGGTGCCTCGTCTGCCATCACCGCTCCCCTGGGTAGAAGCATCGGTTACGCGGGTGGCGGGCGGCGAACCGCGGGCGCCGCAAGGAGCGGCGGACCATACTGGCACGGTGGAGGAGGACCTCGTCGAACTACTGGCCTCGACCGGAGTCACCTGCCGGTTGTTGGTCGAGCAGACGCGGGGCCCATACCAGCGAGCTGTGCATCCCGAGCGTCGGGAGATCACCGAGGACCGCGATGGCCTCCCGCTGCGCCTCGGGCTACGCCTACTGGCGGTGGACGCCACAACTCCCCTCGCGGACGTCCTCGTCGAGGTCTGGCAGGCCGACCACGTGGGCCGATACTCCGGCTTCCAGCCGTTCGAAGCGAGGCCGGGACAGGTGGTCACCTCGGAGTCGGTGCCGCACGATGTGATCGCCGCCGGTGAGACGTACCTGCGGGGCAGCCAGCGCACCGACGAGCGCGGGATGTGCGCGTTCAACACGATCTACCCGGGCTGGTACGCCAGCCGCACCGTGCACATCCACCTCATCGCGCACCTCGGCGAACGCTCGGTGACCACGCAGCTCTACTTTCCCGACCCGGTCACCGACGAGGTTTTCAGTCGCCCGCCCTATCGGGGCCGGCCGCAGCGCGACACCACCAATGCCACCGACAGCATCTTCGCCGACGGCGGTGAGCAGATGATCCTGGACCTGCAGGGAGATCCGACGACCGGCTACACCGGGGTCCTCTGCGTCGTCCTCGACGGGCACGCGGGACCTGCCTCGGCTGCGGGTCCTTCGGCGGAAAGCGACGGTTGATCGTGGCCAGCGCGGAGCAGATCAGGGCCACCATCGAGGCTCACCTCGCCGCCGTCGGCGCTGCCGACGCTACCGCACTGGCAGATCTCTAGACACCGGATGCCCGCCTGCATGACCCCGCTGGCGGACCCCCAGTCACCGGCCGAACGGCCATCGAGCAGCACTTTGCCGGCGTGCTCACCGAGCAACGGACAATGGAACTCGTTATGGTGGCGATCGCCGACCACCACGCCGCGTTCCACTTCCGCGCCACACCAGCCGAAGGCCCCAGCAGAGAGGTCATCGACACCATGACCTTCGACGACCAGGCCATGATCACTTCAATGCAGGCGTACGCGAGCTAAACCACGTACTCAACTTGGCATGTCCGGACACTCCGAGGGCTGCTGCTGGGTGGTCACGCTTTGCAGCACTCGGATCGCGGCTATGAGCGTGCGTCGATGGAGATGCCGGGGACGCTCACCTCGGCGGTTTCCAGACCAGGCACACTGGGCGTCGGATGGGTGCTCAGCCGCGCCGTCATCGCGACCCTGCTAACACCCCGATCGGCTACCACCGCACCAAACGGCGACACCAACATCGCCCGTGTCGGCGCTCACGTAATTCCCCACCTGTAGCGGTCTGACGCTCAAGTAATTCCCCACCCGGTCGTTCACGTAATTCCCCAGGTCATGGGGCGTGTGTCCGGGGTGGCTGGTCCTCGCGGTCAGGAAGAGTCCTCCCTCGTTCGGGTGACGGGTGAGGGAGCCGATGGCGAGGAGAACGTTCGACGTGGTCGATGTGACCGAGATCTTCATCCACTGGTACGCGGGACGGTCGATCAGCGAGGTGTCCGTGTCGCTGGGTGTGGACCGTAAGACGATCCGTAAGTATCTGGCTCCGGCGGTCGCGGCGGGGCTGGCGCCTGGCGGGCCGGCGATGACGCCCGGGGACTGGTCGGCGCTGGTGGCGGGCTGGTTCCCGCAGTTGGCGGACACCCGGTTGCGGCAGAGCACGTGGCCGCAGATCGCTGTCCATCACGAGTACATCACCACCCAGCTCAGGGCTGGGTGACGCAGGCGACGATCCACCAGCGGCTGCGTGACGAGCACGGCCTGACCGCGTCGGTGGCGTCGTTGAAGCGGTATGTGGCGGCGAACCTGCCGGAGGAGGTGCGCCGGGACCAGGTCGTGGTGCTGCGTGACGAGGCCGAGGTCCCGCCGGGTGAGGAAGCCCAGATCGACTACGGGCATCTGGGTCACTGGGTCGACCCGCAGACGGGGAAACGGCGGCGGGTGTGGGCGTTCGCCATGGTCCTGGCGTGTTCGCGGTACCTGTTCGTGCGGCCGGTGCTGGTGATGGACCAGCGGGCCTGGACCGAGGCGCACGTCGAGGCGTTCGCGTTCTTCGGTGGCGTCCCGCGTCGCCTCGTGCCGGACAACCTGCGCACCGGGGTGGACAAGCCTGACCTCTACGACCCGAAGATTAACCGCTCGTATGGGGAGTTGGCCGCCCACTACGGGGTGCTGGTCGACCCAGCCCGCCGCAGCAAACCCCGCGACAAGGCCCGCATCGAGCGGCCGATGCCGTATATCCGCGACAGCTTCTGGCGCGGACGCCAGTTCACCTCCCTCGCCGCGATGCAGACCGCCGCGCTGGACTGGTGCCGGGACGTGGCCGGCCGCCGTTCGTGCCGGCCGCTGTCCGGCGCTGCCCCGGCGTCGGTGTTCGCCGCGGTCGAAGCCGAGACGCTGCAACCGTTGCCGGTCAAGCCGTTCGTCCTGGCGACGTGGTCGACGGCCACGGTCGGGCCAGACATCCACGCCAAGGTCGGCAAGACGATCTACTCGGTGCCGTGGCGGTTCATCGGCCAACGCGTCGACGCCCGCGAAACCCCGCTGGTCGTCCAGATCTTCCATCAGGGGCAGCTGATCGCCACGCACGGCCGTAAGCCGTCGGGGAAGCAGACCGACTTCGGGCACTACCCGCCGGAGAAGATCGCGTTCCGGATGCGGACGCCGACCTGGTGCCGCACCCGCGCCGAGCAGATCGGCCCCGCCTGCACCCAGCTGATCGGCGGTCTCCTCGAGATCAACGCGCTGTTCCGGCTGCGTGCCGCCCAGGGTGTGCTCGGTCTGGCCGACAAGCACGGCATCGGCCGGCTGGAGGCAGCCTGCGCCAAAGCGATCACGGTGGGCGACCCGTCATACCGCACCGTCAAGGGCATCCTGGTCGCCGGCGCCGAGACCGACCCGCCACCACCATCAGCCGGTGACGGCGGCGCCGCGGCCCACCTGCACGGCCCTTCGCAGCTGTTCGCGAACGTCATCCCCCTGCCCACCACGAGCAGCACGCCCGATCAGGACCCGGCCATCACGAACGACCACCACGGCGGCCCTGGCGACGACGAGCAGCCAGCCACGGCCGGGACGGCGGCGCTGGCATGACCGACACCAGCACACCGGCCGCTGCCTACCCGCTGCCCGAACCCGGTGACGCCGATCCCCGGTTCACCTACGGCCTGCTGTTCGACATCGCCGAAGTGTTGCAGCGCAACGGTTTCCCCCGCCCGGCCAGCGCCGACTGGGCCAACCTGATGGCCACCCTCGGCCGCTTCCTCTACCAACAGAAAGAGACCTCGTGACCATCATCGACACCGCCCTGCACGACAGCCTGCGCACGCTGAAGCTGTCCGGCATGCTGCACACCCTCGACGCCCGCCTCACCCAAGCCCAAGCCGGGGAACTCGGCCACCTGGAGTTCCTGCAGGTCCTCTGCCACGACGAGATCACCCGCCGCGACGCCATGAGCATCCAACGACGGCTGCGCCGGGCCCGCTTCGAGCAGACCACCACCCTGGAAGAGTTCGACTTCCACGCCAGCCCCAAACTGCCCGCCGCCCAAATCCGCGACCTCGCCGCCCTACGCTGGCTACAAGCCGGCGAATCAGTCATCCTGCACGGCCCCGTCGGCGTCGGGAAAACCCACATCGCGCAAGCCCTCGGCCACCTCGCCGTCCGCCGCGGCGCCGACGTCCGGTTCACCAAAACCAGCCGCGCCCTGGCCGACCTCGCCGGCGGCCACGCCGACCGCACCTGGCCCCGCCGCCTCGCCGAACTCACCCGACCAGCACTGCTCATCCTCGACGACTTCGCCATGCGCGAACTGACCGCCCAACAAGCCGACGACCTCTACGAACTCATCTCCGAACGCGCCCAAACCGGCCGGTCGCTGATCGCCACCTCGAACCGGTCACCCGCCGACTGGTACCCCCTGTTCCCGAACCCCGTCGTCGCTGAATCGCTGCTGGACCGGCTGATCAACACCAGCCACCAAGTCTTCATGAACGGCCCCAGCTACCGGCCCAACAACCGGCCCGGGCGAGCCGGCTCGACAACCACCCAGGGCACGAAGTAGAACATCACCCGAGGGCCACCACCTGGGGAATTACGTGAGCCAAGCCCTGGGGAATTCGGTGAGCGACGACACCCGCGCCACCAGACGCGCCAACCGCCTCCCACACGGCCTCATCACCGCCATGACCAGCAGCAACCCCAGAACGCAATGACCCTGGGTCCTACGTCTCTCGGATTGACTTTGAAACACGGGAAGCACGCCGGCCCTGCGACTCGGAGGTTTCGGCCCGCCTTCTTCGGGAACGCCGACATCGGCCCGAATCTTCAGGGTGGTCCAGTAAGAGGGGGTAGATGTGACTTTAGCCAACGCGGCACCCGACTATTTCAAACCCAAGGACGGGATGTTCCTCGCCACCTTGTTGATTGTTCGCGATCTCGAGCGGTCGCGCGAATACTACGAGCGAGTATTCGGAGCTACCTGCGTACACGAAAGCAATCCGTTGATCATGAAGTTCTTCAACAGCTACATCATAATCAACGTCGAGGGCGGCCCAACCGATGACAAGCCGACGGTGCAGGCCATGGCACCAACGGATCCCAATACTCTGAGCTGCGCGATGAACGTTCGAGTTACCGACATCCGGAAGCTCTACAAGGAGTGGAAGTCTCGTGGTGCGGACTTCATCACCGAGCCAAAGGACCACGGCACGGAGATCCGGTGCTACCTGCGCGACCCCGACGGCTATCTGGTTGAAATCGGGCAGGGGCTCTGACCGGTTTCCGGAACTCTTAGTCTTAGGTGTCCGTCGCTGCCAAAGGTCCGCGACCCCTCCGGGTGCGGGCCGAGGATGACCGCAGGCAGCCGATCCAGGGACAGGCCGAGACGTGCGCTCATCGGCAAGAGCGCGACGACGCCACCGCAGTTCCGTCACTCAGCGTGGCGCTCGGTCGGCGGCAATTGCGTGCGCCTGATCTTGGTTGGGACTCAGTCGACGGCGGCCGTACCCGCTCGCTGACGATGGTCACATCACGCTGTGGCGGGCGGCTCGCAGCGCCGATCACCGCCCGTTCGATCGAAGATAGGACATCACGCGGTCGGTCAGGACTTGGATACCCGCTGGGCTGCCACGCGCAGCCGCTCGCTCGCCGCGTTCAGCGTCGTTGACAGGTACATCAGCTGGCGGTGCACGAACGAGCGAGCCATGCGCATAACCCGCGCCGCCAGCGGATCGATCAATTCGATCAACCCGAGCTCGGCCTCCAGCTTCTCGGGCGGAACGGTCTTCATGGCCTTCGACACGAGGTCGGGGCGCTCCCGCATCCGGCCGACTAGCCAGCGTTGCAGCCGCGGCCCGTACTCCTCGTCCTGAAGCATCTCCCGGATGCATTTGGCGACGGCCTTCCGGGTGGCCTCGGTTCGCTGACGCTGCCGGCCCGCCTTGCCAGCCTCGGCAAGCTGCACGTATCGGCGGTGCAACTCGGCCGCGATGAGCCCATCGCCGATCGCCGCCGCTCCCCCCGCGGCCACCGCGACGCTGGCAGGTGCGTCGGCCACCATCGCGACGACCACCGGCGCGGCCGCGAAGGACGCCGCTGCGACGAACGCGCCGACCAACGCCAGCTTCATTGCCGGCGTCTGAACGACCGACTCCTGGACCTCCTGGACCTCACGGACCTCGGCGTAACGGACCTCGGCGTATTCGGGCCGCCTGAAGATTGGTTCGGTCACGCCGTCACCTCGCCTGGCTCGTTGCGCTCCCGCGACGACGCCCCGCCGCTACTGGCAATGCTCGGGTCGGGCAAGCATCGCGTCAAGTAACAGAGTGGCCCGACTTGGCCGCCATCCGGCTGCACCCGGTTGGACGGGGTACTCCGCGAGCCGGGCGACGACGGCCGCAACGGCGGTTTCGGTTCTAGCCTGCCGGCCATGCGCACACTGCACATAGGCCCGCCGGTCGGCAATCGGGAGCAGTCACTCCCGTTCTACACCGTCGTTGGGTACACAGTCGTCGGTACCGTCGAGGGGACGGCATTCGGCAGCGTGATACGGCTCAGTCTGCGCGCCGAGGCCCGCCGCGTCCACATCCGCCGCTCAGCCGACCCATTGTGACGGCCTATCAGCCCGGCAACGTCAGATCGCTCATGATCCGATGTGCGCTCATCGGCAGATCCGCGCACACTCAGCGGCATGACAGTGCGTCCGATGGGGCGGCCGAGCAGTTGCTGAGGATCAGAGCCCGGCGGGGTGGCTTGACAGCCATTGGCGATGCCGGTCACGTAGGTAGTCGCGCAGAGCCGTGTTGGCCAGCAG
>NZ_JBEYIX010000098.1:0-7280 GCF_040636055.1 Micromonospora sp. NPDC006766 | reverse complement strand
TCACGTCGTTCAGTGTCGCGGTCATCACGGCACCCTCCTCACCAGGCACAACGCCCGGTGGGTCAGGCCGGAAACACCGTTAGATCCACACTCCCGGATTCCTCGCTAAACCTCGTTGAAGGCGGCCAGGTCGACGATGAGGGGCCGGTGGTCGGAGATGGCCGACAGTGGCGTGTCGACGTGGGTGACGGGTGGCAGCCGGTCGAGGCCGTGCCGGTCGGCGAGGATGTGGTCGAGTTGGACGCGGGGTTGCCCGGCCGGGTAGGTGGGGCGTCGGCCGAGGGGCTGCCAGCGGGACAGCCACGCGGCGGGCCCGGCGGGCAGGTTGAGGTCGCCGAGGAGGATCCGTGGGGCGGGCAGGGTGCGCAGGGCGCGCACGACGTGGCGTAGTTGCAGCATGTTCCAGCCGGGGACGAAGGACAGGTGGGTGGCGGCGACGGTGAGTGGCCCGTGGGGGGTGTCCAGGACGGCGGCGAGGACGACGCGGGGTTCGTCGCGTAGCAGCATCAGTCCTCCGCTGGGGCCGGGGGCGTAGACCGGGGAGCGTACGGGGGCGGGGCGTAGCCGGGTGACTTCCCAGGAGCGGACGGGGTGGCGGCTGATCAGGCCGATGCCGTAGCGGGGTTCGCCGTGGCCGTCGTCGTCGTGGGTGAGGGGGCGGAACTGTTCGCCGGGGGTGCCGATGACGGCGGCGGCGAAGCGGTGTTCGGGGGCGTGCAGGGCGTGGGCGGCGATGGCGGTGAGGTCGAGGTTGCCGCTGCGGGACTGTTCGTGGTCGACCTCTTGCAGGGCGAGGATGTCGGCGTCGAGTGCGGTGACGGCGGCGGTGAGCCGGTGGGGGTCGACGAGCCCGTCGGTGAGGGACCGGCCGTGCAGCAGGTTGAAGGTGACCAGGCGCACCAGTTCACCCTACGTGGTCGTGGCAGGCTGGGCGGGTGCTG
The DNA here is from genome assembly GCF_040636055.1 of Micromonospora sp. NPDC006766. Lineage (NCBI taxonomy): Bacteria > Bacillati > Actinomycetota > Actinomycetes > Micromonosporales > Micromonosporaceae > Micromonospora > Micromonospora sp. NPDC006766. The sequence continues at coordinate 6,339 of NZ_JBEYIX010000098.1, read as the reverse complement.
AAGGCGTTGGTTTGTTCGGTGTTGGTTTTCGTGGCGGTGGCGTCGGTGGGGTTGTGGGTGCGTCGTCGTCGGGGGCGGTGAGCCTGGCCACAACGGGGCTGTTCGGGGCGGTGCTGGTGAGAAGAATGACCGCCTGTGGATCTTGTGTCGCTGACGACCCTGTTGGGTGCGGCCGCCGTGGCGGGTTGGGTGGACGCGGTGGTGGGCGGCGGGGGGTTGTTGCTGTTGCCGGCGTTGTTGGTGGCGGCGCCGGGGGTGCCGGTGGCCACCGCGTTGGGTACGAACAAGTTGGCGGCGATTTTTGGCACGTCGACGGCGGCGGTGACGTATGCGCGGCGTACGAAGCTGGATTGGGCGGTGGCGGGGCCGGCGGCGGGGCTGGCGGTGTTGACGGCGGGGCTGGGTGCGGCTCTGGCGGGGGCGGTGCCGGCGGGGGCGTACCGGCCGGTGGTGTTGGTGGTGTTGGTGTCGGTGGCGGGGTTCGTGTTGACCCGGCCGCGGTTGGGGGTGTTGGCGCAGCCGCAGCGGCGTACGTCGGGGCGGGTGGTGGTGGCCGTGGCGGTGGCCGGGTTGGGTATCGCCCTGTACGACGGGTTGATTGGGCCGGGTACGGGCACGTTTCTGGTGTTGGCGTTCACCGCGCTGGTGGGGGCGGATTTCGTGCATGCCTCGGCGATGGCGAAGGTGGTCAACGCGGGTACGAATCTGGGTGCGTTGGTGGTGTTCGCGGCGACCGGGCACGTGTGGTGGCTGTTGGGGGCGGCGATGGCGGTGTGCAACGTGGTGGGCGCGGCGTTGGGGGCGCGGATGGCGTTGCGCCGGGGTGCGGGTTTTGTGCGGGTGGTGCTGCTGGTCGTGGTGGTGGCCCTGGTGGGCAAGTTGGGTTATGACCAGTGGGTGGCTGGCTGACCGGCCCGGTCAGGTGGCCGGGCCGGTCAGGTGGGTCGTTCAGGCGGCGTGCCGGACGACGTCGTCGTAGTCGAGGCGGGGCAGGCGCGCGTACCAGGCGTCTGGGCCGGGCTTGCCGAGGTTGACCACGAGCAGGGACTGCCAGCTGCTGTCGGCGAAGAATTCCTTGTCGAGGCCGGCGGCGTCGAAGCCGGCCATTGGTCCGGCGGCCAGGCCGGCGGCGCGGACGGCGAGCAGCCAGTAGGCGATTTGCAGGGTGGCGTTGAAGCGGGCCATCTGTTCGCGGCTGGCGGGGTCGTCGGCGAGGGCGTCGCGCATCTGCGGGCGGATCGGGAAGACGCGTGGGATGAGTTCGTGGAAGTCGGTGTCGGCGGCGAGGACGGCGACGAGCGGCGCGGCGGCGGTCTTGGCGCGGTTGCCGTCGTTCATGTGGGTGAGCAGCCGTTGGCGGGGTTCGCCGTCGCGGATGTAGAGGATCCGCAGGGGCTGGATGTTGGCGGCAGTGGGTGGGTACTTGGCGAGTTCGTGGATGGCGTGCAGTTGCTCGTCGGTGACTGGTTCGTCGGTGAAGGTGTTGGCGGTGCGGGCGTCGGTGAACAGCAGGGCCTGCGCGTCGGGGTGCAGGGTGATCGGGTGGTTCATGTAGTTCCTCGCTCTTGGCTAACTACTACTCAGATGGCAGCGGCTAGCTTTTTACTAGTGCCTCGGGTGTCAGGGTAGCCCCGTATCCTGGGGTGGTGACAGTCAGGCCGGAAGTGAGCCGCACCCCACGGGCGTGCGACGGGGGTCTCGCGCGGGCCTTCGCGTTCCTCGGCAAGCGGTGGAACGGCATGCTGCTGGGCATCCTCGCCGACGGTCCCGCCGGCTTCGCCGAGCTGGGCCGGGCGCTGCCGGGCATCAGCGAGTCGGTGCTGTCGGATCGGCTCGGTGAGCTGTGTCGGGTGGGCCTGGTCTCGCGCACGGTGCGGGAGGGGCCGCCGCTGGGCGTCAGCTACCAGCTCACCGACCGGGGCGCCGCCCTGGTGCCGGCCCTGGACGCGCTCGCCAGGTGGGCGCACGACCATCTGCCCGCCGAGGCCGGACGCGCCGGCGGCTGCTGATCACCGGCGTGTGATCATCGGCGGATGCCCGTCCGCGCCGAACACGACCGAACCGTCCTGGCGCAGCTGCTGCGCCGGGACCCGCTGCTGCACGCCTACCAGCTGGGCGACCTGGACGACTTCTTCTGGCCGTACACCTCGTGGTACCGCCGCGGCGACCAGGTGGCATTGCTGTTCCACGGCGTCGAGCTGCCGACCCTGCTCGCGTTGACCGCGCCGGAGCGGACCGGGGAACTGGCGGCGCTGCTGGAGGAACTCGCGTCGGTGCTGCCGGTCCGGCTGTGGGCGCACCTGTCCCCCGGCCTGGACGTGACCGTGGCCCGCTGGTACGAGGTGTCCGACGCCGCCGGGTACCACCGGATGGCGTTGACCGACCCGGACCGGCTGGCCCGGGTCACCCCCGCCGGGGAGGTGCTCGACCGTGCCGACCTGCCGGCGCTGCTCGACCTGTACGCGGTCGCGTACCCGGGCAACTGGTTCGAGCCGCGGATGCTGGACAGCGGCCCGTACGTGGGGATCCGCGACGGCGGCGACCTCGTCGCGGTGGCCGGGGTGCACGTCTGGTCCCCCACCTGGCGGGTGGCCGCGGTGGGTAACGTCGCCACCCACCCCCGGGTCCGCGGGCGGGGGTGGGCCGGCGCCGCCGTGGCCGCGGTGTGCGCCCGGTTGCGCGCCGACGTCGACCACGTGACGCTGAACGTCCGGGCGGACAACACCGCCGCCCTGCGCCTCTACGAGCGGCTCGGATTCACCCGGGTCGCCGATTTCACCGAGTGCGCGTTGCGCCGCCGCGCGTGACGCGCACGCCGGCCGGGCGGCGTCACAGCCCTCGGCGGGGCGAGTCGAACCGGCCGGCGCGGATCTCCCGTAGCGCCCGGCGGCGGGTGTCGCCGCGCAGTGTGTCGACGTACAGGCGGCCGTGCAGGTGGTCGGTCTCGTGTTGCAGGGCCCGGGCCAGGAAACCGCTGCCGGAGATGGTCAGCGGCTCGCCGTGCTGGTCGAGGCCGCGTGCGGTGGCGTGCATTGCCCGGGGCGTCGGGAAGTACAGGCCGGGGATGGACAGGCAGCCCTCGTCGTCGTCCTGGAGTGCCTCGGACAGCTCCAGCGTCGGGTTGATCAGATGGCCGCGGTGGCCGTCAGCGTCGTAGACGAACACCTGCGCGTTCACCGCGATCTGCGGGGCGGCCACGCCGGCCCGGCCCGGCGCGCCGAGCAGCGTGTCCATCAGGTCCTGCACGAGCGCGCGCAGGTCGGCGTCGAAGCTGGTCACCGGCTCGCAGGGGGTACGCAGCACGGGGTCGCCGATGATCCGGATCGGGCGCATAGTCATGCCCGGAAGGCTAACGGAGGGTGGCGGCCTATCTGTGGGGTGGACCTGGCGGGGCGGTGTCGTTCGAGATCGTTTCGGGGTTGGTGTGGAGGACTTGGCGGGCCTGTTCGGCGGCGCGGGTGATGCTGTCGCTGATGAAGTCGAGGAAGCGGGCGATGTTCTCCGGGCGGGTGGCGGCGGGGGTGCGGGGGCCGAGGATGGCGACGCCTTGGCGGGCGGTTTCGACGAGCTGGTCGTTGGATCGGGCGCTGGCGATGGTCGCCTGGTAGAAGAGTTCGTCGTCGACGATGTGGCGGTCGCGGCGGCGTTCGTCGCGTTCTCGGCGCACGAGGCTCTGGCTCTGCAGGAAGGCGATCGCTTTGGAGATGGACGCCGGGCTGACCTTGAGGCGTTGGGCGAGTTGGGACGCGGTGAGACTGCCCGCGTCGGTGGTGAACAGGCAGGTCAGCACCCGGGCCGCCATCTTGGGCAGGCCCGAGCCCATGAGGACGGTGGTGAGTGTCTCCTCGTGCTCGGCCACGGCCTCGGCGTCGCGTCCGTGCGACTGGAGGATCGACTCGGAGCTTCGGGCGGAGGCGGGCCTGCGCCGGTGGGCGCGGCGTTCGGTGGCGCGGTGGGCCAGGTCGGCGCGGCCCCGCCCGCAGCCGCGACACCACGACCGCTGAGCAGACCACCGTCACCTACACCGACGGCGTGCTGCGGATCCACACCCCCGAGCCCAGGAACCAGCTCTTCGGCCCCTCCGGATCCGTGGAGGTCACCGTTCAGCTGCCCGCCGGCTCCCGCGTCGAGGTCAAGACCGCCGGCGCCGAGCTGCGCGCCGTCGGCCGGCTCAATGGCCCCGCGCAGATCAGCACCGCATGGGGCGACATCCGGATCACCGAGGCCGTGTGCGGCACGGTCGCCTCGACATCCGCGCCACCACCTCCCCGGCGACATCAACCGCCCGCAGCCTCTGAAGGGACAGAGTGCATGACCCGCCACCCAGGGCTACTGGCGGTGCTGGGGCGGATCGGCGTCGGCGCTGCCCGACCAGGGACAGCGATGCGCAAACTCAGCCGGAGGCCGATCTTGTGTCACCGTTCGCAGTGGACTTCTTCGCGTGCCCGCTCAGATCGGTCAACGGCGCACCCGATAGCGCAGGTGAAGCACCCGGTTGCCCTGAATCACCACGTCAGGATCCTCCAACAGGTGCTGCGCGTGGACCGACCCGAAGTAGCGCTTGCCGGACCCGAACACGACGGGTACGACGTCCATGCGCACCTCGTCGACCAGGCCCGCGGCAAGCACCTGGCCACCGACGTCGCCAGCGGCGACCTCGACCACGCGGTCACCCGCAAGCTCCTGCGCCTTGGCCACGGCTGCCTCGACGCCGTCGACGAAGTGAAACGGCGCCGCCGGGTCCCAGCCCTCGGGCGCCGGCCGGTGCGTCACGACGACCACGTGGTCGATCCCGCCCGGAGGCTTTCCGTCCCAGCCGTCCGTCATGTCGAAGACGTGGCGGCCGACGATTGTCGCCCCGATCTGGTCCCAGTACGCCCGGGTGTAGTCGTAGGACGTCTGCGACACCTTCAGCTCGCCGCTCTCGTCCAACGGGACGTCACCGCCGGACAACCAGTCGAACAGCGGTCCGGGCTGGTCATTCTCGTCCGCGACGAAACCGTCCACCGACACCGAGCTGTACATGACCACCTTGCCCATGAGGCTCTCCTCTGCTTTCGGGTGCCCTCAACGTAGCGTGTCGTGAGCTGTCGCTCTGGTAAGGAATCAATCGGCCGGCAGCGGCCAGCCGTCCATCACGTGGCCGGGATGCTCGCGCAGGAACCGCCGCCGGGCTTCGACGTACCCGGGATGGTCCAGCCGCTCCATGCCCGGTCGGTGAGGGCGACGATGCGCTGCCGGGGTGAGGGTGACCAGAATGTGACAGCTGTTGGATCTGGAGTGTGGGAGGCAACCGGCGATGTATCCACCGATCGAGCCGTACGCGCACGGCCTGCTCGACGTCGGCGACGGCCAGCAGGTGTACTGGGAGACGTGCGGCAACCCCGACGGGCGGCCCGCCCTGGTGGTGCACGGCGGCCCCGGCTCCGGCGCCACCGCGTCCTGGCGGCGGCTGTTCGACCCGGCCGCCTACCGGATCGTCCTGTTCGACCAGCGCGGCTGCGAACGCAGCACCCCACACGCGAGCGACCCGGCGGTGGACCTGTCGGTCAACACCACCGCGCATCTGCTGGCCGACATGGAACGGCTGCGCGAACACCTGCGGGTCGACCGGTGGCTGCTGTGCGGGGCCTCCTGGGGTTCGTCGCTGTCCCTGGCCTACGCGCAGCGGCACCCGGATCGGGTCACCGCGCTGGTGCTGTTCAGCGTGGTCGCCAACACCCGCCGGGAGATCGACTGGGTGACCCGGGACATGGGGCGGGTCTTCCCCGCCGAGTGGGCCCGGTTCCGCGACGGCGTGCCTGAGGCCGACCGCGACGGTGACCTGTCCGCCGCGTACGCCCGGCTGGTCAACGACCCGGACCCGGCCGTGCGGGAGCGGGCGCAGCGGGACTGGTGCGCCTGGGAGGACGTGCACGTGTCCCTCGCCGGCGGCGTCGTCAAGCCCGACCCCCGCTACGCCGACCCGGTGTTCCGGGCCGCGTTCGTCCGGCTGGTCACCCACTACTGGAGCAATCTGGGGTTCCTGCCCGACGGGCAGCTGCTGCGCGACGCCGGGAAGCTCGCCGGCATTCCGGGTGTGCTGGTGCAGGGGCGCCTCGACGTCAGCGGCCCGCCGGACATCGCCTGGCAGCTCACCCAGGCCTGGCCGGACGCCCGGCTGGAAATCGTCGAGTCAGGCGGGCACGGCAGCGGCCAGGGCGTGGGCGAGCGGGTGATCGCCGCGCTGGACGAGTTCGCCCGGCGCTGACGGGCGGCTGCGCGATCTCGACCCGGCGAGCTCGCTCATGGGGGTAATCGCAGGCGGCCACTACACGATCGAGAGCCTGTGGCTGGGGC
>NZ_JBEYIX010000097.1:0-8722 GCF_040636055.1 Micromonospora sp. NPDC006766 | reverse complement strand
CTTGCCGATGGCGTCTTGGAGCGCCTTGTCCAGGCCGGCGCCCTTGAACTCGCGTCCGGCGGTTGCCGGACCAACCACCCGGAGGCGTTCAGCCGCAGTGCTTGGCGCCCCGGCACCGCCGGATGCCGGGCCGACCACGGTCAGTGTGGGGCTTCGGCGACGGCTTTGATGCCTTGGAGGGTGGCGTTGATGCCGTCTCGCAGGGCGGCCAGTCGGCGTTCGATGATCGCCTCCTCGTGTTCCGGCGCCCGGTCGATGACGAGGCTGAGTCCCGTGCGGCTCGGACCGATCCGCGCCGAGTGGGTCAGGCGGCAGCCGGCGCCCTCGGGGGTGACCCGGAACTGCCAGGTCGCGCCCGGACGACGTGGATCGGCGGGTTCGTCGCCGAAGCGGTTGTCCGGGTCGACCACCACCCAGCCGAAGACCCGTGGCGCGTCGAACCGCACCACATGTGAGACGGTTCGCCACTCGCCCAGCGCCGGATGTTGGTTGTGCCCCTCGAACTGGGCGCCCAGCGCCGGCCCGCGGCTGTCGCCCAGCCACCGCACCTTGAGTAGCTCGGGACTGAACCGTGCGGGCAACTCGATATCCGTCACCAGACCCCAGACCCGGGTGGGGTCCGCCGCCAAGTGAAGGTCACATTCGACTGCCGGGCCGTCGGCGTACCGCACGTTTTGCTCCTCTGCTCGCTGACAGTGCGCACCGGTCTCACTACACAGCAACGTGTGATCCGATTTCAAGCAGGCGGATCTCGACGTCGAACGCGAGGAACGGCACGAACTCGTCGGACCAGAGTATGTCGTAGGTGTGGCGGCAGGTCTTGCCGCCACACCGCGATCAACGCTTCAGGTCAGCTCAGAGTGAATCGCTGGTTGGCCTGTCCGTTGCAGTCGTAGATCTGGATTTGCTGGCCGTTGCCGGTGCCCCAGACGTCCAGGCAGCGTCCGGACTGCACACCCGTGATGGTTCCGTTCGAGTTGACATTCCACTGCTGGTTGGTCTGCCCGTTGCAGCTGTAGATCTGCACGGCTGAGGCGTTGCCGGACCCGGCGGCGTCCAAGCACATGGTGCCGTAAACCGTCAGCTGCCTGCTCGACGTGAGGGTCCAGGCCTGGTTGGTCTGGCCGTTGCAGTCGTAGAGCTGGACCCGCGTGCCGTTGTTGCGCGACGCGTTCGGCACGTCGACGCACCGGCCCGACTGGGTGCCGACGATCCGCTTCGCTCCGCCCGGCGTGGCAGAGGGCGAGGACGACGGGGAGGTGGTGCCACCGCTCGGTGTCGACGAGGGCGTCCCGATCGGGCCAGCGGCATTGAGGGCGTTGAGCACCGAGGTGTACGCGGCCTTCTTGTTGCCGCCGCCGTCGAACAGCAGCGGGCTTTCATTGGAGCGCCATGAGTCGCTGTCCCGTACGCCCCAGACGGTGATGCTGACGCAGCGGGGCACGTTGACGCAGGCCTGGGTCAGCCCGGCGTACTGCGTGGTTGACGCGTTGGTGACGTCGACCTCGGTCAGGGCCACGTCCACGCCCAGGGCGGCGAAGCTCGACAATGTGGTTTGGAAGTTGCTCGGCAGCGAGCTGCCGCCGGTGAAGTGGGTCTGCAGACCGACGCAGTCGATCGGCACGCCGCGAGACTTGAAGTCTCGGATCATGTTGTAGACGCCCTGCGTCTTGCCGTAGGACCAGTTTTCGATGTTGTAGTCGTTGTAGCACAGCTTGGCCGACGGGTCGGCGCTGCGGGCGGTGCGAAACGCCACCTCGATCCAGTCGTTGCCGGTGGCCTGCAGGTTGGACTGCCGGCGGCTGCCGTCCTCGTTGAAGGCCTCGTTGACGACGTCCCAGTAGGCGAGCTTGCCCTTGTAGTGGGCCATCACACCGTTGATGTGATCGATCATTGCCTGGCGCAGGTTGCTGCCGCTGAGGCTCTGCATCCAGCCTGGCTGCTGTGAGTGCCAGGCGAGGGTGTGGCCGCGGACCTTCATGCCGCGCTGGGTCGCCCAGTTGTAGATCTGGTCGCCGGAACTGAAGTTGAACTGGCCCCGCTGGGGCTCCGTCGCGTCCGGCTTCATCTCGTTCTCGGCGGTCACCATGTTGAACTCGCGCCCGGCGATCGTGGTGTACGTCGAATCACCGAGCCGGTTCGCGGCGATCGCCGTGCCGAAGTACCGGCCCGACTGCGCGGCCGCCGCGCCCAGGGTGCTCGCCGCGGCGTTCGCATCCTGGATCACCATCACCGCACCCAGTGCCGCAACGGCGGCGACGGTGCCGCCGATCAGCAGTCGGATCGGTAACGAGCGACTCCGCGGGGATCCAGCGGAGTAGACAGGAGAACTGGTTGCCACGATGGCCTCCTTCTCGGTTCTGCGGCCCGGTCGCCGAGCACCACACGCGTGATCGGCCGCAGCCGACGAGGGTGCGAAGGGGATTCGGTGGATCGCACAACCTGGACCGATGAACGATGAACTTCAATGCCAGGTCATGTTGGCACGGCAGCACGGTTGGAACAATAGTTTCCGGAATACTTCCGGCAGGTATCAGTGGCCATGTGGCGCTGGGTCGCACCGGTCCGCCTCATCTGCCAGCAATTTTGGCAGGCTGCGGCGACGCGTGGGTGGGCGGCCGGTCGCCGCGAGGGCGGACGCGGTGGTGCCGTGCCAGGACGGCGTCCGAAACTTCCGGCCTTGATCCCGGACTTGGCCTCTGATCTTGGATGGGGTTCAATGCGCCGGGGGCAAGCCTGGTGCGCCTGTGGCATCGGCTCAGCCGAACGGCTCGAAATAGACCTGCTTCGTTGCCTGAGTGGACTGTTATCGTTAACATTACTCCTGCGGGGCTGCGCGGAGGGCTGGAGTTGGGCGGCCCCAGCGTCCGCTCAGCCCGGGATACCCCGACTCAGCGGACCCGCTACACCCCGGCCGCGAGCTTCCCGCCGCGCGCCGGCAAGACCACGCTGCTCAAGTGCAAGACCTGCGGTGCTCGCAGGTCCCTCGACGTGCTGAGGCCACCGACGCCGGCATACCCACGGCGAGCGTCCGGCCGGCTGGCGGGTGGCCCGCACCCTGATCGCGGCGCCTGTGGTCGGCTCCCGGCCGCCCGTCTTGTCAGGGACAGCGGTGTCCGATGTGACCGCAGCCGAGTCAGACAACAGCCGACAGCCCCTGGAGGCAGACATGAGGGTGTTCCCTCCACTCCCCGGCCAGCGCCGCATGCGGCGGCTCGTCGCCTGGGTCACGGCGGCGCTCTGCACCGCCGCTCTCCTCCCTGGCGTGGCCAGGGCGGACAACCCGATCATCCAGCACATCTACACCGCCGACCCGGCGCCGCTGGTGCACAACGGCCGGGTATACCTCTACACGGGTCATGACGAGGACGGCTCAACCTGGTTCACCATGAAGGAGTGGCGAGTCTGGTCGTCTGCCGACATGGTGAACTGGACCGACCACGGATCCCCGCTCAACATCGCCAGCTTCAGCTGGGCCAGCGCCGACGCCTGGGCCGGCCAGGCCGTCGCCCGCAACGGCAAGTTCTACTGGTACGTACCCATGACCGTCCGGGCGACCGGCGCGATGGGCATCGGGGTGGCGGTGGCCGACAGCCCGACCGGTCCCTTCCGCGACGCCATCGGCCGGCCGCTGGTGTCCAACGGCGAGATCGACCCGACCGTCTTCATCGACAGCGACGGACAGGCCTACCTGTACTGGGGCAACCCCAACCTCTGGTACGTGAGGCTGAACTCCGACATGATTTCCTACTCAGGCAGCCCGACGAAGATTCCACTCACCACCGCCGGATTCGGCACCCGCACCGGCGACTCGAACCGGCCGACGCTGTTCGAGGAGGGTCCCTGGGTCTACAAGCGCAACGGCCTGTACTACAACGTCTTCGCGGCGAAATGCTGCTCCGAGTTCATCGCCTACTCGACGGCCCCGGGCCCCACTGGGCCGTGGACCTACCGTGGAACGATCATGCCGAGCCAGGGCAGCAGCTTCACCAACCACCCCGGCATCGTCGACTTCAACGGCGGATCGTACTTCTTCTATCACAATGGCGCGCTGCCGGGCGGCGGCGGCTTCACCCGCTCGGTCGCGGTCGAGAAGTTTTCCTACAACGCCGATGGCTCGATTCCGACCATCACGATGACCACCACGGGGGCGCCCCAGGTCGGCACCCTCAACCCCTACACGCGTCAAGAAGCCGAAACGATGGCCTGGGAATCAGGCATCAAGACCGAAGCCGCCAGTGAGGGCGGGATGAGTGTCGGGTATATCGAGAACGGCGACTATATCAAGGTCAGAGGGGTCGATTTCGGCGCGGGGGCGAGCTCGTTTACCGCACGGGTGGCCTCGGCGACCAACGGCGGCGTCATCGAGCTCCGCCTCGACGGCACCACTGGTCCAGTGGTGGGGCGGTGCACCGTCCCGGGCACCGGCGGCTGGCAGACGTGGGCGAACACCTCCTGCACCGTCACCGGGGCTGCTGGCATCCACGACCTGTACCTCCGTTTCACCGGCGGCAGCGGCTACCTCTTTAACGTCAACTGGTGGCAGTTCGGTGCCGGAGGCGGCGGGAATCTGATAACCAACGGTGACGGGGAGAGCGGCACGTCGGGCTGGGGGGTCATGGGCAGTGGGACGCTGTCGTCGAACGCTGCGGTCGTCCACGGCGGGGCGGCGTCGTTGTTGCTCACCGGGCGTACGGCGTCGTGGAACGGTCCCAGCCAGGACCTGACCTCGAAGCTCACCAACGGCAAGAGCTACACCACCACCGTCTGGGTACGAAGCCAGAGCGGGACGCCGACCGTGAAGGCGACCCTGGCGCTGACCGCCAACGGCACCACGAACTACGTCTCGCTGACCTCGGGAACCGCAGTGAACCCGGACGGCTGGACGAAGCTGACCGGCACGGCAGCGGTGTCCTGGAGCGGCACGTTGTCCGGTGCCACCTTCTATGTGGAGACGGCCTCGGGTACCGACAGCTTCTTCGTCGACGACGTCTCGCTCCAGTAGGTCCTGCCGACCACTCGTGCTGGCCAGTCACGAGGATGAGGTGGGCTTCTTGCGTGAACTGGGCGGGCTCGGCCTCTGCGCCAAGCCCGCCGCTCCAGGTCCACCCGATCCTGAATGTCAGGAGCGAGCTTGGACCTGTGTCACGTCACTAGCGTTGCAGTGTCAGCACACCCGGCCGGTAGGGCAGGAGGCCGTAGTCGCCGCCGGAATTGGTGGCACGCCCCTGGTACAGCAACTGCAGGTTGCAAGGATCAATGGTCATGGTCTGGTCGGGGTTGCTGCGAACCAGATCGCCGTGGCTGATGTCGTTGGTCCAGCTGGCGCCACTGTTGGCCTTGCCTGCGAAGGGGTTGCTCTCCGTCGCGGCCTGGGGTGTCCACGAGCCGCCCAGGCTGGTGGCCGTGAAGGAGCGGAAGTAGCGCCCGTTCGCCCCGATCGCCTCGACGAGCATGAGGTACTGGTTCTGGCCCTGGACCTTGTAGACCTGAACCCCTTCGAACAGGTTGTTCGTCGTGTCGCTCATGATCACCGTCGATGCCGTGCCAAAGCTGCCCGGGAAGTTCCCGATGGGCATGCTGGCCCGGTAGATCTTGCCGTTGTCCCCAGCGAAGAACAGGTACATGTTCGTGCCGTCACCGATGAGCGTCTGGTCGATGGGTCCCGTGCCGGAGCCGGAAATGCTCCCGGAGAAGAGCGTCTGCGGCGACGACCATCCATTCGGATTGGTGGGGTCGCTCGATGTCCGGTAGGAGAAGGCCGGCCCGCCCCATTGGTAGGCAAGCACCCAGGTGTTCTTCGGGGCGAAGTAGAACAGCGTAGGCGCAACGGCAGCGAAGGACATCCCGTTCTGGCTGGCCGAGGCCATGTCGGACCAGTTTGTGAAGAGGCCGAAGTTCATCGAGCCCCAGCCCGATCCCGTGTCGTGAGTCGTCGCATAGACGAGATGCTTGCCGTTGTAGACGACGTTGGTGAAGTCCTTGAGCGACACCCACCCCGACCTCGGGTTCGCCAGCTGGCCCGTCGAAGTCCAGCGGTACGTCGACGGCAGCGTGCACGTGCCAGCCGGCGGCGTGGTGGGGCTACCGCCGCCGTCGACGCGGACGAGTTGCCACTGCTGGTTGCTGCCGTTCCAGTCGTCGTACTGCACGATGTTTCCGCCGTCGGCGGTCGAGGCGCCCTGCACCTCCATCACCTTGTTGCTGTTCCGGTTGATCAACCGGACGTAGCCACCGTCGGAGTCGGCCAGCCGGAACTGCTGGTTGGCCTGATTGCCGTCGGTCCACTGCACGATGCTGGCACTGTTGGCGGTCGACCAGTTGTAGACGTCCAGCACCTTGCCGGACAGCCGCGACCGCAACCGGTAGTAGCCACCGCCCGAGTCGACGAACTGCCACTGCTGCTGGTTGCCGTTGTTCCGCGCCCACTGCACGATGCGCGCACCGTCATTCGTGGCCAGGTTGTATACGTCCAAAGCCTTGCCACTGTTGCGGTTGATCAACACGTACCACGCGCTCGTGTCGACCGTCGCCGCGGCGGCGGGTGTCGACGCCACCGCTGCGGCGGCGCCGGCGACCACCACCGCCGTCACCCCAGCGGTGACGACGCGCGCCACCCAGCCGCGCCGCCGCAGCGGCGGCGCGATCGATGGAGACCTACCAAAGGCAAACATGATCCTCCTCCAATGACCAAGAGTCGAACGGCCTGTCCGAAGATAGGGCGCTGCGCGCGTTGCCATGGCCTTGCGGGCATGAATGTTAGCGCTAACATATGCTCGCGCGACCTGACACCTGACTCGCCCGGTAAGCCACTGCGTCGCCGCCCTGCCCATCGACTGTGAGCGATAACATGCCGTTCGTCAAGTAGCAAAGACCTGGGTCCACCAACCGGCGGCACCGCAACTTGTGTGCCTGACGACGCGCACCGGAGCCTCTCTGTGTCAAGCCGGTACTCCGGCGACGTCCGCGTGGCCGTCGCCGGAGTTCGGCCAGCGTCAGGTGATCGCGCAGGACACGCCGTTGAGGTTGAACGAGGCCGGCTTGGCGGTATTGCCGGTGTGCGTGGCTTGGAAGCCGATGGTGATCGACCCGTTGGCGGGAATGGTGGCGTTGTAGGCGAGGTTCCTAGCCGTCACCTGGCCGGAGGCGGGGGAGTAGGAGGCGTTCCAGCCCGACGTGATGGTCTGTCCACCGGGCAGAGTGAAGACCAGCGACCAGCCGTTGATGGCGCTGGTGCCGGTGTTGGTGACGGTGAGGTCCTCGGTCAGCCCGTTGTTCCAGGCGTTGACGGCGACGCTCACGCCGCAGCGGCCGGACGCCGGCGGCGTGCTCGGGCTCGGCGACGTGGTCGGGCTCGGTGAGGTTGTCGGGCTGCGCGACGTGGTGGGGCTCGGCGGGGTGGACAGGCCGAAGAACTGGATGGCGGCTGCGGCCATGCCGCCGGCGGGCAGGCTGTGTCCGGCGCCCTGGATGCTGTACGCCTCGACCTGGACGGTGCCGCCGGCGTCGGCGTACCTGCGCCGGTTCCAGTTGGTCTGCGGCGTGTCGGTGGAGGTGGGTGTCTGGCTGAGCCCGAACACGTTGGTCCACTGCTCGATCGTCTCCTGCAGCAGCTGGTACGGCACGAGCGTGTCGCTGGTGCCGTGCCACAACTGCACCCGTGGGCGGGGGCCGGAGTAGCCGGGGTATGCCTGGCGGACCGCGTCGCCCCACTGCTGCGGGGTCCTGTTCATGTTGCCGCCGGTGCATTGGCTGGTCGGGGGTGGGAAGTCCGCCGCGCCCGCGAAGCAGTTGTAGGGGACCCCCATGAATGCGGCGCCGGCCTTGAACACGTCGGGATAGAGGGCCAGCATGTGATTGGTCATCATGCCGCCGGACGAGCTGCCCGTGGCGTAGACCAGGTTGGGGTCGGCGCCGTACTGCTGCTGCACGTAGCGGATCATGGAAATGATCGATACCGGGTCGCTGCCGCCGCCACGGCGCTTGGCAGCGTCCGACCAGACGTCGAAGCAGTTGCCGAACCCGGCCTGCTGGGTCGCCGTCGGGTAAATCACGATGAATCCGTACCGGTCGGCCAGGCTGGCGAATTCACTGCCGGAGTAGAAGCCTTGGCCCGACCCGCCGCAGCCATGCATGGCCACCACGGTCGCCGGCCTGGCCGGGCGGGAATCCGGTACGTATACGTGCATACGCATCCGGCCGGGATTGTCGCCGAAGCTGGTCACCTCGACCAGCGACGCCGCGTACGCGGGCTGGAGCGTGGGCAGCACCAGGCCGGCCGCCGCCAGCGACGCGGCCAGGCAGAGCAGCAGCTTCCTTCTGATTCTCACGGGAACGACTCCTTCGATCACCTGTGCAGGGCGAAGATCGGGCACGCGTGTTCCGGTCGCGGGTATGCCCGGCTCCCCGCGGTGATCGCGCTGCCCACTCCGTGCGGCTCGCCCGGCCCGGCTCCGTGCGGCATCGTGTGGCAAATAGTGTTCCTGTCGGTCAGGAAAGTGTCAATCGATTAATTTCGATCAATGGGTGCTCGCTGTCGCGCACCCCCGCTTTTCGGCGTCCCGCCACCGTTGCCTGGCTTGCCCGGGCGAACGCCGACGCTGGCGCTGCCTGTCGGAGGTAGTGCGGCCTAGTACGGCAGCCGCCGTTCGGGATCATGGCTGAAGTTCGGCGTTGAGGCGTCGTTTGTAGTGGGCTCGTCGGGCTCGGGCTTGATGCCGGC
>NZ_JBEYIX010000096.1:0-8959 GCF_040636055.1 Micromonospora sp. NPDC006766 | reverse complement strand
TCAATCGGATCCCCCAACGTGGTCCCCGTACCGTGCGCCTCCACCACATCCACATCCGCCGCCGTCAACCGGGCATTCGCCAACGCGGCCCGAATCACCCGGCGCTGCGACGGCCCGTTCGGCGCGGTCATGCCATTGCTGGCGCCGTCCTGGTTGACGGCCGAACCACGGATCACGGCGAGCACCTCGTGCCCGTTACGCTTCGCGTCGGAAAGCCGCTCCAGCAGGAGCAGGCCCGCACCCTCACCCCAACCGGTCCCGTCGGCCGCACCCGCGAACGACTTGCACCGGCCATCCGGCGCCAGCCCACGCTGCCGGCTGAACTCGACGAACATCGCCGGGGTCGCCATCACCGCGACGCCGCCGGCCAGGGCCAGCGAGCACTCGCCGCTGCGCAGCGACTGCATCGCGAAGTGCAGCGACACCAGCGACGACGAGCAGGCCGTGTCCACACTGATCGCGGGCCCCTCCAGGCCCAGGGTGTACGCGATCCGGCCGGACACCAGCGACCCGCCGGTGCTGTCCACGCCGTAGTCGTGGTACATCAGCCCGACGAAGACGCCGGTGGGCGTGCCGCGCAGCCCGGCCGGGTCGACGCCGGCCCGCTCCAGGGCCTCCCACGCCGTCTCCAGCAGCAGCCGCTGCTGCGGGTCCATGAGCAGCGCCTCGTTCGGGCTGATACCGAAGAAGGTGGGGTCGAACCTGGCCGCGTCGTAAAGGAACGCGCCCTCGTTGGCGTACGTCTTGCCCGGCTTGCCGGGCTCCGGGTCGTGCACCCCCGGATCCCAGCCACGGTCGGCCGGGAACCCGCCCACCGCGTCCACCCCGTCGGCGACCAGCCGCCACAGGTCCTCCGGCGAGGCGACCCCGCCCGGGTAGCGGCAGGCCATGCCCACGATCGCGATCGGGTCGTCGTCCAGGGCGGCCGGGGCGGGCCCGGGCGTGGGCAGCGGCTCCTCGTCCGTACCGGAAATCGTTTCCAGGATGTGCCGGGTGACCGCGATCGCGCTGGGGTGGTCGAAAACCAGCGTCGGCGACAGCCGCAGTCCGGTCGCGGTGTTCAGCGCGTTGCGCAGCTCGACCGCGGAGAGCGAGTCGAAGCCCAGGTCCTTGAAGGCCCGGTCGGCCGCGACCGCGTCCGCCGAGGCGTGCCCGAGGACTGCGGCGACGCTCGCACGGACCAACTCCAGGACGGTGTCCTCCCGCCGGGTGGGGTCCAGGCCGGCCAGTTGCCGGGCGAGCGACGAACCGCCGGCGGCCGGTCCGGCCGGGCGGCGGCGGGCCGCGGGCACCAGGCCGCGCAGCAGCGCGGGCAGGTCGTCGGTGCGCTTGCGCAGCGCCTGCCGGTCGACCGGAACGGCGACCACGGCGCCGCGACCGCTGGTGACCGCGCGGTCCAGCAGATCGAGGGCGTCCGCCGTGGGCAGGGCGGGCAGGCCGAGCCGCGCCAACCGCTGCACGTGGCCGTCGTCCATCAGGCTGCTCATGCCGGTCTCGGACTGCCAGAGGCCGTACGCGACGGCGGTGGCCGGCAGCCCGGCGGCGTGCCGGTGCGCGGCGAGCGCGTCGAGGAACACGTTCGCGGCGGCGTAGTTGCCCTGCCCGGCGGCCAGCACCAGCCCACCGGCCGAGGAGAACAGCACGAACGCGGTCAACGGCAGACCCTGAGTGAGCTCGTGCAGATGCCAGCCGGCCTCGACCTTGGGGGTGAAGACGGTGGCGATCTGCTCGGCGGTCAGGTCGACGACCAGCCCGTTCGAGGCGACACCAGCGGCGTGCACCACCCCGGTCAGCCCGCCGCCGATCCGCTCCAGCAACCCGGCCAACACAGCCCGATCCGAAACATCACACGCGACCGCCTCGACCGAGACACCCAGCTCCCCCAACCGCGCGCACAGCTCGACCGCACCGGGCGCGGCCGGACCACGACGACTGGTCAACACCAGCCGACGTACCCCGTGCTCCCGCACCAGATGCTCGGCCACGATCGCACCCAACCCACCGGTGCCACCGGTGACCAGCACCGTGCCGTCCGGGTCCCACGACGAACCACCAAGCACATCGGTGATCGGGGCGAGCCTCGGCACCCGTACCTGCCCGGCACGGACCGCCAGCTCCGGCTCACCGCCGGCCAACGCCTGGGCGAGGATCCCGTCGGTGACCTCACCGTCGGCGTCCAGCAGCACGAACCGGTCCGGGTTCTCCGCCTGCGCGGCCCGGATCAGGCCCCACACCGGCGCCACCGCCAGATCGACGTCCTCGCCCGGCCGCACCGCCACCGCGCCACGGGTCAGCACGACCAGCCGCGAGCCGGACAGGCGCGGCTCGGCCAGCCAGCCCTGCACCAGGGCCAGCACCTCGGTGGCCAGCGCCAGCGCCCGGGCCGGCACCGCGCCGTCCGTGGGCGCGGCCACCGGTGCGATCACGATCGACGGTGACGCGCCGGACTCCAGCAGGGCGGCCAGGTCCGGGTGGTCCCGTTCCGCGCCCAGGGTCACCCAGCTCGGATTGACGGCGACCGCCCCGGGCGCGGGCAGCCAGTCGATGCCGAAGAGGGCCTGCTCGGCACCCGACTGCGCGGGGGCGAGCTGGGCCGGCGACACCGGGCGGGAGACGAGCGAGTCCACGGTCAGCACCGGACGGCCCTGCTCGTCGGCGACGGCGAAGGACATGCTGTCGGTGGTCGGCGTGACGATCCGGACCCGGACCGAGGCGGCACCGGCCGCGTACAGGGTGACGCCGCTCCACGCGAACGGCAGCAGCGTCTGCTCGTCCGGGGCGGTCGCGCCACGGTCGCCGAGCATCGCGGCGTGCATCGACGCGTCCAGCAGCGCCGGGTGCACGCCGAAAGCGGCGGCCTCCTCGTACGCGGTGGACGGGAGAGCGACCTCGGCGAAGAGCTCCTCGCCGCGCCGCCAGGCGGCACGCAGGCCCTGGAACATCGGGCCGTAGGCGTATCCGATCTCAAGAAGCTGGTCGTACGCGCCGTCGACGGTGACCGGTTCGGCGCCGGCGGGTGGCCAGACCGTCAGGTCCGGCGGCGGCGTTCCGGCACCGGCGGCGCCGAGGACGCCGGCGGCGTGCTGCACCCAGGGCTGGTCCGGGCCGTCGGTCCGGGAGAAGACATCGACCGTACGGCGTCCTGACGCGTCCGGCCCGCCCACGACGACCTGAAGAGCGGCGGCCCCGTCCGGTGCCAGCACCAGCGGCGCACGCAGGGTGAGCTCCTCCAGGACCTCGCAGCCGACCTCCTCACCGGCGCGCAGGGCCAGCTCGACGAAGCCGGTCCCGGGCAACAGGACACTGCCGAGCACCTCGTGGTCGGCGACCCACGGGTGCCGGTCCCGGCTGAGCCGGCCGGTGAGCACGACCCCGCCGGACTGCGGGGCGGCGACGACCGCGCCGAGCAGCGGGTGCTCGAAACGGGTCAGGCCGGCCGCGGTGAGCCGGCGGGCCGTGCCACCGGTCCAGGCGTCGCTGAAGTCCCACTCCTCGATCCAGAACCGTTGCTGGTCGAACGCGTAGGACGGCAGGTCGACCCGCCGGCCGGCGGGCAGCAGGGCGGTCCAGTCGACGGCGACGCCCCGGGTCCAGGCGGTGGCCACGCCGGTGAGCAGTTCCCGCTCCTCAGGGCGGTTACGCCGCTGCAGGGCGACGACGGCGGTGGCGTCGTCGTCCAGGGACTGGCGCGCCATCCCGGTGAGCACCGCGTCCGGGCCGACCTCCAGGAACGTCCGGACGCCGGCGTCGTGCAGGGTGGTCACCGCGTCGGCGAAGCGGACCGCCTCCCGGACGTGCCGTACCCAGTAGCCCGGGGTGGTCAGCACGTCGGGGTCGGCGACCGCGCCGGTCACATCGGAGACGATCGGGATCGCCGGCGGGTGGAACGTGATGCCCTGCAGCGCGTCGGCGAAGTCGCGCAGCATCGGGTCCATCAGGTGCGAGTGGAACGCGTGCGACACGGTCAGCCGGGTGGCCCGAACGTCCAGTTGGGCGACGAGCGCCTCGACGGCCTCCTCGGTTCCGGAGACCACGACCGCGTTCGGGGCGTTGACGGCGGCGATGTCCACGGCCGGGTCGAGCAGCGGGCGGACCTGCTCCTCCGAGGCGGCCAGGGCGACCATGACGCCACCGGACGGCAGCGCCTGCATCAGCCTGCCCCGCGCGGCGACCAGCGCGGCGGCGTCGTCCAGGGAGAGCACGCCGGCCACGTGCGCGGCGACGATCTCACCGACCGAGTGGCCGGCCAGGTAGTCGGGCCGCACGTGCCACGATTCGAGCAGCCGGTAGAGGGCCGTCTCGAAGGCGAAGAGGCCGGTCTGGGTGTACCCGGTCCGGGCCAGCAGGTCGGCGTCATCGCCCCAGAGCACGTCGCGCAGCGGCCGGTCGAGGTGCCGGTCGAGCGCGGCCAGCGCCGCGTCGAACGCCTCGGCGAAGACCGGGAACCGTTCGGACAGCTCGCGGCCCATGCCGAGCCGCTGCGAGCCCTGACCGGTGAAGAGGACCGCGGTGCCGCCGCCGGTCACCGTGCCGGTGACGGCGGGCGCGGCGCCGGTGAGACCGGCGACGACCTCGTCGTTGTCGGCACCGAGGACGACCGTACGGTGCTCGAACACCGCCCGGTCGGTGACCAGCGCGCGGGCCGTGTCCCGCAGCGGCGCGCCGCCGGCGAGCAGGCCGGCCAGCCGTTGGGCCTGGGCGGGCAGCGCCGCCGCGGACTTCGCGGTGACGGTGACCGGCACCAGGGTGTGCGCGACCGGCGGGGTCGGCGGGACGGGCTCCTCGGCCGGCGCCTGCTCGATGATGACGTGCGCGTTCGTGCCGCTGATGCCGAACGACGAGATGCCGGCCCGGCGCGGCCGGTCCACTTCGGGCCACTCCACCGGCTCGGTGAGCAGGCGTACGTTACCCGCGTCCCAGTCCACCACCGGCGTGGGCGTGTCCACGTGCAGGGTGCGCGGCATCGTCCCGTGCCGGATGGCCTGGACCAGCTTGATGATGCCGGCGACCCCGGCCGCCGACTGGGTGTGACCGATGTTCGACTTGATCGAGCCGAGCCACAGCGGGCGGTCGTCGGGGCGGTCCTGCCCGTACGTACCCAGCAGCGCCTGCGCCTCGATCGGGTCACCGAGGGTGGTGCCGGTGCCGTGCGCCTCGACCATGTCGACCTGGTCGCCGGAGAGCTGCGCGTTGGCCAGCGCGGCCCGGATCACCCGGCGCTGGGACGGGCCGTTCGGGGCGCTGAAGCCGTTGCTCGCGCCGTCCTGGTTGACCGCCGAGCCGCGGACCACCGCGAGAACCCGGTGACCGTTGCGGCGGGCGTCGGCGAGCCGCTCCACGACCAGGACGCCCACCCCCTCGCCCCAGGAGGTGCCGTCGGCGCTGCCCGCGAACGACTTGCATCGGCCGTCCGGGGCCAGCCCGCGCTGCCGGCTGAACTCGACGAACACCTCCGGTGTGGCCATCACCGCGACACCGCCGACCAGGGCCAGTTCGCACTCGCCGGAGCGCAGCGCCTGAATCGCCCAGTGCAGCGCGACCAGCGACGACGAGCAGGCGGTGTCGACCGTGACGGCCGGGCCCTCCAGGCCCAGCACGTACGAGACGCGCCCGGAGGCGTTCGCGCCCGTGCTGTTGTTGGCCGCGTAATCGTGGTACATCATCCCGGCGAAGACGCCGGTCGAGCTGCCCTTGAGCGCGGCCGGATCGATGCCGGCGTGCTCGAACGCCTCCCACGAGGTTTCCAGCAGCAGCCGCTGCTGCGGGTCCATGAGCAGCGCCTCGTTCGGGCTGATCCCGAAGAAGGCGGGGTCGAACCGGTCCGCGTCGTACAGGAACCCGCCGTGTTTGCTGTATGTGCGGCCCACCTTGCCCGGCTCGGGGTCGTAGACGCCGTCGACGTCCCACCCACGATTGTCCGGGAACTCGGAGATCGCGTCGACGCCGTCGGCGACCAGCCGCCACAGGTCGTCGGCGGAGGCGACCCCGCCGGGATACCGGCAGGCCATGCCGACGATCGCGATCGGTTCGCGCGCCGCCGCGGTCAGTTTGCGATTCTGCGCCCGCAACCGTTCGGTCTCCTTGAGTGACGCCCGAAGCGCCTGGACCACCTTGTCCGCTGAGTCAGCCATCAGAAGCTCCCACTTCCCGTGTGCGCGTCGTCCAGATCGAGGCCGCTGAGGGCCATGCTGATGAGGGCATCGGTGTCCATCTCGTCGATCGACGTGTCGTCGGCGCCGTCCGGTGCCGGCGGGGCGTCGTCGGGTGCCGCGCTGCCGCCGCCCAGTTGGAGCAGCGCGTCGAGCAGGCCGGCGTCCCGCAGGCGGGCCAGCGGGATGCCGAGCAGAATCCGCCGTACCTCGTCCTCGCCGTCCCGGTCGGCCGGCTCGTCCGCCGGGGCCAGCTCGGCGAGCAGATAGCGGGCGACATCGGCGGGCGTCGGGTGGTCGAAGACCAGCGTGGCGGACAGCCGAAGCCCGACCGCCTGGCCCAGTCCGGTCCGGAACTCGACCGCGGTGAGCGAGTCGAACCCGAGGTCGTTGAAGGCGCGGCCGGACTCGACCCCGGTGACGTCCGGATGGCCGAGGGTGGTCGCGGCCTGGGTACGGACCAGGTCGACAAGCATGCCGAGCCGGTCGTCGGCGGGCAGCCCGGCAAGCCGCCGGGCGAAAGCACCGGCCGCGTCCGGCGCCGGGGCCGTGGCACGCCGCGACGGCGTCCGGGTCAACGCCCGGAACAACGCCCCGGCACTGCCCTCGGCCGCGCCCAGCGCCCGGACATCCAGGTTGATCGGCACCAGCGTCGCCGCGTCCCGGGCGGTCGCCGCGTCGAGCAGGCGCATGCCCTGCTCGGCGCCGATCGGGCTGACCCCGGATCGGGCCAATCGCTGCCGGTCGGCCACGGACAGCTCGCCGGACATCCCGCCGCCGACGTCCCACAGGCCCCAGGCCAGCGACTGGGCGACCCGGCCGGCGGCGCGGCGGCGGGCGGCGAGGGCGTCCAGGTAGGCGTTGGCGGCGGCGTAGTTCGCCTGGCCGGGCGCGCCGAGCACCGCGGATGCGGAGGAGAACAGCACGAAGGCGGTCAACTGCCGGTCGCGGGTCAACTCGTCCAGGTGCGCGGCACCGTCCGCCTTGGCCCGCAGCACGGCGGCCAGCCGGTCCGGGGTGAGCGCGGTGAACGCCCCATCGTCGACCACGCCGGCGGTGTGCACCACCGCGCTGAGCTCAACACCGTTGAGCAGCGCGGCGAGCGCGTCCCGGTCGGCGGTGTCGCAGGCCTCGATCCGGACGATCGCCCCGGCCGCGGTGAGCCGATCGCGCAGGTCGGCGGCGCCGGGTGCGGCGGCGCCGCGCCGGCTGACCAGCAGCAGGTCGCGGGCGCCGCGCTCGGCGACCAGGTGCTCGGCGACCAGGGCACCCAGCGCGCCGGTGCCGCCGGTGACCAGGACCGTGCCGTCCGGGCCGAAGGTGGCCCCGGCCGTCTCGCCGCTCGCCGCGGCCCGGGTCAGGCGGGCCGCGTAGACCACGCCGTCGCGCACCACGACCTGCGGTTCCGGCAGGGTGAGCAGGGCGGCCAGGTCGACGCTGCCGTCGGTGTCGGCCAGCAGGATCCGGTCCGGGTGCTCCGCCTGCGCGGAACGGATCAGCCCGCGCACGGCCGCGGCCGCCGGATCCGGCGCGTCCTCGTCGTTGATCGCGACCGCGCCGCGGGTCAGGACCGCGAGGCGCGCCCCGGTCTGCGTCGGATCGGCGAGCCATTCCTGTACGGCGGTGAGCGCCGTCTGCGTGCCCGCGTGCACCGCGGCGATGTCCTCGCCGCCGTCGACCCGCAGCGTCACGACGGGCGGTGCCGCCGCCGTCTCGCCGGCCGGAATCGGCACCCAGGTCAGCTGGAACAGTGCCGACTGGCCGCCGGCCGCGTCGAGCTGCTCGGTCGAGATCCCGCGCAGGGCCAGCGAGCCGACCGTGAGCACCGGGCGGCCGGTGCTGTCCGCCACCTGGAGCGCGACCGTGCCGGGGCGCAGTGCGGTGAGCCGGATCCGCAGGTTCCCCGCGCCGGGCGTGCCGAGCGTGACACCGGACCAGGCGAACGGGAGGGTCGCGCGGTCGGCTCCGGCCGGGGAGAACGTGACGGTGTGCAGGGCCGCATCGAGCAGGGCGGGGTGCAGGCCGTACGTCTCGGGACGGGCGCCATCGGGGAGGCGGACCTCGGCGTACACGTCGTCGCCGGATCGCCAGGCGGCCCGCAGCCCCTGGAAAAGCGGCCCGTAGCCGAGGCCGGCCTCGGCGATGCCCGGGTAGAAGCCGTCGAGGTCGATCTCCTCGGCATCCCGCGGCGGCCAGGCGGTCAGGTCCGCGTCGACCGGCTCGGCCGGTGCGAGCAGACCATTCGCGTGGCAGGTCCACGGGGCGTCCGGGCCGTCGGCGTCCGGCCGGGAGTGCACGGCGACCGGGTGTCGCCCGGCCTCGTCCGGGCCGCCCACCACAACCTGCACCTTGACGGTGCCGTGGTCGGGCAGTGCCAGCGGCGCGGCGATGGTCAGCTCCTCGATCCGGTCGCAGCCGACCTCCTGGCCGGCACGCAGGGCCAGCTCGACGAAGCCGGTGCCGGGGAAGAGCGCGACGCCGCCGATCCGGTGGTCGGTGAGCCACGGCTGGTCGCGCAGCGAGAGCCGGCCGGTGAGGGTGACGCCGCCGGTCTCCGGGGCCGGGACCACGGCGCCGAGCAGCGGGTGCCCGGCCGGCTCGGCCCCGGCCGCCGCGAGGTCGGCGGTCGCCCCCGGGGTCGGCTGGATCCAGTAGGTGCGGCGTTGGAAGGGATACGTTGGTAGGTCGATGCGGTGTCCGCCGGCCAGTAGTGGAGTCCAGTCGATGGTGGTGCCGCGGGTCCAGGCGGTGGCCAGGCCGGTGAGCAGTTCGGTCTCTTCCGGGCGGGTGCGGTGTTGCAGGTTGATGAA
>NZ_JBEYIX010000095.1:0-9241 GCF_040636055.1 Micromonospora sp. NPDC006766 | reverse complement strand
TTGGACAGATGCGGCAGAGCCTTGATCAAGCTTGAGAGCACTCGGCTGATCTTGGCCTCAGCTCCACGCCGTCACAAGATCGGCGACAGAGCCGCACAGCGTAGCGAGACCGGACGTTCCTCTGCGCGGCAGAGGGCATTGTTCTCGGCAGAGCCGGTTGCTTACCGGCCATGGCCAGCGCCCGGACTGTGCCAATGTGCGGGATAGCCACTGTCATGGCCATGCCCGCTGGGTGCGGCGCCATCGCTGCGGGGTGATGCCGTAGCGGTCGCGGAAGCGGCGGACGAGATAGGTGGCGTCGCGCAGGCCGGTTCGGGCGGCCACGGCGTCGAGCGGCAGGTCGGTCTCGCGCAGCATTCGCCGGACCTCGGTCATGCGCCGTTCGGTGATCCATTCAAGCAGGGGGCGGCCGGTGCGTCGGCGGAGCACGGTCGTGAGGTGCCCCGGGGTGTAGCCGAGCGTGCGGGCGATATCGGCGGCGGAGACCGGTTCGCGGAAGGTTGCCTCGATCTCGGCGAAGACCCGCTCGACGAGTGGGTCCGGCGTGGCCGGAGTGCTGGGTGCCAGTCGCGCGGCCGCGACCAGAAGCCGGGTGAGCAGCGCGGCGACGGCCTCGGGGGCGCCGAGACGGCCTGGGTCGGCGAGTTCCTCGGCCAGGTCCGCCAGCCACGCCGACCAGTTTGCCTGGTCGGGCTCTGCGATCCGGGCGTGCCCCGCGCTGATGGCGAACAGGGCGAGGAGGGGATGGTGCATCCAGGCCAGTGGGGAGACCGATCTCAGGGCCGGAACGGCGTCCGGTGTGAACGCTACCGACCACCCGCAGCTGCGGGCGAGTTCGGCCACGGTCGCGACGCCGATGACCTGCCCGGGCGATACAGCGTGGGCCTCGCCAGCGCGCAGCGGTCGTTCGGCGCCGTCGACGGTGAACGAGCCCATGCCCTCCTCGACGTAGACCAGGACGAAGAAGTCGTGGGCGTGCCGGTGGTCCGGCGGGAGGCTGGAGTGGGCGGCTTCGGTGTCGAAGCGGGTCACCGAGACAGGAGGCAGGCCGGGGCGCTGCCGGTAGCGGTAGACCGGCGTCCCGTCGGGCCGCACCGTGTGCAGCCTCGACCGGACTCCCGGCGAGTCACTGACCGAAGAATGTCCCATAGCTTCCACGTTAAGTCCTGCCCAGTAACCGCAGAATATCCAAGACTTGAAGGTGACGACACCGGGTCTGTCACGGGCCGTCGAGGCAGACCGACACCGCGTACACAGGAGGCACCCATGGCAGCTTCGAACCGCGTACGCATCCTCGACCAGCGAACTCCGGAGGATCGGGACCGTCCGTTCCTGCCGGGCGCGGGAAAGAGCTGGCTTCTCCCGTTCTACGACGCCTTCACCCGGGTGGCCGGCGTCCGCGCACTGCACGAACGCGCGGTCGAGCTCGCCGGAATCGAGCCCGGCCAGACGGTGGTCGATGTCGGCTGCGGCACAGGTAACCTTTCGTTCGCCGTGCTCGCGGCCCAGCCGAGCGCGTGGGTGACCGGCCTCGACCCCGACGGAGACGCCCTGCGCAGGGCAGCGCGCAAGGCGCAACGCCGCAGCGTCGCTCTTACCCTCGTCCAGGGATATGCCGACCGGATCCCCGCTGAGGACGACTCGCTCGACCATGTGGTCTCGTCGTTGGCCCTGCATCACGTCGATGACGACGGTCGGATCGCGTTCGCGCGCGACGCGCTGCGTGCTCTTCAGCCGGGAGGAAAGGTTACGATCGTCGACTTCGGCGGCCCAACATCCAACGTCGAGGACCCCGGGCACCCAACGCACCGCCATGGCCACAGCCCTGTCCACGTCCTCCGGCACCTGACCCGCCTCACGCGTTCTCGGGTGGCGCACAGCCCGGTCGTGGCCCGCAACCACGGCGATGGCATCGTCACGCTCCTGGCGGACGCCGGGTTCGGCGACGCCCGGGAGATCGCGCACGCCGACCACAGGTTCGGCCGGGTCACCTTCGTGCAGGCGACTCGCCCCTTGAGCTGCGCCTGATAGGGGTGTCGACCGGCCCAACACACCGCCACGCAATGGCCGAAGTCCCAATGCCACAGGCGGTACCGCCACCAGCATCCGCTCATCGGCTGTCCGGGAGCTGGCCTGCGGACTCGCCATGACGTTCCGTAGCGCGCGGATTGCGGCATCTGGGACGCTGAGAACAGCGACCTAGACGGCTACGCCCTAGCTACTTCGTCCTGAAAAAGTAGATCGACGAGGCTGGTTGCGCGCTGCGTGGTTGGCCTCGTTGTCGTTGATCAGGGTGGGAAGGTCGGTGCGGCGTAAGGGATTTGATGCTTCGTACGCGTAACGTGCAGCCGTCGTTGTGGGAGTCGGTGCTTCCGGAGGTGTGCCTGCGGCTTCCGGCCGAGCTGGAGCGGGTTGATGAGCTGCTGGACGACGAGCGGTTCTTCGCCCCGTTCCGGGAGCATTTCGACGTCCGGCTGGGGCGCCCGAGCGTGCCGGTGGAGACCTATCTGCGGTTGATGTTCCTCAAGCACCGCTACCAGCTCGGCTACGAGACGCTGTGCCGGGAGGTGGCGGATTCGATCTCCTGGCGGCGGTTCTGCCGCATCGACATCGACGCTGTGGTGCCGCACCCGACCACGTTGATGAAGACCACCAGCCGGTGCGGTGCGGACACGGTGGCGCAGTTGAACGAGGCGTTGCTGGTCAAGGCGAACGAGCAGAAGCTGGTCCGGTTGGGAAAAGTGCGGGCCGACACCACCGTGGTGTCGGCCGACGTTGAGTATCCGACCGACTCCGGCCTGCTGGCCAAGGCGATCGGCAAGATGGGCCGGATTGTCGCGCGGGTCAAGGCTGCCGGTGGCGCCACCCGGACTCGGTTTCGCGACCGTCGGCGCAGCGCCGGCCGCAAAGTTCGGCAGCTGGCCTCGAAACTGCACCTGCGGAGCGCGGTCAATCGGGAGCAGGCCCAGCAGACCGTGGCGCGGGTGACCGGTGAGCTGGTGCGGCTGACCGAACACGCCGCCCGTGACGCGCAGGCGGTGCTGCGCAACGGCAGACGAGCCCTGGGCACGGTCACCGGACGCGCTGCTGGTCGGCTGCGCCGGGCCACCGACGAGTTGGCGGTGCTGTTGACGCGCACCGGGCAGATCGTGGAGCAGACCCGCCGCCGCCTGTCCGGTGACATGCCCGCGTCCGCGACCCGCCTGGTCAGCCTGCACGACCCGGATGCCCGCCCGATCGCCAAAGGGCGCATCAACCGGCCCGTGGAGTTCGGCTACAAAGCCCAGGTCGTCGACAACGACGACGGCGTCGTCGTGGACTACACAGTGGAACAAGGCAACCCCGCCGACGCGCCACAACTGGCGCCCGCGATCCAACGCATCACCCAACGGTTCGGTCGCCCGCCCCGCGCCGCGACTGCCGACCGCGGCTACGGCGAGGCCGCCGTCGACCAGGCCCTGCACGACCTCGACGTGAGAACCATCGCCATACCCCGCAAGGGAAAACCATCCACCGCCCGGCAACGGCAGGAACACACACCCAGCTTCCGACGACTCGTCAAATGGCGCACCGGCAGCGAGGGACGCATCAGCCACCTCAAGCACCGCTACGGCTGGGACCGCAGCCACGTCGACGGCCTCGACCGCACCCGCACCTGGTGCGGACACGGCATTCTGGCCCACAACCTGGTGAAGATCAGCACCCTCACCGCCGGATGACCACCGCGACCGCTACCCGACCCACACCCTGGATGAGACCCCCGCGAAATCGCTGCCCTCAACCCGGGTTTTTCAGGTCGAAGTAGCTAATCAGTGAACTGCCGGCGGTCGGCCTCTTGCTGGACCGCGTTCGTGAGGTCTCGCCAGGTGCCAGCCGAGGTCTTCATCATTTGGTCAACCATCGACCGCGCGGATGCTTCGTCGGCGAAGTCGGCTGCCGGCGATGCCTGGTCTCACATGATGCTTACGTCTCGGCCTCGCCTGATGCTTCAGGTGATCACGATGAGGCTACTTGCCGTGCCTGGAGCAACACCCGGATCACCTGTGTGGTGACTGCGACGAGCGGTAGCGCCACGTACCCCCAAAAGACGCCGTCAACCAACGCCTTGAACCCGTCGAACGAGCGGCCCGCGATCTCCGGGTTGGCGGCCATGATCTGGTGCGCGTGCTGCACTGATTCGAGCAGGTTGCTTCGGCCCCACTGCACCAACTTGTTCTGGCCCCACCTGCGAGAATCCAACCTTTCTTGGCCCCACACCGACATCGATGCGTCGGGGCGCCTCGCCGGACGTCCGCCGGTTGCAGGTAAGCGACTGCCCGGGCCAGAACCTGGTGCCGCGCCGCTGCCGCTCCTCGGCGCGTGGACGCGCCTGCGGTGCGGGTCGGCTTGCCACCGTGCCCCGGGGTGCGCATCCGGCGGGTCGAGCCGACCGGCCGGCGACCGCGCGGACGTGCGAGGAGGTGGGGCCAAAAGGAGTTGGAAACAGGTGTACGTCGATCATGCTGGTCCCAGAAGAAGTGGGGACGGTGGGGCCAGAACAAGTTCATGCGAACATCCCGCAGCGCGTCGCCCAGTTCGGTGAGGGCCAGCATGGCGATCCGCCGGTTGAGCTCGGCATGGCTGCTGACGTGCTTGTAGAGCGACGGCGCGCGCACCCCGAGCCGCTCGGCCAGCAGGCCCATCGTCACGTTGAGCCCGACCTCGTCGGCGAGCCCGGCGGCGGTGGGGACCACCGCCGCCGGGTCGAGTCGGGCCCTATGCACGGGCGTACGCCTTGAGGAACGGTAGCAGCAGCGCCACGGTCTCGTCGGGGAACTGGGTGTGCGGGTAGTGGCCTGCGCCCTCGATCATCTCGACCTTGCCGATATCGGCTGGCATCGCCGCCACGATTGCCTCGCCCTCGGCGCGCGGGTCGGCCCAGTCGGGGTCAAGTGAGCCCTCGACGATCAGCGCGGGGCAGCGGACGTTGCCGAGCTGTGCCCCGGCGTCTGCCGGCGTGGACTGGCCCATGCGCTGCATCGCCTTCATTCGGCCGGGCTCGCCGAGCATGGCCGCTATGCGTCGCAGCTGCTCGGCCCAGTCGTCCGGCTTGCGTCCCGGGAAGGCGACGTCGAGGTATCTGTGCCACCACTTCACGCTGCCCAGGATGCCGGTCATCAGCAGCCGGGTCATGCCGGTGCGATAGCGCTTCACCCCCAGGTCGCCGAGGCGGATCGACTGTTTGCGGGTGAACGGCCCGAGCTCGATGATGCCCTCGATGAGCTCGGGTGCCTGAGCCGCGGCGATGGTGACCGCGCCGCCCGAGATCGAGTGCCCCACCAGCACGGCCGGGCCGCCGAGGTGCCGCACCAGCGCGATGAGGTCACCCGCGATGCCGGTGCGGGTGTAGGACGCCCACTCGGCGCTCGATTCGCCGCAGCCGCGCAGGTCAAGGGCGGCCACGCGATAGCCGGCGGCGACCAGCTGGGGTACGACGAAGCGGTAGGACGCGCGGCTGTCGCCCATGCCGTGCGCCAGGACGACCAGCGGGCCTGCACCGGTGACCTCGTACGCGATCGTGCCACCGGCTACGGTGAGGAACTCGGACATGGCAACCTCCAGGCTTGGCTAATATCATTAGCTTACAGCTAATGATATTAGCCATTGACAGCCCTTTTCAGCGGTCAGACGTGAGCGCGGCGTCGTCGTGGAACCGCAGGTTGTAGACCATCGCCTCGTCGCCGCTGTCTGGGAACAACGAGAGTGTGCCGGAGGCCTCCGTGCGGGTTGCGATGCCGTCGACATCGATGGTGCCGCGGATCGAGACCGTGTGCGCGGGGTCGGCGAGGAACCGATCGATGCTGGGGAGCCTCGCCGAGCCGCGTGAAGAGGGCTGGCGCAGCCACACGGGAGCCCACGTTCATGGCAGGTCGCGCGCGGTGAGAATCATCCAACCCAGGAAATGGGCGGCCCCGGTCGAGGCCGCGCCGCTCGTCGGCGCAGGCATCCTGATAGGCCCGCCCTCCGCGCTCCTGGCCGGCGTCGTGGTACTGCCACACCCCGGCCAGGAGCGCGGCTCCCAGGCCGCGCTCCTGGTGGTCGGGACCAGCAACCCCGAACCGCTGGCCAGCACTGCCCGGGTGGTCAGAACAGGGTGTCGCGCACCCGCAGGGGCCGGTAACCGGTGGGGCCGAGCTGGGCGAGTTCGCCTTCGATGTCGATGAGGCCGAGGGTGTCGTTGGAGATTCCGGTGCAGACCGTGGCGGTGGTCCGGGCGAGCGTGACCGGTCGGCGGCAGCTGACTGCGTTTCCTCAGGGCCGGGCAGTCGGCGAGGATGCCGCCCGAGGTCGCCTTCGACGTCCTCGGGCGGCGGGTAACCCGCGCCGTCCTCATCTGACCGGGCCGGAGGCATCGGGTGTATCTGATGTCCGGTGAGTCGCTCGAACATGGCAAGCCCAGGCCGACGAATGTTCCGCTAGCGGCCGATCTTGTCCAGCTCGGCGTGGTCGTCGTCGGAGAGGGAGAGTCCCGCGCCCGCGATGTTCTCGCGCAGGTGTGTCGTGGACGAGGTGCCGGGGATGAGCAGGATGTTCGGCGAGCGCTGTAGCAGCCAGGCCAGGGCGACAGACATCGGTTTTGTCTCCAGCCGGGTGGCTACGGCCGAGAGCGCCGAGGATTGCAGCGGGCTGAAGCCGCCGAGCGGGAAGAACGGCACGTAGGCGATGCCCTGGTCGGCGAGCGCGTCGATCAGGTCGTCGTCCTGGCGGTGCGCGAGGTTGTACATGTTCTGCACGCACACGATCGGCGTGATCGTCTGCGCTTCGGCGACCTGTTCCGGCGTCGCGTTGCTCAGTCCGAGGTGCCGGATCAGGCCCTGCTGCTGGAGTTCGGCGAGGGTCTCGAGCGCCTCGGCGACCGGACCGGGCTGGGGTCCCTCGGCGTTGCCGAGCCGGAGGTTGACCAGGTCGAGCACGTCGAGATCGAGGTTCTCGAGGTTCTCGTGCACAGACCGGCGCAGGCTTTCCGGGTCACGGGCCGGGGGCCAGCCGCCCTGCTGGTCGCGCTTCGCGCCGACCTTCGTCACGATGTGCAGCGAGTCGGGGTACGGGTGCAGCGCCTCCCGGATCAGCTGGTTGGTGACATGCGGCCCGTAGGCGTCGGCGGTGTCGATGTGGGTGATGCCGAGCTCGACGGCCTCGCGGAGGACGGCGAGTGCGCCGTCGTGGTCGGCCGGCGGTCCCATGACCCAGGGGCCGGCGAGCTGCATGGCGCCGTAGCCGAACCGGGTGACGGTCAGGTCTCCCAGCGTCCAGGTGCCGCCGGGAAGGGAAGTGGAGGCCATGCTAATACCTCTGGCTTTCGTGTTGCGCTGAGCGGTTCTGGTGCACTGCGGATACGTGCTCCACTATCAGGGGGTAACTTCCTCGCAGGAAGTAGGCACCTAGAGGTTCGTAACGCACCCAGCGGTGGAAGGAGCGGTTCGATGGCAACGTCGACAGCGGCGCAGAAGAGGGCACAGGCCAAGGTGGAGTATGACGCTTTCCTGGCGCAATGTCCCAGCCGCAAGCTGCTCGACCGAATCGCCGACAAATGGGTCGCGTTGGTTCTGGCAGCGCTACGCAGCAACGGCTCGCATCAGTTCGGCGCCGACTGCGCCGGTGAACCCCGGTCGATGCGGTACTCGGAGCTGTCGCGCCTGCTGGCCGGCGTCAGCCAGAAGATGCTGACTCAGACGCTGCGCTCCCTGGAACGCGACGGTCTGATCACCCGCACCGTGGTGCCGACCGTGCCCGTCACGGTCACCTACGAGCTGACCGGCCTCGGCCTCTCCCTGCACCAGATGATGCGCGGATTGAAGGACTGGGCTGAAACGCACATGGACGACGTACTCGCCAACCGCGCGACGTACGACAACCGCGTCGCCTGAGCCCGGCAGACACGACGTCACCCCAGCCCCTCTGCCTCCATCGAGCGCACTAACACCTGCATGTGGGCATTCTCATCGCGCTACATGCTTACCGGCGGTGACGCCATCATGCTCACGCCGATCGTCGTGCAACCCCGCGCGGCGTCGGTCGATGCACCCGCAGTTGAGCCCGTTGTACGTTCGTGTGGACACCGCACTAGCCTCGACAGGGGTCGACTGCCGGGGGCCATCAACACCGAGGCACGGTTAGGTGCGACGGCAGCATACCCAGTATGCTGGCCGCCATGCGACCCGCTCATCGACCCGTGGCGCTCACCGCAGTACTGGGCGGCTTTCTGCTCGGCGTCCTCGATTTCATCTGGATCAAGTACGTGCCGTACCCCTTCGGCAATCTGGGGAACTCCAGCGCGGTGTGGGCGGTCGCCGCCTTCTTCTTCGGCTTCTGGGTCCGGTCGGGCTGGCTACGCGCGGCGGTGGGCGCCGCTGTCGGTCTCGTCGTCGCGGTGCCCAGCTACTACGTCGCGGCGGCCCTCATCCAGGGCGACGAGTGGGCCGTGCTGTGGGCGCCACCGTCGCTGCTCTGGATGTTCTTCGGCGTCCTCGCCGGAGTGCTCTTCGGCATCGGTGGGACGTGGGCGCGCGGGCGCGGGTGGCAGCAGATCCTCGGCCCCGCGCTGCCGGGCGCAGTGCTCTTCGCCGAGGGGGGACTGGAGATTCGCCGGATTGGTGACCCGAACTACGGAAACGATCCACTCTGGGACGCCCTGATCAGGATCACGCTCGGTGTCCTGGCCGTCGTTCTGGCCAGCCGCACGAACCGGCAACGAGCATTCGCCCTGGCCACGGCGCTGCCCCTGGCCCTGGCCGGCCTGGCGGCGTTCCTGCTGGGCGGCTTCCGATGACCGGATCGACGCCGGCCAGATCCGTGCGCCCGTCCGGGCGACGCGCCGGCGCTGGCAGGTCGGATCCGCTCAGGCCGTCGCGCCGCCGTCGATGGCGATCGACGCGCCGGTGATGTGCCGTCCGCCGTCGCCCATCGGGTGACTGACCGTCGCCGCCACGTCGGCCGGTGCCGCGTACCGGCCGAGGGCGATGTGCGACCGCTGCGCGTCCGCACCGGCGCTGTCCGCCGGTTCATCAGCATTGTGGCGTGGAAACCCGGCCGTTTACGGCCGGGAGGAAACGCCGCCACCTCCCCTCAAGGTGTGTCTTACGTGGACGATTGTTAGAATGTGGGGCGTGGGTGAGGTGGTGAAGCGGGCGTACAAGTACCGCTTTTACCCGTCGCCCGAGCAGGCTGAGCTGCTGGGCCGCACGTTCGGGTGTGTGCGGAA
>NZ_JBEYIX010000094.1:0-9454 GCF_040636055.1 Micromonospora sp. NPDC006766 | reverse complement strand
CACGTCGATGTCGATCGGCGTGGAGCTGTGGACCCGGGCCACCCGCGACAACCCGGTCTACTACGTGCAGTACGTCGCTTCCGCGCCGGATGCCTACGCCAGGCGCGATCACCTTGACGTGGTTAGTGATTGAGCACTAACCTTCTTCCATGGTCAGGATGAGCGCAGAGGAGAGGCGCGAGAGCGTCATCCGCGCGGCGATAGCCGAGTTCGCGCAGAAGGGCTACTACGGCACCTCCACCGAGGCGATCGCCAAGCGTGTGGGCGTCTCGCAGCCGTATCTCTTCCGGCTCTTCCCGAGCAAGAAGGCGATCTTCGCCGCCGCCGCACGCCGGTGCATCGAGGACGCGCGTCGGGTCTTCGAGAAGGCCGCCGAGGGGCTGAACGGCGAGGAAGCCCTGCACGCCATGGCGAACGCGTACACGCGGCTGATCGCGGAGCACCCCGAGAACCTCCAGATGCAGATGCAGACATACCTCACCGTCGCGGCCGTCGAGGCGGAAGGCGACCACGAGTTCGGCGAAGCGGTCCGCGCCGGATGGATGAAGCTCTGGGAGACGGTCCACCTGCCGCTGGGCGCCGACGCGAGCGACACCACAACGTTCATGGCGTACGGGATGCTGGTCAACACCCTCGCGGCCATGGGGTTCCCGCCCGAGCACTCGGTCTGGCAGGGGATGTACCCGTCGGCCCGACTCAAGGGCCGGCCGGAGAAGTAACGAAGCAGGGGCGGAAGCCGTCTTCGGCGGCCTTTTCGTGCCCTCCAAAGTTAGTAAGCGATAACTAGCAATCGAATGCTGGGGGAGCGATGTCGCAGCAACAGGCAGTACGACGCGGGGGAGCAGCCTGGGCCCTCGTGATCACCGGTGTCGCCGGATTCATGGCGGCCCTCGACAACCTCGTCGTCACCACCGCACTGCCCTCCATCCGCGAGGACCTCGGAGGCGCACTGGACGACCTGGAGTGGACCGTCAGCGCGTACACGCTCACCTTCGCGGTCCTGCTCATGTTCGGCGCGGCCCTCGGCGACCGGTTCGGCCGTCGGCGGCTCTTCCTCGCCGGGCTCGGCCTCTTCACCGCCGCCTCCGCCGCCGCGGCCATGGCACCCGGTATCGACTCCCTGATCGCGGCCCGCGCGGCACAGGGCGTCGGCGCGGCCATCATGATGCCGCTCACCCTGACCCTGCTGACCGCCGCCGTTCCGGTCGAGAAACGCGGAATGGCGTACGGGATCTGGGGCGCCGTCAACGGACTCGCGGTCGCCTCCGGGCCCCTCATCGGCGGCACCCTCACCGAACACGTGTCCTGGCACTGGATCTTCTGGCTGAACGTCCCCCTGGGCCTCGCCGTGATGCCGCTCGCCCGCCTCCGCCTCGCCGAGTCGTACGGCAGCGCCGCCCCGCTCGACATCTCCGGCACCCTGCTCGTCAGCGGCGGTCTCTTCGGGATCGTGTACGGGCTGGTACGCGGCCCGGCCGACGGCTGGACCAGCCCCCTCGTGCTGATCGGCCTGTTCGCAGGCACCGCACTGCTGGCCGGATTCGTCCACCACGGCATCCGCCACCAGAACCCCATGCTCCCCATGCGGCTCTTCCGCTCCCGCGCCTTCGCCGGGATCAATGCCGCGAGCACGCTGATGTTCCTGGGGATGTTCGGCTCGATCTTTCTGCTCAGCCAGTACCTGCAGGGCGTGCTGGGGTACTCGCCGACCCAGGCGGGCCTGCGGATGCTGCCCTGGACGGGTATGCCCATGCTGATCGCGCCGGTCGCCGGATACCTCTCCGACCGCATCGGCGGACGTCCGGTCGTCGCCGCCGGGCTCTTCCTCCAGGCCGCCGGGCTCACCTACTACGCCGTCGTGGTCGCCACCGACGCCTCGTACACGGCCCAGCTACCCGCACTGATCACCAGCGGCATCGGAATGTCCCTCTACTTCGCCCCGGCCTCCGATCTGGTCATGTCCAGCGTCCGAGCCGAGGAGCAGGGCATCGCGTCCGGCGCGAACAACGCCCTGCGCGAGGTCGGCGGAGCACTCGGCATCGCGGTCATGTCGTCGATCTTCGCGGCCCAGGGCGGCTACGAGACCGCACAACGCTTCGTGGACGGACTGCGGCCGGCGCTGGTGGTGGGGGCCGCCATGGTGGCCCTGGCCGGAGTCGCGGCCCTGTTGACCCCGGCCCTGCGGCGCACCGCAGGGGACCCGGCCGAGGCCCGGCGGGCCCCGGCTCTGGAGACGGTGTCCAGATTCGATAATGTTCATTATGTCAAGTTGAGCGGGTGAGGCCCTCCCTCGCCGGGCCGCACCCGTCGCCACCCACCGGGCAGCGGATCGGATGGCGGGCGTTGTTTCCTGGCAGCCCGGGCCCGTACCGTCGCACGGTGGACGGACGACGCAAGGTCATCGTGGCGGGGCTCGGGGTTTTCGCCGCTGAGCTGATCACCGGTGTCTGGTACCCGGTGCTGGTCTACGTCGCCTGCCTCGCGAGCATGTTCATCCTGGTCGGCGCGGCCGCGACTCTGGGCGTGCGGCGCAACCGGCGGCCCTGGGCGACGCTCCTGGTCGACGAGCGCGACCGCAGCTTTCGCACGCCGGTGTACGCCAACAACCTGCTTTTCGGCCTGGCCGTCCTGCAGTTGGCCGGGTTCTGCCTGGTGGGCATCCACGAGACCGGGGCCGGCCTCGTCGCCGGGCTGCTCTTCACCGGCATGCTCGCCCTGACCTGGCGGGCGCTGTGGCGAGGTGCCGGGTTGACCCTACGGCCGAGCGGGATCGAAGCCGGCAAGGTGGCCGGGGCGCTGATCATCCCCTGGGAGGCGCTCGCTCCGGAACGGCCGGTCCGCGGCGACAACCCGTTGCTGCTCAAGCTGTCCTACGCTCGGCCTGAGCTGGTCACCATGACCGGATGGACACCGGTACGCGACGAGGTCGTCTTCGAGGACGGCGATCCGGACCTCGTGGCCCGGGCGATCGCCACGTACGCCGCGGAGCCGGGCCGCCGGCACGCGATCGGCACTCTCGCCGAACTCGAACGCCTGGCGGCAGGCATACCCGTGCGGCGACGAGGCTGGATCCGGGAGTCCGTCGAACCGGCGCCGACCCGTACGACCGTGCGGCGCGTGATCATGGGGCTGCTCCTGTTCGGCGGCAGCGTCGCCGTCGCCAACGTAGCCGATCGGCAGAGCTGGGCGAACCTGCTCGGCGGCCTGATCGGCGCGACCGGAATGGGCCAGCTCTATTGGGCGGTCGCCGGATGGCGGGCGGCTCGCCGAGCCCGGTGCGGCGCAACCGGGCCTGCGTGAGGCCGGCCGCTGAAAGGCGATCACGCCACCACGCTCCCTTCACCCCAGAATGACCCGAACGCGAAAATCATGCATAATATCCCTTATGCATGACAAACCGGACGAGTTGGTTGGGCGGTTGATCGAGGACTTCCTGACCGCCCGGGCCACTCGCAAGCCCTCCCCCCACACCCTCGCGGCGTACCGGCGGGACCTGCTCACGGTCGCCCAGCTCGTGGCCGAGGACGCCGCCCCTCCCCTCCCTTTCGACGAACTGGTGATCACCGCCCTCTCCCCCAGGGTCATGCGGGCGGCGTTCGCCCGGTTCGCCGCCCCGCGCGCCGCCGCCTCCGTCCACCGCGCCTGGTCCACCTGGAACAGCTTCTTCACGTTCCTGGTCGCCGAGGGTGTCATACCGGGGAATCCGATGCCGGCGGTGGGACGGCCTCGCGCGCCGCTCCCCCAGCCCAAGCCGCTGCGCGGCGAGGACACCCCGGAGGAGTTGCTGGCCGCGGTCGCCCGTGCGGAGGGCCGGCAGCGCGACCCGTGGCCGGAGCGCGACCTGGTGGTGCTGGCGCTGGCGCTCTGTGCGGGGCTGCGCCTGTCCGAGTTGCTGGCGTTGCGGGTGGCGTCGCTGGCCGGGCGCGCCGGCGAGCGGCGGGTGGACGTGGCCGGCAAGGGTGGGCGGCCGCGGACGGTGCCGATCGAGGCGGGCGTGGACCGGGTGCTGCTGGATTTCCTCGACAGCCGCCGTCGCCGGTTCGGGGCGCGCAGCGTGCGGCCGGACTCGCCGCTGTTGGTGGATCGGCGGGGTGAGCCGCTGCGCCGGGGTGGTCTGCAGTATCTGGTGGAGTCCTGTTACCGGCGGGCGGGCATTGGTGACCGGGTGCCTCGGGGGGCGCGGCTGCACGCGTTGCGGCACACGTTCGCGACCCGGTTGGCCGAGGACGGGGCGAGCGCGGCGGAGATCATGCGGTTGTTGGGGCATGCGTCGTTGGCGTCGTCGCAGACGTACATCGAGGTGACGGCGGGTCAGCAGCGGGCGGCGGTGCGGTCGAATCGGACGAATCAGGCGTTGACGGATCTGGTGGGGCCGGCTCGTTGACGGTGGGGCTTCCCGGAACTTGCATCCTCGGTCGGTGGCTCGCTGTCACACTCTGAGAGTGCGCGATCGCTGGCAGGGTCGAGGGGCGAGCAGCGGCCGGATGTGACCCGTCCGGCCGTCTTGTCGCGCTGAGCCGGGGTGGCGCTGGGGGCTGGGGTCGCGGTGGGTGAGCGCCGGCTGTCGCGGGCTGGGCGCGGGGGGCGTTCCTCGGCGGGTTCCGGCGGGTTTGGGTTCCGGTCACTTGGTCCGGGCTTGGTGTCGGGGGCGGCGGACACTGATCCGACCACGGTGGCGACGTTGGTCGTGGTCGGGGCGAGCACGATGTTCGGCTTGGCGTGGCTGACCTTGTTGATCATGCCGGCGCTGGTGGTGGTGCAGGTTCTGGCCACGCGGGTGGGTGTGCTGTCGGGGCGTGATCTTCAGCGGGCGGTGCGTGACGGGTACGGCCGGTTGGTGAGTGTGCTGTTGCTGGTCTCCATTCTGGCGGTGAACGTGGTGACGATCGCCGCGGATGTGGCTGCCGGGGCGACGGCGATCGGTCTGCTGGTCGGGAGCCAGTCGCGTTGGTTGATTCCCGCTTTCGCCGCGGGGGTGCTTGTTCTGCTGCTGTTGGGCAAGTACGACGAGGTTGAGCGGGTGTTGAAGGTGGTGTTGCTGGGGCTGCTGGCGTATGGGGCGGCGGCGGTGTTGGCGCGGCCGGACTGGCGGGCGGTGGCGTGGGGCAGCCTGGTGCCGAGGGTGCCGTTCACTCGGGAGCACGTGGCCGGGATGTTGGCGATCCTGGGTACCACGTTGACCAGCTACATGTATGTGTGGCAGACGGTGGGGCAGGTCGAGGATCGGTGTTCTCGGCAGAATCTCAGGTTTCGGCAGTTCGACGCGGTGGTGGGCGCCGGTCTGGCCGCGGTGGTGTTCTGGTGCATCCTGGTGGCCAGCGGCGCCACTCTCGGTGAGCACCATCAGCAGGTCGAAACGGCTGAGCAGGCCGCGCAGGCGCTTCGGCCGTTGGCGGGGCCGTTGGCGGGTGCGATGTTCGCCGGGGGGTTGTTGGCGTCCGCGGTCATCGCTGTGCCGGTGATCGCGGCCAGCGGTGGGTATGTGACTGCCAGTGCTTTTGGTTGGCCGCGTGGGCTGAGTCGTACGCCTCGTCAGGCGTCCCGGTTTTATGCGGTGATCGTCGCGCAGGCGCTGGCCGGCGTCGTGCTGGCCATGACGGGTATCGGTCCGATCCGTCTGCTGTTCGTGGCGAGCCTGATCGGTGGTATCGCGACTCCGTTGGGGCTGGTCCTGCTGGTGTTGGCGGCGGGGAATCCTGAGTTGGTCGGGTCGACGCGGCTTCATGTGGGTCTGCGGGTGGGGGGTTGGGTGGTTGCGGTGGTGGTCGCTGCGATCAGCGTGATTTTCTTGGCCCAGCAGGCGCATCTGCTTCCGGGGTGAGTGCGGCGGCGCTGGTGAACATGGGCCGGTTGGCGTTGGGGTTGCCATGTACGCCGGCGGGGATCGGGGCGTTGTTGGCGTTCCATGGGGTGCCGGTGGCGGGGCGGGAGGTGGTGGTCCTGGGTCGGGGTGCCACGTTGGGGCGGCCGTTGGCGATGTTGTTGGCGCGGAAGCGGGCGACGGCGAGCGGTGACGGTGGTGCGCACCGGGGTGGCGGACTGGCCGCGGTGTACGCGGCGGGGGTGCCGGGGATTGTGTGCCCGGGAGCGGTGGTGGTCGGTGGCGGGGTGGGTGTCCGGGTTGGGTTGAGCCGGGTCAGGTCAGCTTCTCGGCCCTGAAGGGCCAAGCTTGCAGATCATGGTCGGTGCTGGGTGCATCGGTCACGCCGCGTTTGGCAGGCTGACGGCTGCCCAGTCCGTGGCACCGCGTGCGGCGATGTTGCGGGCTGCGTTCACGTCGGCGTGTTCAGCGAAGCCGCACGACGTGCATCGGAAGGTGGCTTGGTTGGGGCGGTTGGCCTTGGCGATGTGTCCGCAGGCGCAGCAGCCCTGCGAGGTGCACGCCGGGTCGACGTGGACGAGCGCTATCCCGGCCCGGCCCGCCTTGTAGGCGATGAACTGGCCAAGCTGGTGGAATGCCCAGGTGTGCAGGGTGACCCGCTGGGGCCGTCGGAGCCGTACCCGGTCGCGGATGCCCGTGAGGTTTTCCAGGGCGATCCCGCGGCCGGTGCGTTCGGCCTCGGTCGCGGTGACGCACCCGGTTCAAGCGTTTGCCGGAGTGTCGGGTGCCGTCGTTGGTGGTGGCGATGTTCGCGATGCCCAGGTCGACACCGAGGAACCCGTCAGGGTCTTTCACCTCGACGTCCGGGATGTCGCGGGTGGCGTACAGGAACCATTTTCCGTCGCGGTGCACCAGGTCAGACTCGCCTCTGCGGTGGGCGGCGAGGGTGGCGTACTGCTGCTGCGAGCAACCGAACCGAACCCGGTTCAACCGGCCACCAACCGCCCAAATCGACACGGTCCGGTCGACAATCCGCCACGACAGACACCTGTCATCGAACGGCTGGGCGGCATCCCGGCGAAAGCCAACCGGCTTTCCCTCAGCCTTGCGGCGGCGCTTCGATCCCGGTCTGCCGAGGTTGCCGGCCCGGATGTTGGCTTTCAGGGTGGCGTACGCGCCGGCGACCTTACGGGCGACGTGGATCGCCGGCTGAGCCGACAAGCCCATGTCTTTCAACTGCCCGTAGGTGAGCCGCTGCAACGCCTGCTTGCCGAACACCCGTAACCGATACGCCTCGACGGAAGCGACGTTCGCGGCCTCATTGCACAGATCCAGCGTCGCCCGCAACGCCGCCTCCTGGGCGACGTCCGGGTACAGCCGAACCTGCACCACATTTCTACGTCCACAGTCTACCCTTTTGTCTATGTCACCACGATGGACCCCGGACCCGGATGTTCGCCGAGGTCGCAGTGTCATCTACAACCTGCATGCACACCTTGTCTTTGTCACCAAATACCGGCGTGACGTGCTCAACGACGCCATGCTCACCCGGTGCGGTCAGATCATGGCCGACGTGTGCGCCAAGCTCGGCGCGGAACTGCGGGAGTTCAACGGCGAAGACGACCACGTCCACCTGCTCGTGCACTACCCGCCGAAACTGCCGATCTCCACCCTGGTCAACCGACTCAAGGGCGTCTCCGCGCACTACCTGCGGCAGGAGTTCACCGGCCGGATCAACCAGCACATCATGCACGGCCACCTGTGGTCCCCGTCGTACTTCGCCGGGTCATGCGGCGGCGCACCCCTCGCCGTCATCCGCGAGTACATCGAAAACCAGAAACGTCCCCGCGCGTGACGCGATTCCTCCCGGCCCTGAAGCTGAAGGGCCGGGATTCCTGGGGCTGTCTCGCTAACGGCTCTGTCTCACATTCGGTGGTGACCGAAGGTAGTCGATGTCGTTGAGATCATGTGTGCAAGATCGGTGATCTTACGAAGATGGTCTTCTCGGGGCTGCTGCCGCTGGTGATCGACGACGTGACGGACGAGGGCGAACGGATCCTGGTGCGGGCTCGGACTCCCGAGGGGCCGGTGGCCTGCCCGGGCTGCGCGGCCGTGACGGGCCGGGTGCACGGGTATCACCAGCGGACCCTCGCGGACGTGCCGGTCGATGCCCGGCCGGTGGTGGTCCGGGTGCGCATACGTCGTTTGGTATGCCCGACCCAGGGCTGCCGTCGAACGTTCCGGGAACAACTGCCCGGGGTCCTGAACCGCTACCAGCGCCGCACCCCTCGGCTGATCTCCCAGGTCGGTGCGGTGGTGCGGCAGTTGGCCGGCCGCGCCGGCGCGCGGATGTTGTCGGCCTTGGCGGTGGTCGTGTCCCGGCACACCGCCCTGCGGGCGCTGCTGCGCCTGCCGTTGCCCGAGCGGCTGGTGCCCCGGGTGCTTGGGGTGGACGACTTCGCGTTGCGGCGACGTCAGCGATACGCCACCGTCCTGATCGACGCGGTCACCCGTGAGCGCATCGATGTGCTGCCCGACCGCAAGGCCGCAACGCTGGAAACGTGGCTGCGTGAGCATCCCGGTGTCGAGGTG
The DNA here is from genome assembly GCF_040636055.1 of Micromonospora sp. NPDC006766. Taxonomy (NCBI): domain Bacteria; kingdom Bacillati; phylum Actinomycetota; class Actinomycetes; order Micromonosporales; family Micromonosporaceae; genus Micromonospora; species Micromonospora sp. NPDC006766. The sequence continues at coordinate 1,041 of NZ_JBEYIX010000094.1, read as the reverse complement.
GTATGTCGGGACTCCTCCGGCGCCTACGCCGAAGCGGTCCGCCGCGCCCTGCCCGAGGCGTTGCAGGTCGCGGACCGCTGGCATCTGTGGCACAACCTCGCCGAGGCCGTCCGCAAAGAGGTCACCGCGCACAGCTCATGCTGGGCCACCGCTGGGCCGCCGCCGCAGGAGGGCAAGCGGGCTGTGACCACGCGGCAGCGGTGGCAGCAGGTCCACGACCTGCTCGACAAGGGCGTTGGCCTGCTGGAATGCGCCCGCCGGCTTAATCTCGGCCTCAACACCGTCAAACGGTACGCCCGGATCAGCGAACCCGAACGCCTGGTCCGCGCACCGCAGTACCGGCCCACCCTCGTCGACCCCTACCGCGACCACCTGCGCCGGCGCCGGGAACAAGACCCCGCCGTCGGCGCCACCCAACTCCTGGCGGAGATCAGGGAACTGGGCTACACCGGCAGCCTCAACCTGCTCTACCGCTACATCACCCAAGGCCGGGTCGAAGCTGACCGCCCGGCTCTGTCGCCCAGGCGTCTGACCCGCTACCTCCTGACCGCACCTGACCAGCTCAAAGAACATCAGCGGACGCTCGTCGACGCTCTCACCGGTGCCTGTCCACAGATGACTGCGCTGGCCGGCTTCATCGGCTCGTTCGCCGCGCTACTCACGCCCGCAGGCGGCAACGATGACCGTTTCACCACATGGATCGCCGAGGTCAAGGCCACGGACCTGCCCCACCTACACACGTTCACCCGCGGCCTCGGCCTTGACCGCGACGCCGTCAACGCCGCCCTGACCTACTCCTTCCACAACGGCGGCACCGAAGGCGTCAACACCAAAACCAAACTGATCAAGCGACAGATGTACGGACGCGCGGGCTTCGCTCTCCTGCGCCATCGAATCCTGCTCGGCTAGCCAGCACCCTCCGTCACCACCGAATGTGAGACAGAGCCTCGCTAACGGTGTTTCCGGCGATCTTGGTTAGTAGGTTTCAGCGGCTGGGAAGCGGTCGCTGAAGGTGATGGCGAAGGCGTTCAACGCGGGTTT
>NZ_JBEYIX010000093.1:0-9680 GCF_040636055.1 Micromonospora sp. NPDC006766 | reverse complement strand
AGTTATGTCCACAACGTACAGACGATCACGCGGTGGCCGCCTCGCGTCCACCCCGCTCTACCAGCGGCATCTCAAACGGCGGCTGCCGTACTAGGAACGCCCGGCACCCGCCCACCGTTCGTCGGTCACTCCCCTCGCGGCCGACGCCTTGAAGAACATGAATCCGGCGGACCTAGGTGCCTGACGCTCCACGCGCGTCCCCGACTATCGGGAATCGCGTATGCCCTCGGGGAGTTGGCCGCACCGACATGACATGGTGCGGCCAACTCGCATCGGCGGCAAGGTTCGATCGTGACCGTCGCCGGGGCGCCCTCGGCGGCCACGCACCGCCTATTGGTGGCGTTGTTGGCCTTCAGGGCGGTTTCGCCCAAGCATCGGGACAAGGACGCCTGCCACGGCGACGTGCATGAGCGACAGGACCGTTTTCGTGCCGGCCGTGGCTTCGATGCTGAAAATCGGTGCTGCGAGTGAGAGGGCCAGGATTGCGAGAGCGAGCACTGTCCAGATAGTTCTGGCGTGCGATAGAAATCGTTCGAGCACAGCGAGTGCACCCCAGCCTAGCGCGCACACGGCGAGGGTGGAGCCGGCGACCATGGGCAGGCCAACGTCCATAGGTGGCTGGCCGTTGCGCTGGTCGACCGTGAGTTCGACGTCGAGGAGCCAGGCGGCGAGCCAGAGCAGGCTGGTGGTTAGTACGGCAGCCGCGATGGCGGCCGCTCGTAGCTGGATCGAAGAGCGGGTGGTCTCCGTCGACGTGGGCGTAGACGATGCGGTCTTCATCAGATGCTTTCCTCTCGTGGATTGGGGCTACGTGCGAAGCGACGGAAGCGGCTGGAACTGACGCGCCATCAGACGGAGTTTGTAACTGGCCCATCGCCAGGTGGAGGTGATGCATCGCGCGCGGCCCGCATGGCGGTGCGGAAGGCGTGCGAGTGCTCGGCCACCCAGGAGCGGAACGGGCTCGCCGCCGCTGCGGTAACCTCCTCCACAGTGGTGGTGACCGGTGCGGGACCGGCGGTCATCGCGGCTTGGGCGTGCAGGATGCCGTCGACCGCCTCGGGGGGCCAGCCGCGGGCCAGCATTCGCCGCCGAGCCTCCTCCGGGGATGCCTCCTCCCACCGCACTGGGGAGCGGATCACCTCGCCGATGACCCGCACCTGTTCGGCCTGCGTCAGCGACTGCGGCCCGGTCAACTCGTACACGCGGCCGCCGTGCCCGTCCTCGGTCAACGCCCGCACCGCGACCCGGGCAATATCCCGCTCGTGTACCAGCGACATGGCGGCCTGGCCGTACGGCTCACGCACCACGCCCTCGGCGCGGATCTGCTCAGCCCAGCGCAAGGTGTTGGCTGCGAAGGCGTGCGGGCGTAGAACCGCCCACTCCAGCCCGGACTGTTCGATCAGTTGCTCGGCTCGCCGCTCGTTCTCTCGTATGGCCGCCGAGGACAGGTAGACCACCCGTCGGGCGTGCTCGGCGGCCAGCGCCAGCACTGCGTCCAGGCCGTCAGCTGAGGCGAACGGCCAGACCAGGAACACCGCCTCGACGCCCTCGACAGCCGTACGCAGCGAATCCGGCACCGACAGGTCACCGTGCACGGTCTGGACGCCAGGCAGATCCGCTGGCCCGCGGGTCAACGCGCGCACCTCGGCCCCGGCCTCCGCCAGTTGCATCGTCACGTGGCGTCCGACCGTGCCGGTAGCTGCCGTGACCAGAATCCGTTGCGCCATCCGATGCCCCTCCCGTTGACGGCGACTGATCATCAACGGTAGGAAAGGCCCGCGCGATAACGAATGCTTGAAAGTCCGGGATTTATACGCGATCGTCTCATGCTAGCGTCATAGCATGGATCTGCTCAGTGATGCGATCGCGATTTTGCGGTCCGGGCGGCCCCGCTCGGCGCGCGTCGCCTGGCATGCCCCGTGGGGTCAGCGCTTCCCCTCTGTTCCCGGATCGGCGGGCTTCCAGGTCATCCTGCAGGGCTCGTGCTGGCTCATCCCTCCCGTTGGCGATCCTGTCCCGCTCGGCGTTGGCGACGTGGTGTTTTTCCCCCATGGTCACGGGTACGCCCTTGCCGACAGCCCCTCGGCGCGGCTGGCCGAACCCGTGTGTGACCCGTTGGAGGACGCCGAGCTGTTCGTCTCCGACTTCGTCGGGCACAACGGCCCGGTCACGGTGACTCTGTGCGGCGGCTATCAGCTCGACCCACGCCACACCCATCCGCTGCTGCGCGACCTGCCCGAGGCGATCCACCTGCCAGCCCGGCTCGGCCACCACCCAGAACTGCGTGCCGCCATCGATCTGCTCGGCAACGAGATCAGCCAGCCGCGCCTCGGCGCCGACACCATCGTGCTCGCCCTGCTCGACATGCTGCTGCTCTACATCCTGCGTGCCTGGTTCGAGCAGTCAGCCGCCCCGGCCGCCGCCACCGGTTGGGCCACCGCACTGGCCGACCCCGACATCAGCGCCGCCCTGCATGCCATCCACCGCGAACCCGCCCACCCTTGGACCGTCCAGAGCCTTGCCGATAACGTCAACCTGTCGCGGGCCACATTCGCGCGTCGCTTCACAACCCTGACCGGGCAGCCACCCCTGACCTACCTCACCTGGTGGCGTCTGACCATCGCGGCCCGTCTTCTCCGCGAATCCGACGCGCCACTCAACGAGGTCGCCACCCGCGTCGGATACACGTCTGAATTCGCCTTCGCCAACGCCTTCAAACGCCAACACAGCATCGCACCGGGTAAATATCGCCGCAACAGCACACACGGCGATCCAAGTCCCTTAAATCAGCCCGCCATCGGCGCTCTTCCCAGATGAGCGGGGTTCGCGGCAGAGGTCGACCCGGGCGTGAGGGGCTCGCAGCTCGTCGTTGATCATCTTAGTGTCGAGTTCGGATGGTCACACTTGAAGAGCAGCGAGCATGGTCAACGATACGACCCGGCTGCTGGGCCTGGACGGCCTGGTGGCCGAGCGGGTCGAGCTGGTCGCCGCAGGCGTCCCGGTGGTGGACCTGGCCACCGGCTGTGAGCAGGCGCGACGCTCCGCCAGGCATCGCCTCGTTCGAGACCTTGCCGCGGCAGGTCATCAGAATTGCGGCGTGGAAACCCGGCCGTTTTGCGGCCGGGAGGAAACGGGCTCTTCGAACTTGGTGGGGGTCTGCGGGTCGGCTGAAGTTTCACTGTGGACCCTAACTGATAGATGCCCGTAGCCCTCGTAGACCATGCTGTTGTCGAAGCAAGATGATCACAACAGAAGAGCTACGGGCGTGGTTAACCCCTACGATCAGGCCGTCAACTCGCCCCCAGCGGGAGCTCCGCATCTTCATACCCGAGGAAGGCGCGACCGAGCACGTCGGCCTCGACCACCTGCCCACGTGAGCACCTTCATCGCCGACTGGGTCGCCGGACACCTTCCACTACGTCGCGCCTCTTTCCCCGGTCCGGATGGGCATCACCGACATCCCCGACTCCTACGAGGCGCTCGAGACCTGGTTCGACGCCCACGACGCTGCCCACCTGAAGCCGAACGCCGACGCGGCTGCCATCGAACGGGCCACCCGCATGCTGATGCTCACCCGCATCCCAGGACCGCTCACACCGCTGGGCAACGCCTTGGTCAGCGCCATGTACGACGAACGCCTGCGAGCCGCGATGCAAGTCGCTCCGCCCGCCTGGCCCGTCAGGGCTGGCCTTCACCTCGCACTGAAGGGGCGCTCCCGGCTCCAGCGCTGGTTCGGCAAGCCGCGGACCACAGCGTTGTTCGCCGACGGGATCAACACCAAGACCTACCCCGACGGGTACGACATCAGCCAGCTCGGTCCCCAGCAGGACCACTTGACCGACCGAAGCAGGGCATGAGCGGCCAACCGGAACTGCTGTTGCCCAGGCGGCCGGGTGACGCGCCTCGGGTGCCTGGGCACGATCGCGTCGCTCCGCTCATCCTCGCTGTGACGCCCACTTTTGCGTTGGCTGGTCGTTCGACTGGCCGTCCCGGCGGGCCAGGCCAGCCGCCGTACCTGCGATCACTGCGGGGTCGAGGTAAGTCCGTCGAGTTCTGGCTGGGTCGCGCTGCTGCCGGGCGGTCGATGCGGCCGGTGTCGGCATCGAGTTGCTGCCGTTCCGTACCTGCTGGAGCTCTGCGTCGCGGTGGCGGTGGTCATCGTGGTACTCGCCGCTCCAACGAATCCGGTGATGCTGGCTGGCCTGTGGTGGGCCGGGTGCGCCGTGCCGCTCGCGTTCATCGACGCTCAGGTGCACCGCCTACCTGACGTGCTGACCTTCCCGGCCGCACCCAGACCGCCTGCCGGCCCTCGCTCACCTCGAACTGTCCGGGGCCAACGTGAGCGACCTGTACCGGCTCGCGGACCTGCCCCGCCCACGGATGCTGGAGCTCTCCCTGACCCAACGGCGGAACTACGTGTGCGCGGTCCGCTGCCGGCACGGCTGGCTGCCGCCCCGATGGCCGCACGGCGCCCGGTGCGGCACGATGCAAAGGACCGCTCCCCCACTGACCATACGAGGCGACGGGCCCCACATCCAAAATGATCGATTGTGTAAACCCGGCTGATCGGCCAAGCGGTTCCTCGGGTCGGGCCTGGCGTCCTCGCCGCCGCCTTCGCAGGCATAGTTCAGTGGGGCGGCACGGCCGGGCAGCGCCCGAGCCGGTCAGTGCCGGGGGCCCGGTTGCGCCCCAGCCGGGCTTGTGTCCTCCGGCGCGGCCTTCCGTCGGGAGCGAAGCAGTTGGAGGCCGATCGGCAGCACGGACACCACCACGATGCCGACGAGGATGAACTCGATGTTGGTCTTGACGAAGGCGATCTGGCCGAGGAAGTAGCCGAGGACCGTGACGCCGACGCCCCACAAGACCCCGCCGAGAATGTTGAAGATCAGAAACGTGCGGTAGTGCATGCGGGACACGCCGGCGATGATCGGGGTGAAGGTCCGGACGACGGGCACGAAACGGGCCAGCACGATCGATCGGGCGCCGTAACGGGTGAAGAAGGCGTTGGCGCGCTCCACGTACTCCTGCTTGAACAGCCGTGAGTCGGGTCGGCGGAACAGGCTCGGGCCGACGCGCCGGCCGAACAGGTACCCGACCTGATCACCGGCGATGGCGGCCACGGCCACCAGCAGGCACAACAGCCACAGCGGCTGGTGCACGTAGCGGCCGTCGGCGACGAGCAGCCCGGCGGTGAACAGCAGCGAGTCACCCGGCAGGAAGAAGCCGATCAGCAGTCCGGACTCCGCGAAGACGACAGCGAGGATGCCGATCAGCCCGAACGTGGAGATCAGCCACTGCGGATCGAGGAAACCAGGCCCGGCGGCGAGGAACGCCTGCGGCGTTGACACGGGGAAAACCTCCAGGTAAGCGAAGCGGGCGTGGGTCAGTGGCCGGTGGCGGCGCTCGGCCGGCGGCGCCGGTCCCATCGGTCGTACGCCCGCCCGCCGATGTCCACGACACTGACGGCGGCGGCGGCGATGAGCGCGCCGACGAGCACGTCCGCCGGGTAGTGCACGCCGGTCCAGATACGGGCGAATCCGATGATCGCGGCCAACACCGACAGCGCTACCCCGCAGCGCCAGGACAGAAACGCCCCGACCGCGAACGCCACCGCAAACGCCGCCGTGGCGTGATCGCTGGGCAGGGACGGGCCCGGGTCGTGCGGAATCAGCTGGTGCACGGTGTGGGTCTGGAACGGCCGCACCTCGCTGCTGACGGCCGCCACCACCTGCCCGGTCACGAACGCCACGCCCAGCACCGCCACGACGCGTACCACCGCCGCCCGCGCCTGCCGCAGGCCGCCCAGCAGGGGCACCGCCGCAACGACGCCGAGCACGTAGATCAACCAGACGGCCGACCATTCGAAGACGTCATCGACCTGGTCGTTCTGTCCGGCTGCGGCGTTGATGAGCTGGAACAGGTGGTAGTTCATCGCGTCTTCGGCTCCACGGCACCCGGCTCCTCCACACGGCCGGCTGCCTCCAGCTTCCTGCGGGGCGGCTGAGAGGAGCCTGAAACACCTGGTGGGCCGGGCCGGGTCAGCCGGGTGGGGCGTCGTCGAGCGGCAGGCGGATCCGGACGGTCATGCCCGGGCCGGGCAGCACCTGCACGGTACCGCCGTGCGCGGCGATGATCTCCCGCGTGATCGGTAGGCCCAGGCCGCTGCCACCGTCGACTCGGGACCTGCTGTCGTCAAGCCGGACGAAACGGCCGAATATTCGCTCGCGCTGCTCCTCGGGTACGCCCGGCCCGTCGTCGGTGACGTCGACGCAACCCCACCCGTCGCGGACGGCCACCCGCAGGGCCACCTCGGAGTGCGCGTGCCGGGCGGCGTTGTCGACCAGGTTGCGCAGCGCCCGGCCCAAATCTCGCGCGTCGCCGTGGACCCGTACGGGCGCGAGTTGGGCGCGCACGGTCAGGTCCGGGCGACGGGTGGCGATGCGGACGCGCTCGGTGTAGGCGAGGTCGTCCAGGTCGACGTCGTCGTGGCGCCGAGCGGGGCCGCGCTCGTCGATACGCGCCAGCAGGAGGAGATCCGAGATCAGGTGGCCGAGGCGTTCCGACTCCAGGCGCAGCAGCCCGACCAGCTCGGCGGTGGGGCCGGGCAGTGACGCGATCGCCAACCGGTCCAGGCCGGCCTGCACGGTGGCGAGCGGGCTGCGCAGTTCGTGGCTGGCGTCGGCGACGAACCGCCGTTGACTCGCCGCGGCCGTCTCCAGGCGGTCGAGCATGTCGTTCATCGTCTCGGCCAGCGCCGCCACCTCGTCGTGTGCCTCGGGCACCGGCACCCGGGCGTGCAGGTCGCGGGCGGTGATGCCGGCGACCCGGCGGCGGATCGCCTCGACCGGGTGCAGTGACCGGCCGACGAACAGGAATACCGCCGCGCCGACCACCAGCAGCATCGGCGGCAGTCCGGCGGTCAGGATCGCGGCGACGGCCTCGGTGCTCTCGTTGACCGGCCGCAGGGACTGCGCCACCAGCACGGTGCGGGTGCCGGTGGCGGTGGCGACCCCCTCGGCGATCACCCGGTACGGGTCCTCGTCGGCGAACGGCAGCAAACGCTGTTCCCGCAGCGCCTCGCCGGGTTGGGGGCGCAGGGAGGACAGCGGCGCGGTGCCGGCGAGCGCGGCCGAGGCGGCCTCCACCCGCCCGGACGGGGCGAGGACCTGCACCAGCGTCTGCTCCCGCGGGCTGGGCTTCAACGTCTGGGCGAGCGCGACCTGGTCGCCGGCGGCCACCGCCGAGGCCACCTCGGCGGCCCGTTGCCGCGCCGCCGCGTCCACGTTGCCGGTCAGGTCCGCGCGGGCCAGGTAGACGAACGCCGCCGCCGCGACGGCGAAGGCGAAGGCCACCGCCAGCGCGGCGGCCAACGCCGACCGTAGCCGCACCCCCAGCCGCCGGCGCACCCATCGAACCGCCCCCTGCAGGAGCTCGTATGGGCCGGCCATGACGGCAGCGTAGGCGCCCTGCCGCTGCGGGAGTTCTGAGACGACCGACGGCACGCTCTCGCCAGTCGTGCCGTCAGCCACCGTCGGCCGCCAACCGATATCCCACGCCACGCTGCGTCTGGATCGCTGCCCGGCCGAACGGCTGGTCAATCTTGCGGCGCAGGTAGCCGACGTACACCTCGACGATGTTGGGATCGCCGTCGAAGTTGGCATCCCAGACGTTCTCGATGATCCGGCTCTTGGACACCACGTCGCCACGGTTCCGGATGAGGAACTCCAGCAGCGCGAACTCCCGCGCCGTCAGCTGAACCGGCTGCCCGCCCCGGGTGACCAGCCGCCGCGCCGGATCCACCGACAGGTCGCCCGCGGTCATGACCACCGGCCGGGCGGGCGCGCCCCGGCGGACCAGTGCCCGCAGCCGGGCCACCAGCACCACGAACGAGAAGGGCTTGGTCAGGTAGTCGTCCGCGCCGAGATCGAGGGCGTCAGCCTGGTCGTACTCGCCCTCCTTCGCGGTGAGCATCAGCACCGGCGTCCAGATCTCCCGCGACCGCAACCGCCGGCACACCTCGTAGCCGCTGAGGCCCGGCAGCATGATGTCGAGCACGATGACGTCGTAGGCGTACTCGCTGGCCGCCCACAGCCCATCCGGACCGGTGTGCTGCACGTCGACAGCGAAGCCCTCGTCGGTCAGGCCGGCGCGGAGCACCTCCGCGAGCGCCGTTTCGTCCTCGACCACGAGTAGTCGCACCAGTTCCGCCTTTCTGTCCCGGGCCCCGCCATCCGCGGCGGGTCGACGTCGCTTCCGATAGTCCCTCGGGAATGCCCCGACGACCGGCCCGCACGTCGTGGGTTCCTCGATGCGCGTTCACCGCTGTGGCGCCGCGGCCCTCCGCTCAACTGGAACGACCGGCACGGCGGCGTCCCGCTTCGTCACGCTCAGGTAGAGAATCAGGACCACGATCGCCGCCAGGAAGGATCCGCTGGTGAGCACCGTACCGAGACCGAGACCGCCGTCGTCGCGAGCCTGGGAGAGATAATCACCCAGCGACGCGCCGAGCGGGCGGGTCAGCACGTAGGCGATCCAGAACGCCAGGATCGGATTCATCCACGACCCCGCGTACGCGGACGCCACCACGGCGATCAGCGCGGCGAAGATCAACCCCGAGCGCCAGTACCCCAGATCGAGGCCCTCTGCCAGCAGGTCGCCGGCGGCGGTGCCGAGCGCGAAGGTGAACAGAATCGCCGCCCAGTAGAAGCTCTCCCGACGTGTGGTGACGATCGAGTGGATCGACAGCGTCCCCTCGCTGCGGTGCCAGACGACGAAGGTGGCCACGAGCGCCACGGCGAACACCGCGGTGCTCACCGCCAACGGCACGCCGAGGTTGTCGGTCAGGTTGTCCGTGATCAGCGTGCCGACGATGCTGATCAACACGACCGCCAGCCAATAGATCCCCGCCACGTACCGGGCCGTTCGGAACTGCCAGACAAGCACGACGGCCAGCGCGACGGCCATGATCAGCGTCGTGCCGGTCAGGCCGAGGTGAAGGTTGACGTTGAGAAAGTCCGCTGCGGTCTCGCCCACCGTGGTCGACAGCACCTTGATGATCCAAAAATAGACGGTGACTTCCGGAACCTTGTTCAGCATCTGCCGCACTCGTGGCGGGTCGCTTTGCGTGTTCAGTGTCATACGCGCCAAACTTCCACTCTCATCCTGAGAGCAGGCTGAAGCGACGTGCTGGCCCGGTCAGGCAGCGCCCGGCCGTACAGCCGGGAGGCTGCCGGTCGAAGATGCGGCTGTCGGTGGCCTGACTCATCCCGTTCCTCGACTACGACGTGGAGATCCGTAAGGTGATCTGCTCGACGAACGCGATCGAGTCACTCCTGGACAGGAACCGACCGGGACCGGTACGACCCGATGGAGGATGCGTTGGAAACCCGCGTTGAACGCCTTCGCCGTCACCTTGCGGCCGCTTCCCAGCCGCTGAGACCTCCTAACAAGATCGCCGGAAACACCGTTAGCGAGGCTCTGGCTCACTTTCGGTGGTGACATTCGGTAGCGGCATCGCAGGCCTACGCGCGAGCCTCTAGCGCTGGCACTTCAGTTTCCGGCTGGTCCCTGTAGAGAGGCTGCCACCTTGACATCCTCCCGGCCCTGAAGGGACCGGGATTCCCACGGTCGCCCGTGAGGCTTCCTGTTTCATCGCCGACTGCCTGTCCGGGAGGACTTCT
>NZ_JBEYIX010000092.1:0-9755 GCF_040636055.1 Micromonospora sp. NPDC006766 | reverse complement strand
ACTTGTGCACTTCTTATCTTGCCCTAGCCGGTCTGTGTGTCGTGTGCGCGCGATCGACTCACTGACCGGAGATGCGGACAAACCGCAGGCAAAGGATGCTTCGCCGTGGCTCTATAGCGCAAGGCCGTCGACGCAGGAGATCATCGCGCCGCCGTGAAGCCGGTCAACTCCCCGGGCACATCGGTGCTGGTGTCACGAACCGAAGGCCCGGCAGACAAAGCTGTCGGTGGCGAAGAGGATGGTGCGCCGGGTTTCCGGACCGTACACGCCGTCAGCGCCGATCGAGTGATATCTCTGAACGGCGGTGAGGGCGGCGGCCGTCGCGGACCCGTAGACGCCATCGACCACGAGGGCGGTACTGAACACGCTGCGGTGCATGCCGGCGGTGGATCCGGACCAGTAGCACGAGTTCAGGTGCTTCTGAAGATTCGAAACGGCCCCGCTCTGATTGCCTTTCGACAGCACGCAGTTGACGTTGCCGGTATTGGTGCCAACGGACGGCATCGTGAACGGATAGTCACCGACCCAGAATTTTGAGGTGCTGGTGCAGGAGCTGGATGCGGCGTTGGCCGGCACTGCGGCGACGACGGTGAGGAAGGGCACGGCGGCGATTACTGCGGCGGCAAGCCGGACAGCACGTCGTCTGAGCAGTGTCATGTTGACCTCCGTAGGGTCGACTACCTCGACTTTTGCATTTTCTGGGCGCTACATCCGCCAATACATAAAGCTGCAGCGGAGCCGTTGCCTGTAAGCGCCAGCCTTTCCAGGGCAGCTTAATATGGGAGATCATCCATGACAAGGCCGTCGTGTCTTCACCGCGCCTACCGGCAGTGTGGGCAGCACCTACCGGCACGACCGGCGCACAGACCGCCGAACCGTCCACTGCGGCCGACCCCGTTCCGGATCGGATCGCCGCCCTGCTGATTCCCGCCCGACGCGAGCGCACCTGCCCCCGCGCCGCCAAACGAGCCCGCCCGCGTCCGCCACCCAGGCCGACCATCACCAACAGCTCCAACCTTCGACCCGGGCGGCGTGATGGCACACAGACACAATTAACCCAGGTCTGCGAAATGCGGAGCGGGCAACACGACGTTGCGCTGCTCAAAACGCGACACAAACGTCGAGAGGCTGGCGGCTGACCCTTTTCCCCGCACGCGGATTACGGCCAGTGCCGTCTGGACGAACGCGGGAAATACAACGAGCAGTGCGCCGGGCCTGCCACGCGCCAACTGCCAGTATCGGCATCGGGATCGGCCTATGGGAAGACGGTGAATTTCGGTGCCGGTTCCGCCGACGGCGGCACCCGGTAATGGTGGAGAGTGAAGCCCATGATTTCGCGGAAAGCCGGCGCGGCCACCGCGCTGCCCTCGCCGCCTGGGCTCCACGCGAAGACCGCCACCACGTACCTCGGCTTCTCGGCCGGCGCCATCCCGACGAACGAGCCGACCGCGCCGGGCTGGCGCTTACCGTCGACATACCGCAACCCGGTGCCGGTCTTGCCGGCCACCCGGTAGCCGGGGACGGCGGCGGCCAGGCCGGTTGCCTGCCCCTCCGGACCGTCGATCGTGGTGACCGCCTCCAGCATCCGGCGCAGTGCGGCCGCGTTCTGCGAGCTGAGCACCGGCCGGGTGACCGGGGCGGCGCCCGGCGTTCGCTTCCCGTCCGGGCCGATCACGTTTTTGATCAGGTGCGGCTGGACGTACGTGCCGTCGTTGGCGATCGCGGCGTACGCGGCGGCCATCTGCAACGGGGTGGCGTCCACGCTGTGCCCGATCGGCACCGACCCGTACGACGATTCGCTCCACTCGTCGGCGGGCAGCAGCCGCCCGTGGGCTTCCCCGGGCATGCCCTCGCCGGTGGGCTGCCCCAGCCCGAACCGCTTCTGGTAGTCGATCAGGCGGTCCCGGCCCAGCTTTTCGGCGATCTCGATCGTCCCGATGTTGGACGAGAACGCCAGCATGCCGGGGATACTCATCCGCCGCCCGTTGGCCGGATGGGTGTCCTCGAAGGGCACGCCGCCCCTCGTGATCGTGTTGGCCACCGGGAAGGTGGTGTCCGGGGTGATCACGCTCTCCTGGAGGGCGGCACCGTAGGTGATCGCCTTGTGGATCGAGCCGGGGTCGACGACGAAGTTGGTGGCCGCGTCCGCCCGATCGGCCGGGGAGTTGACCCGGCCCGGGTCGGCCGCGTCGTAGCCGGGGTAGCTCGCCTGCGCCAGCACCTCGCCGGAGGGGATCTCCATGATCACCGCCGCGCCGACGCTGCCCCGGATCTGTTCCAACTGGTTACGCAGGATGCGCTGGGCGCGGAACTGCAGGTCGCGGTCGATGGTGAGTTCCAGCGACCCGCCCGGCTTGGCCTCGGTCGTCTCGCTGTAGCCGCCCGGGATCGGTGCGGCCAGGTCGCCCCGCCCCACCTCGTACGTCCTTTTGCCGGGCTGGCCCTCCAGCAGGTCGTCGTACTTCGCCTCCAGGCCCTCCAGCCCGACCATGTCCTGGCTGACGAAGCCGAGCAGGTTGGTGGCCAGGTCACCGCCGGGCACCTCGCGCCGCTCGTCCCGGTGCACGCCGATGCCGTACAGGTCCAGCGCCATGATCTGCTTAGCCTTGTCGATGTCGACGCCGCGGGCCAGGTAGGCGAACTGGGAATCCTTGGTGGTGCCGGGCAACTTGCGCCGCTTCATCTTCTCGGCCAGTTCGGAGGCGGGCACGCCGAGCAGCGGGGAGAGCCGTTTCGCGGTGGTGATCCGGTCCTTCTCCTCGATCATGGTCGGGTCGGCGAAGACGTAGCGCGCCTCGATGCTGTGCGCCAGCGGGGCACCGGTCCGGTCGTAGATGGCCCCGCGCGGGGCCGGCAGCTCGACCGACACCACCCGTTTGTTCAGCCCGCCGTCGGCGAACGCCGGCGGGGTGAGGGTCTGCAGGATGATCAGCCGGATGCCGATGACGGTGAAGAGGGCCAGGACGAGCAGCGTGCCGAGCCGCAGCCGGCGACGCGGATCGGCGAGTCTCGGTGGGCGGCGCGGCTTGCGCGACGCCCGGCGGGCGGCGGGTCGCTGCGGGCGGCGCGGGCCCGGCGAGCGCCGCGACGGTGTCGGTTCGTCGTCGTCGTCGAAGGGCTCCCGCACCGGCCGAGCCGACACGGACCGCACCACCCCGGCCCGGCCGCCCGCCCCGGTCTCCCGGCGGCCGGTGCGGGTCGTCCCGGCCCGGCCGCCGTCGAGCACCTGCAACGCCGGCCGGAAGGGGTCCCCGGAGCGGCTGCTGCGCGGGGTACGCCGCTGCTGGCCGCCCCCGCCCGCCCCGGTCCGGGTGGCGCTGCCCCCCTCCCGGATGGTTCGCCCCCGCGGCGTGTACGCCCGCGCGTCGGAGATCCCGCCGATCCGGGGCTCGCCGGAGCGGGGCACGTCGTCCCGGCCGCCCCGGGACGAGTCGCGCCGGGAGCCCGTGGCGTCCCGGCGCGGTTCCTCCGACCTCGGCGGCATGACTCAGTCTCCGTTGCCCTGCTGGCTGGTGATGGCGGGGGTGCCCTCCGCCGGGTGCGGCACCCCGATCATCTTGCCGTCCGGCAGCCGGATGTACGCCGGATCCGCCGACTCGACCAGGCCGAGCTTGCGGGCGTTGGCGGTCAGGTTGCCCGGGGCGTTCTGGTCGGCGATCTCCTTCTCCAGCTGCTGCTGGTCGCCGTCGAGCTTGGCCTGCTGCTGCTGCAGCTCCCGCAATTTGAACGCGTTTTCGTTGATCTTGGTGTTGACCGCCAGGATGCCGAGCACCCCGCCGACCACCAGGACCAGGATCAGGACGACGAACGGAGCCCGCGGCACGGACACCGGCGGCGGCGGGGCAACCCGCAGCCGTGGCGCCGGCGTATCGGTCGGTCGGGTCCGCTCGGCCGGCCGCAGCGCGGCGCTGCCCTGGGTGGGGAACTCGCGCGCCCCCCGGGCGCGAGTCTCTCCCTGGCGGTCGTGCCGGTCGGCCCCCGCCGTCGCGGCCCCCGCCCGCGCGGTGCGCTGCGCCGCGGTCCGGCCCCCCGACCGCGGTGCGCGCTGCCCGACGGCGTCCCGGCCGTCGCGCTGTTTGACGTTCATGTCCCCTCCCCCTCTTCGTCCGTCCCCTTGCCGTCCCCCTGGGCCGATCGCGGATCCGAGCCGGATCCCGGCGACCCCGTCCCCGGTTGGTGCATCGCCTTCACCCGGCGGCGGTACCGTTCGCGGTCGGTACGCCCCTGCCGGGCCGCCTCCGGGTCGAGCCGTTCCGCAGCCCGCAGCCGCACCGAGGCGGCGCGGGGGTTCGCGGCGACCTCCGCCTCCCCGGGCAGCTCGGCGCCCCGGCTGAGCAGCCGGAACGTCGGGCCCGACCCGGGCAGCTCGACCGGGAGGTCGACCGGGCCCTTGCTGCGGACCCGGTCGGCGAGCGCCTGCTTGGTGAGCCGGTCCTCCAGCGAGTGGTAGGACAGGACCACCACGCGGCCACCCACGGCGAGTTTGTCGAGAGCGGCTGGCAGCGCCGTCTCCAGCGCTGCCAGCTCTCGGTTTACCTCGATGCGTAAAGCCTGAAACGTTCTCTTTGCCGGGTGTCCCCCGGTTCGCCGGGCTGGCGCCGGAATGCTCTCCCGGACCAGCTCGGCCAGTCGCGCCGAAGAGGTGATCGGCGCCCGTTCCCGTTCCCGGATGATCGCCGAGGCGATCTTCCCGGCGAACTTCTCCTCGCCGTACACCCGCAGCAGCCGGGCCAGGTCCGGATGGGCGTAGGTGTTGACCACCTCCTCGGCGGTCACCCCCCGGGTCTGGTCCATGCGCATGTCCAGCGGCGCGTCCTGCGCGTACGCGAACCCGCGGTCGGGTGCGTCGAGTTGGAGCGACGACACCCCGAGGTCGAACAGGATCCCATCGATCGCCGGGTAGCCGAGCCGCTGAAGCACGTCGGGCAGCTCGTCGTAGACGGCGTGCTCGAGGTGGATCCGGTCGGCGAACCGCGCCAGCCGGACCCGCGCGTGGGCGAGGGCCTCGGTGTCCCGGTCCAAGCCGATCAACACCGTGTTCGGATGCGCCGTCAGCACCGCCTCGGCGTGGCCGGCCAGGCCCAGCGTGGCGTCGACGTGCACGGTGCGTCGGTCACGGCCCAGCGCGGGGGCCAACAGCTCGAGACACCGCTCGAGCAGCACCGGCACGTGCGTGCCGCGTAGCTCCCCCATGTCGACCCCCACTGGTTGAAAACCAACTTCCGTCCGTGCCGCGTCCGTCGTCGCCACGACGCCCCTCCGTACCGCCAGATCCCCATCCGCTCCCCGCCCGCCGGAGGCCGCGGCCCTCCGATCGGATCGTGCGCCTGGCACCGGGGAAGGGGTGCCAGGAACTCGAAAGCGGCTGGAGATCTCGCAGTACGTCGGGCGCCGTCACGCCCTACAGACCGCCGGGCAGCACCCCCTCCTCGATGTCGGCGAAGTCGTCTTCGCTCTCCGCGAGGTAGGCCTCCCAGGCCGCCTTGTCCCAGATTTCCACCCGGGTGCTCGCGCCGATCACGACCAGCTCCCGGTCGAGGGCGGCGTAGGACCGCAGGTGCGCGGGAATGGTGACCCGCCCCTGCTTGTCCGGCACCTCGTCGTGCGCGCTGGCGAAGAAGACCCGGCTGTAGGCCCGGGCCGCCTTGCTCGTCATCGGCTGCGCGCGCAACTGGTCGGTGATCCGCTGGAACTCGGGCATCGGAAACACGTAGAGGCAGCGCTCCTGCCCTTTGGTGATCACGACACCCCCCGCCAGCTCGTCCCGGAACTTCGCCGGAAGGATCAGCCGGCCTTTGTCGTCCAGGCGTGGGGTGTGGGTGCCGAGGAACATCGGCCCAACCCCCTCGCCCTGAGCGGCGTTCGCGGCGCCGCTGACCCCCCGGGCCGGTGCGGCCCTCCCGGCCTCACCATCGCGCCCCACTCTACTCCACTTCCCTCCACCCGCAACCGGAAACGCCTGTGCGACGCGGCGATTTCGCGCACAAAAGAGCACGTCAAAGGGGGTGGAGCGGAGTGGAGGGCCGGGCCGCCCCCCGCGGCGCGTCCGCAACCCGACATAGATCGACTCTGTCCGGCCGAGCATCCGACAACCGTCCGACGGGTGCCTCCGCCCGAACGGTTCGCCGTCCGCAGCGATCTGGCGGACGCCGGGGTCCGGTAACCTCGCTCGCGTGACGGACGCGAAAATGCCCCTGCGGGCAAAGGTAGCCAGCTCCGTGTCACGGACCGCCGCGGCGCTGTCCCGGGCCGCGGGCCGTGGCGACGGCTCGGTGATCGGCGGCTGGATCGGCCTCAAAATCGACCCTGACCTGCTCGCCCACCTCTCGGCGGGACGGGCCATCGCCCTGGTGTCCGGCACCAACGGCAAGACCACCACGACCCGGCTCACCACCGCCGCCGTCGGTGTGCTCGGCCGGGTGGCCACCAACTCCTTCGGTGCCAACATGCCCACCGGCCACACCTCGGCGCTGGCCAAGGCCGGCAGCACCCCGTACGCCGTGCTGGAGGTCGACGAGCACTACCTGGCGCAGGTGCTGGAAGCCACCGAGCCGCACGTGGTGGCCCTGCTCAACCTCTCCCGCGACCAGCTCGACCGGGCCAAGGAAGTCGCCATGATGGCGCAGCTCTGGCGCGGCGCGCTGGTCCGGCACCCCGATGTCCGGGTGGTCGCCAACGCCGACGACCCGTTGGTGGTCTGGGCCGCCACGCCGCCCGCCGACCCGGCCCAGGGGCACATCCCGCCGCACGTCACCTGGTTCAGCGCCGGCCAGCGGTGGCACGACGACTCGTGGGTCTGCCCGGAGTGCGGCTCCACCATCCAGCGCTCCGGCGAGCAGTGGCGGTGCACCGGCTGCCCGCTGCGCCGCCCTGAGCCGCAGTGGGCCGTCGAGGACGACGGCGTGCTCGACCCGACCGGCGCCTGGCACAAGGTGCAGCTCCAGCTGCCCGGCAAGGTCAACCTCGGCAACGCGGCCACCGCACTCGCCGTCGCCGCCGAATTCGGCGTACGGCCGGTGGACGCGGTCGTGCGGCTCGGCACGGTCAGCTCGGTGGCCGGCCGCTACGCCCAGGTCGACCGGGACGGGCGCAACATCCGGCTGCTGCTGGCCAAGAACCCGGCCAGTTGGCTGGAGGCGTTCGACATGGCCGACGTGGCGCCGACTCTGCTGTCCATCAACGCGCGCGAGCCCGACGGGATGGACACCTCCTGGCTCTACGACGTCGACTTCGCGCCGCTGCGCGGCCGGCAGGTGCTGATCACCGGCGACCGGGCGTACGACCTGGCCGTCCGCCTCGACGTCAACGACGTGCCGTTCCAACACGTACGCAGCTTCGACGAAGCGATCCGGGCGGTGCCACCGGGCCGGCTGGAGGTCATCGCCAACTACACCGCCTTCCAGGACATCCGAGCGGAGCTGGACCGTGTCAACTGAGAGCCTGCGCATCGTCTGGATCTACCCCGACCTGCTGTCCACCTACGGCGACCGGGGCAACGCGCTGATCCTGGCCCGTCGGGCCCAGCTGCGCGGCATGCCGGTCGAGGTGCTGGAGGTCCGTTCCGACCAGCGGCTGCCCGCCACCGCCGACATCTACCTGCTCGGCGGCGGCGAAGACGGCCCGCAGGCGCTCGGCGCGCAGCGGCTGATCGCCGACGGTGGCCTGCACCGGGCTGTCGCCCAGGGCTCGGTGGTGTTCGGCGTCTGCGCTGGCTACCAACTCCTCGGCACCTCGTTCTTCGCCAAGGGCACCCAGTACCGCGGTCTGGAGCTGCTGGACATCTCCTCCGACCGGGCGCCCACCCGGGCCGTCGGCGAGCTGGCCGGCGACGTCGACGCGCGGCTGGGCATCCCCTACCTGACCGGGTTCGAGAACCACGGCGGGCGGACCCGGCTCGGCCCGGGGGTGTCGCCGCTGGCTCGGGTCACCGCCGGGGTCGGCAACGACGGGGTGACCGAGGGCGCCTGGCGGGGCAAGCTGCTCGGCACCTATTCGCACGGCCCGGCGCTGGCCCGCAACCCGGCCCTGGCCGACCTGCTGCTGCGCTGGGCGACCGGCATCCACCAGCTTCCCGCGCTCGACGACACCTGGGCCGACCGGCTCCGGTCCGAGCGCCGCGCCGCGGTGGCCGCGTCCGCCCGGGCATGAATCCCGCCGCCCGGCGGCCGTCCGCGCACCGGCTCGCGCGGCTGCTCCGACAGCCGTCCGCACGCCGGTTCGGGCTGCTGCTCCTGCTGCTGGCCGGGTTCGGGGTGGCCCTGCTGCTGGTGCCCCGACCGGACCCGGCCGAGCTGCCCCAACTCGCCGACGCCCTCGGCGGGTACGCCCCGGTCACGGCCGTCGTCGGCGGCGCGTTGCTCATGGTGGTGCTGGTCCCGCGTACCTTCGTCACGCTCGCCACGGGCGCGATCTTCGGCCCGCTGGCGGGCGGCGCGTACTCCGTCGGCGCGGCGGCGCTCGCGGCGGCGCTCGGCTTCGCGATCGGCCGCCTGCTGGGCCGGGACTTCGTGGCTGAGCGGGTCCGGGGCCGGCTGGCCCGGCTGGACGGCTGGTTCACCCGGCAGAGCCTGTTCGGGGTGATCACCGTGCGGCTGCTGCCGATCGCCGGGTACGGACTGGTCAGCTACGGCTACGGCACCACCGGTGCCCGGCCGCTGCCGTACCTGGCCGGCAGCGTGATCGCTGCCGCCCCCACCGCCATCGGCTACGCGGCGATCGGCGCCGCGGCCACCTCCCCCGGCCCGGTCAACTGGTACGCCGCCGCGCCGGCCGGTCTCGGCCTGATCGCCAGCGTGATCATCATTCACCGCTGGTGGCAGGCGGAGCGGCAGCGCCGCCTGGGGGCGAGCTGAGCTGATGGTGGTCGAGGAGCGGCTGCCCGGCGGGTTCATCGCCGAAGTGGTCCGGGTGGGCGACACCGTCCGCCGCATTCCGCCGGCGAACCTCGACTTCGTGGTGGCCCTGCTGCGGCACCTGGCCGCGACCGCGCCCGGCCTGGCACCGGCGTACCTCGGGATGGACGAGCGGGGTCGGCAGGTCCTGGCCCACGTCGCCGGGCGGGTGCCCTGGCGCGACCAAGAGCACCTGTCCTTCTTCTCGGGCGCCGCGCTGACCCGGCTGGCCGAACTGATTCGGGCCCTGCACGACGCCTGCGCCGGCAGCCCGCTGGCCGGTGGCGCGGAGACCGTCTGCCACCGGGACCTGTCGCCGAAGAACACGGTCTACCGGGACACGCCAGCCGGGATGCTGCCGGTGACCCTGCTGGACTGGGACCTGGCCGGGCCGGGCCGGCGAATCGAGGACGTCGCCTTCGCCAGCTGGCACTGGGCCACCCTGGGCGGGGACGCCGACCCGGGCGAGCTGGGCCGGCGCTGCCGGCTGCTCTGCGACGCCTACGACGCGGCGGGGTCCGATGTCCCCCTGCCCCAGGACGAGCTGCTCGACGTGATGCTCGACCAGATCGAGGGCACCTGGCAGGGCATCGACGCCGGTGCCGACCGGAACGAGCCGGGCATGCGCCAACTCCGCGCGGCCGGCGCGGTCTCCGCCGTACGCGACTGGCAGCAGTGGCTGCTCCAACACCGCTTAACGGTCGAGGCGGCGCTAAGCGCCCGGTGAGATCCGCACAACCTCAGGGAAAGTGCGGCCTTCCGGCGCGGGGAGGCCGCACTTTCCCTGAAGTTGCGGCCCCCCCGGCCGGGCACGCCGAGCCGGTCGAACAGGCGATGCCCTGGGCGTCCAGGAGGAGCAGCAGC
>NZ_JBEYIX010000091.1:0-10030 GCF_040636055.1 Micromonospora sp. NPDC006766 | reverse complement strand
AACGACGACCACCCCGCGACGCCGCCAACCCCGCCTCAGCCACAAACCCGAGACCGACCAGACGCTCCAGCTCGGCGAGCAGCCGCGGGCGAGGCGCCTCCAGCTGGTCGGCCAGCTCCGCCCGGGAGATCGCACCATGGTCACGCAGCAGGCGCAGTAGGCGCAGATGCAGTGTGTCCACAGTGCGCACCGGTGTCACCTCCGACAAGGGGTTCACGCCGTCACAACAGCGGCGTGTCATGCCCGACACAGTAGGAGCCCTTTGAGCTCTGTGTCTAGATCTTTCGCGCGGTCAAAACAAAAGTTTTTCCGACCAGGACAGAAGTCACGGACGGTGATCGCTAAAGCTGCGCTTCACACAACGCAAGGTTCCACCACAGTGGAAGGAAAGCTCAGGTGGTGACTGCTCGACTACCAGGCTTTCGGGGCACGGCTCGGCCAGGCGCGTCGCATCGCGCTGCCGGCGGCCGGACGGGGATGCGCAGGAGCGCCCGGCCGCAGTGTGCGGCCGGGTCGCGTCCCATGCACTGTTACCGATTGGATTTGGCGCGAAGGCGCCAGACCCGTCAGCCGTCGTTGCGGTAGATGGTCAGCTCGGACATGTTGTCGTAGCTGATCTTGGCGAAGTCCAGCGACTGGCCGAGGTTGCCCGCCCCGCCCGGAGCGGTGTCCATCTCCCAGTTGGCGTGGTGGAAGTCCTGCTCACCGATGGTCTGGAAGAACTGCTGGAAGTTGATCTGCCCCTTGCCGAGCGGGGCCATGTCGTACCCGTTGGTCACCCCAGGGTTCTTGGTGCCGTCCTTGGCGTGGAACAGCGGGAACCGCTTGGCTCGCCGCGCCACGGTCAGGATCGGGTCGAACAGGTCGACCTTCTCCTTGCCCGCCGAGTTCACGAACTTGGTGTACCGGTGGCGCGCCACGTACGCCCAGTAGATGTCCATCTCGAAGTAGACGTACTTCGGGTCGGTCTTGGCGAAGAAGTACTCCAGCTTCCGGACGCCCGACGAGCGGGTCGGCCGGCCGTTGCCGTCCAGCGGACCGGCGTCGAGCAGGAAGTTGTAGGCCGCGTCGTGGTTGTGGGTGTACAGGCGCATCTTGCGCGCCTTGGCCTGCTCACCCAGCTCGTTCCACAGGTCGGCGGCGGCGTCCCAGTCGGACTGGTAGTTGCTGCTCGTCGGGTCGCTGCCCGTGCCGATGTTCTTCATGCCGAGTTCCTCGGCGATGTCGAGCTCGCGCTGGAACGTGGCCTTGTTGATCGTGGTGTGGGCACCGTTGGCGACCAGGCCGTTGTCGTCCAGGATCTTACGGAGCTCCTTGGGCGTGATCTGCCGGCCCAGGATCGAGGTGTGCTGGGTGTAGCCAGCGAACTCGATCTCCTTGTAGCCCATCTCGGCGAGGCGGGCGAGCACCCGCTCGAAGCCGTAGGGCACTCCGCTGGTGTCGGGCGCGGCGGTGATCCGGTCGCGCACGCTGTAGAGGATGATGCCGCGGTTCTGCGCCGGGATCAGCGGCTCGACCGTCCAGCCACCCTTGGCCATGGCAGGCGTGGCGGTCTGCAGCACAGGCAGGCCCACGGCGCCGAGCGCGGCGGCGGCACCCGCCGTGGCACCGAGGATCCGGCGCCGGGTGAGCGCCGGGTTGGGCATGGCGGTGCCACCGGCACGGCGTTGCACCTCGTCCATTGTCTTCCACCTTTCTGCGGCGGACCCGCAGGTCCGCCGGATGACGAGTCGAGGAACCGGGTGTGTCTTCGAGAGCCAACGCGCCGCCGAAACGCGTCGGTCCGGGGCATATAGGGACGGGCTCCGCCGACACGGCCCAAAGCCGTGGCGGCGGAGCCGCTGCCGCACTCGCCACGCCCCTGGCGGGTGCACCCCTGGGTCCCGCCGGGGACCCGTAGCAACCTTGACGTGTGCGACGGGTGTCGCGCTTGTTACGTCTGCGGCAGACGGTATCGCTACCTGCGGGGGAAAGAAAGAGCCCGTCGAACCAAACTTTCTTTCAGGCTGCCGATTTCTTTGTTACTGATCGCCACGAAGTGTCGACTGTTGAGGATCACCGGTCGGCCTGGTGTCCCTCCGACGCCGGCCACGCCTGTTGGACCTGGCCGGCGGGCCCCGGCCACTGGATCCGACGGGCCAACACGGACGAGGCCCGACCGGGCGGCATCCGACTGAGGCGCGGTGGTGCGACTACGGAGGGCGAGCAGAAACTTTCGTCGGTACGAAAAAAGTCTCCGCCACTTTGTCCAGAAGGGAGGCGGATATCGACGGAAGGGGTGGACAGACCGGAAGGAAGTCCGTTAGCCTCTTCCACCAAACGTTGGGTGTGAGCTAGGTAACCGACGGTGCGGTTGGCTGACCGGGCGTGGCGAACGGTCAGCTCCACCTCTGCCCTGCCCGACACCATGCTCTCTCCGCGGGTGTGGCTCCCGCGGCGGGCAACGGCGACAACTTGAGCCGGCGCGGCGGCGCGCGCCCTGTCCCTTAGGCACGGCGGTCCTCACCGCTCGCGGCGCGCGGCGAGCTCGTCTGGACCGTCCGCCCCACCCTGTCCGGCCCACCCCATCGCTGTCCCACTCCCCCGAGCAAACCCGCCCGGCTGCCGAACCATGTGGCAGCTCTCGCGCCCGACAGCGCGGCCGGGCGAGGCCGGCGCGCGCCCTCTGCCCCGGTCTACGCGCATCCGCCGTAGGCCACAAAGAAGGAACTACGTGAAAGGTAGCCCGGAGATGCCAAAGGTCTCCTTAAGACTCGGCACACAGTTCCGCCAGCCGCCTCCCTCGAACCGGGTGGCCACCGGTTCGCTCCGGCGGCCGCTGGCGGTGCTCACCATGGTGATCACTCTGTTCTTCGGCCTCACGCCGGCCCTCGCCAGCGCCGGCAGCGGCAGTGACGCCCAGCAGCAGCAACAGGCCCAGATTCTGACGTGGACAGCGGGCGACGACTTCCGGACCTACCTGTCCGTGCCCACCTCCGCCGTGGCTGGCCCGGCGACGCTGGTGTTCGAGAACAGCGCCGCGACCGGCAACACCAGCGGCATGCAGCACACCCTCACGTTCGACACCGGCAACCCGCTCTACAACCGCGACGTGGATGTCAACATCCTCGCCGACCCCTACGACCGCAACGGTGGTCGGTGGACGGTGGACGTGGTGCTGACCCCCGGCGTCTACCACTACTTCTGCGCCATTCCCGGTCACGGGGCAATGAGCGGCCTGCTGACGGTCACCGGTGGGGACGACAAGGACACCACGCCGCCGACGGTGACGGCCTCGATCTCCGGCGATCAGGACCGCGACGGCGCCTACGTCGGCGCCGCCACCGTGACCCTCACCGCCACCGACACCGAATCCGGCGTCGAGAAGGTCGAATACTCCCTCGACGGGCAGCCGTACACCACCTACACCACCCCGGTGACGGTCACCCAGCCCGGCCAGCACACGGTCACCTACCGGGCCACCGACCGCGCGGGCAACACCTCGGAACCGGCGACCGCCGCCTTCACCGTGGTGACGCCGCCGGACCCGGACACCACGCCGCCGACGGTGACGGCCGTCCTTTCCGGCCAGCGGGACGGCGAGGGCGCCTACGTCGGCGCCGCCACCGTGACCCTCACCGCCACCGACACCGAATCCGGCGTCGAGAAGGTCGAATACTCCCTCGACGGGCAGGCGTACGTGCTGTACTCCTCCCCCGTGACGGTCAACCACCCGGGCCAGCACACGGTCACCTACCGGGCCACCGACCGCGCGGGCAACACCTCGGAACCGGCGACCGTCACCTTCACCGTGGTGGCTGTCAGCCACAACCCGGAGTGCCCGGTGCTGGACACCCGCCCGGTCGTCTGGCTCGGCACGGTGAACACCGGGCTGCCGAACCGGCTGGTCGGAGACGGCTGCACGATCAACAACCTGATCGCCAGCGAGCGTAACTGGCTCAACCACGCCGAGTTCGTGACGCACGTCAAGGCGATCGCCGAGCACCTGCTCCACCTCGGTGTCGTCAGCAAGGCGGAACGCAAGTCGCTGATCGACCAGGCGTCTGCCTCGGCTGTCGGCAAGGCGGACAACCAGAACGGCTACGAGACGATCCTGGACCGCTCGGGCGCGTCGTTCAAGCTGTGGGAGCAGGTGGGCGCGGGCGGCTTCACCCGCAACTCCGATGGCTCGATCACCAGCCGTCCCGTCGACGGCATGGGCATGCTGTGGTTCCCGGTCCGGACGTACGGGGACTTCTCCATGAAGTTGCAGTGGCGCGACGACGCTCCCGGCGACAAGCGCGCCAACAGCGGTGTCTTCGTCCGCTTCCCCGGGGTGCACAAGCACCCGCAGGAGCCGCGGCCCGAGTGGGTGGCCATCAAGTACGGCCACGAGATCCAGATCCTCGACGCGGCCGACGGCGACCGGTACAAGACCGGATCGGTGTACGGCTTCAGCGGCGTGGACCTCGACGGGGCGCAGGTCACCCCGAAGGGCACCTGGAACGACCTCGAGATCCGGGTGGTCGGGCAGCACTACTCGATCTACCGCAACGGTGAACTCGTCAACGAGTTCATCAACACCCCCGGCGCGGTCTTCGACCCGCCCCGCTCGGACGACCCGGGCACTGCCGGCCGGCAGAACGCCTCCGGGTACATCGGCCTGCAGGTGCACGGCGCGACCGACATCGTCAGCTTCCGCAACGTCCGGGTTGCCCCGCTGACTCCGTGATATCGCCACATCCACCGATTTCCACCTGATAACCATGTCGACCGCGGCTGGCCCTGACACCAGCCGCGGTTGACCGAACGATTGGATCACCCCGTTGGAAAACGAATTGACCGACAGCCAACCGGAACCGGCCGGGCGGCTCAAAACAAGCGCCCGCCGGACGATCCTGGCGGTGGCGGTGGCGGTGGGGACGCTCGCCAGCGCGGGAACGGCCCTGGCCGTCACCTCCGGGACCTTCGCCAAGGAGCCGGACGGCTGCGTCCGCCCCGACCGAAGCATCCAGATGTACGCGGTGGAGTTGCCGCGCGACCGGGAGACGAACCAGGTCCGGCTCGGCTACGGGCTCACCCCGCAGACGGCCTCCTACCCGGGGCCGACCATCGAGATGATCGAGGGCGAGTGCCTGGCGATCACCCTGCACAACCAGGTGTCGGTGGCAACCCTCACCGCGTTGCGCACCGATGCCAGTCACCCTCTCGGCGTGTCGCTGCACACCCACGGTGTGAAGTACACCCAGGACTCGGACGGCACGCTGCACAGCGGCTCGTACGTGCGCTCGGGCGAATCGCGGACCTACACCTGGTACGCCAAGCCGCGGAACGTCAAGACCGGGTCGCCGGGCACCGCCGGCTACTGGTGGTACCACGACCACATGGTCGGCGGGGCGCACGGGACCCAGGGCGTCGGCGCCGGGCTCTTCGGCGGGCTCGTCGTACGCCGTCAGGGCGACCCGCGCCCGGACCGGACCTACGTGACCGTCTTCGGTGACCGGCAGACCATCAACCTGCGGCGCGGCGCCGACGCGGACACCTGCGACCCGGTACGGCCGGTGGCCGGCCCGACCTGCCTCATCGCCCGCAAGGGTGAGCGGGTGGAGTTCATCGCCGTCGGCATGGGCAACGACATGCACACCTGGCACGTCCACGGGCACAACTGGGCTGACACCCGGACCGGCACGATCATGGGCGACACCAAGGCGGTGGTCGACAACATCCCGCTCATCGACAACAAGCCCCTCGGTCCCGGTGACTCCTTCGGCGTACAGATCATCGCCGGCGACTCGGTGGGCGAGGGCAGCTGGATGCTGCACTGCCACATGCAGTTCCACTCCGACCAGGGCATGTCGACGATGTTCCACGTCCTCGACGACAACGGGCAGATCCCGAACCACGGCGGGCACCAGCACACGACTTCCTGAACGCCCTTATCCATCATGAGCGACTCCCAACCCCATTGGAGGAGCAGAAATGGCCAATGACCGCCATTTCCGAATGTCCCGACTGAGAAGATCAGCCCATCGCGCCGGCGTCCTCGCCTCGGCGTCCGCGCTCACGCTCGGCCTGTTGAGCGTGGCGCCGAAGGCCACTCCGGAGGCCCAGGCCGCCGCAGCCCCCACCTGGGGCAGCAAGGTGGTCAACGTACTGGTGTTCCACGGCCCGGCGGCCACGCAGGACGACCCGGTAAAGCGGGCTACGAACATCATCAAGAAGCTCGGCAACGAGCAGGGCTTCTACGTGCACGAGGCGGAGGACCCCAGCGTCTTCAACGCCGACAACCTGGCCCGCTACCGCAGCGTGGTGTTCCTCTCCTCGAAGGGCGTGGAGCTCAACGGGGACCAGGAGGCCGCGTTCCAGGCGTACATCCGGGGTGGCGGCGGCTTCCTCGGCGTCCACGACGCCGCGTACGCGCAGTCCGGCTCGTCCTGGTTCACCGGCCTGATCGGCACCCGGCCGGCGGGCAGCATGCCGCCGGCCGAGAAGGTCGTCGACATCAAGGTCAACTCGGAGAACCCGCCGAGCGAGGGCAAGGCCCAGCTCGTCGACGGCAACAACAACACCAAGTGGCTGGCCCGCACGCCGACCGCGTGGGTCGAGCTGAAGCTGGAGAAGCCGGTCGCCGTCGGGCACTACGCGCTGACGTCCGCCAACGACTTCGCCGGACGGGACCCGAAGAACTGGACGCTGAAGGGCTCGACGGACGGGACCAACTGGGTCAACCTGGACACCCGGTCCAACGAGACCTTCCCCCAGCGGTTCCAGACCAGGGAATTCAAGTTCAACAACAGCACCGCCTACCAGCACTACCGGCTCGACATCACCGCCAACAGCGGTGAGCCGCTGACCCAGCTCGCCGAGCTGCGGTTCTTCGGTCCCGACGCCGGCCCCGCTCCCGAGAGCGTGGTGCAGCAGTCGGTCGTCAACCTCACCGACCGCCAGCACCCGGCCAACAAGGGGCTGCCGCTCAAGTGGACCCGTTCGGACCAGTGGATCAACTGGAGCCCCAACCCGATCGGCAAGGTCCACACGATCGCGCAGGTCGAGGAGTGGCAGCACAAGACCGGTTTGAACGGTAACGGTGCGTTCCACCCGGTCTCGTGGTGTCAGGACTACGACGGCGGCCGGTCGTTCTACACCGGCATGGGCCGCACCGAGGCCAGCTGGACCACGGACCTCCAGTTCCGCAGCCACCTGCTCGGCGCGCTCCAGTGGACGGCTGGCACGGTCCGGGGTGACTGCCAGGCGACCATCGCGGCGAACTACAAGACCGAGCGGCTCACCACGACCAACAAGTCGGGGCAGATGGACCAGATCGGTGAGCCGCACGGCCTTACCGTCGCCCCCGACGGCAAGGTCTTCTACATCGGCCGGGCGGCGTGTGCCACCGGCGCGATCGCCGACTGGAACAACCCGAACGTGGGCCTCGGCTGCGGCACGATCCACGAGTGGGACCCGGCGACCAAGCAGGTGAAGCTGCTCACCACGCTGGCCGTGATGGGTAACCGGGGCAGCGGCAGCGAGCTGGTCAAGAACGAGGAGGGCCTGCTCGGCATCACCCTCGACCCCAAGTTCGCGCAGAACGGCTGGGTCTACGTCTACTGGATGCCGCACGAGTCGATCGACCGCGACCTGCGGATCGGCAAGCGGACGGTCTCGCGGTTCACCTACGACCACGAGGCGCACTCGCTGGACCAGGCCACCCGCAAGGACCTGCTGCAGTGGGACACCCAGATCCACAGCTGCTGCCACGCCGGTGGTGGGATGACCTTCGACAACGAGGGCAACCTCTACATCGGCTCCGGTGACAGCAACTCCTCGGGCGGCTCGGACGGCTACTCCGGGAACAACTGGACCGAGGACTACAAGGGCGTCTCGTTCCAGGACGCGCGCCGCACCGCCGGCAACACCAACGACCTCAACGGCAAGATCATCCGGATTCACCCGGAGGCGGACGGCACCTACACCGTTCCCGAGGGGAACCTCTTCACCGGTAACGAGGAGGGCGGCGGCAAGACCCGCCCGGAGATCTACGTGATGGGTGTCCGCAACATCTCGCGGATCGCCTGGGACCACGTCAACAACTGGCTGACCGCCGCCTGGGTCGGCCCGGACGCCGGCGCCCCGAGCGAGACGTGGGGGCCGGCGAAGTACGAGACCGCGACGATCATCACCTCCGCGGGCAACCAGGGCTGGCCCTACTGCATGGGCAACAAGCAGCCCTACCGGGACCGGAGCAACGTCGACGCGAAGCTCGCCACCGGCTGGTACGACTGCGACAACCTGAAGAACGAGTCGCCGCGCAACACCGGCCTGGTCAACATCCCGCCGGCGCGGAACAACATGATCTGGTACTCGCCGCAGGGCGGCGGCCCGGTCTACCCGACCCGGACCGACGGCAGCGGCCTGCCCAGCTACAAGGTGGGCGAGGAGACCCTCACCCAGCCGTACCTCGCTGGTGGCGGCCAGGCCATCATGAACGGCCCGACCTACCACCGCTCGGAGGTCGACACCAACAGTGGTGTCGCCTGGCCGGCGTACTGGGAGAACAAGTGGTTCCTCGGTGACCAGTCCAACGCGAACAACCGGGTCGCGGTGACCGTCGACCCGAAGACCGTCAAGGACGCGGGGGCGCCCGCCTTCGCCGAGGATCTGCGGAGCATCATCCAGCCCGGCACCGGCACCACCCAGCTGCAGTCCTGGATGGACGCCAAGTTCGGCCCGGACGGCGCGCTCTACCTGGTCGACTACGCCGGTGGCTTCTTCACCCTGCACTCGAACCAGAAGCTGATCCGGATCGTCTACCAGGGCGGCCCGGCCACCCCCGGCCCGAGCTACGCGACGGCCCGGGTGACCGCCAACGCCGCGCCGCGTACGGTCGACTTCTCCAGCGCCCGGGTCGGCGGCGTCGCCTGGGAGTGGGACTTCGGTGACGGCACCAAGGGGTCGACCCAGCCGCACCCGACCCACACCTACCGCAAGCACGGCGCCTACAAGGCGACCGTGAAGGTGACCTACGCCGACGGTGAGGTCGCCAGCGCCACGATCGACGTCAACACCGGGTGCGACGCCCCAGACGCGCGGTCGACGGTCCGACTGCTCGACACCGACACCGGCCTGGAGAACCGCCAGGCTGTTGCCGGCTGCACGATCAACGACCTGATCGACGACGAGGCGGACTGGCCCAACAAGGGGTCGTTCATGAGCCACCTGGACGACGTGATCGCGGAGCTGACCGGCGCGAAGGTCATCACCGGCAGCGAGGCGGTGGCGTTGCGCGCGGCTGGCGCCGCCTCGCCGGTCGGCACGACGTCCGGCTACAAGTCGATCTTCGATGGGTCGGCGTACTCCCTCGCGGGTTGGCGTCAGGCGCCCAGCGGGCAGTTCTCGCTGCGCACCGACGGCTCCATCCGCAGTTCCGGCGGCCTGGGCATGCTCTGGTACGCGGGACAGGAGTTCGGCGACTTCTCGGTGAGGTTGCAGTTCAAGGACATCGCGACGGGAACCACCCGCGCCAACACTGGTGTCTTCATCCGGTTCCCGGACCCGAGGACTCCGCTGGCCGACCGTCCCGAGGGCTGCAGCACGACCGGATCGGCTCGCACCGACCCAGCCTGGGTGGCGATTTACTGCGGCCACGAGATCCAGATCTACGATGGAGCCACCGGTGAGGTCCAGAAGACCGGCTCGGTCTACAACTTCGCGCCGATCGGTCTGGACAAGGCGGGGGTGACGCCGAAGGACCAGTGGAACGACTACGAGATCCGGGCGGTCGGGCAGCACTACACGATCATCCGCAACGGCGTCGTGATCAATGAGTTCGACAACGTCCCGGGCAAGAACTCGTCCCGCGCGGGCGACCCGCCCACGGACCTGCGCCAGTTCTTCAGCGGATTCATCGGGCTGCAGAACCACGGCAACAGCGACCTGGTCGAGTTCCGCAACGTCAGGGTGCGGACGCTCTAACCACGCTACGCGTCCGGGTACGGGCTCGACCCGGCCCGGATACCGGACCTGCTCGACGACGTGATCCGGCACCTCGGCC
>NZ_JBEYIX010000090.1:0-10289 GCF_040636055.1 Micromonospora sp. NPDC006766 | reverse complement strand
CAACCCGAGCTCGGGCGCTGCTGGAACAGACCCAGCGAGTCATGGTCATTCTGGTCACCCAGGTGGCCCAGGTTCTCCAGCTTCGACTCCTGCAGGCTGGTGGCGATCGAGATCACCGCCGCCCGCTCGGGCAGGCCGGCCTTCTTCGTCGCCGCGATGATCGCCTTCACATTCGCGATCTGCTCACCGTTGAGCGTGATCTTCGACTGCGCGCCCTGCACGGCCGGCTTGCCGGCCTGCACCGCGGCCACCGGGGCGGCCTGCACCGGCTCAGCGGCGTGAGCGGCGATCGGACCGGCGAACACACCACCGGTGAAAGCCAGACCAGCAACACCAAGAATGCTCTTACGCAGCATCGAGTTCATGATTCACAAGCTCCATTCGGGGGGTCGGCACACCAGCCCATCGGGGTGGACAAGGCGTGCGAGCACCACGTCAGGCGCTCAAAACAGGGGAAAGTCTCTGCCCGGCCGGCTCGCGGGGCGGGGCCTCTTCGCGGCGCCGGGACCATGTACAACGACCGGCGGCCCGCCAACATTCCGGGCCCACACACCCCGCCTCACCAGGCAGGGGGCGTCTTCCTCGGCCGTGCACCCGGGTTCAACCACCCCGACCCGCCCGCGATTCCGGCCCGCGGATGCCCCCGACCACACCACAAACCCGACATCTCGCCCACGCCGCCCAGGCGGCTCACCAGTCGCGTCGGCAAGATCCGGACAACTTCCCCGAAGGTGGCCCCTCCCGGCGGCGGGAGGCAGCACTTTCCGGGAAACTGCGCGGATCATGGCGGCGTGCGGGCGCCGCGCGGCGCACACCGGGCGCGGGTACGGTCGGGGCGCTCTGAGCCACGCCGTCCCGTGACGGACGAGGCAGGCGTTACGCTGGCAGCATGCCGGCCACCACCAGCCTGTACCTCGCCCGCCCCGGGCGCCCTGCCGTGGTGGCCCGCACCCTCACGGAGCTCACCGGCCCCACCCGGGGCATCGTCGAGCTGCCGGTATGCCTGATGTGGAGCAGCGAACGCGCCTTCGACCTCGCCGACCCGGACGAGTTGCTCTGGATGTACGAGAACGTGCTGCGGGAGACCAGCCGGGTCGACGACCTGCGCCAACTGATCGACGGGCGGACGCTGCGCCGGGTGTGGCGGCGGCTGAACCTGCCGCGGGGCGTACGCCTGGCGTGGGAGAGCCAGCACCGGGACTTGCGTACCGCGTGAGCCACCTACACGACTTCTACCGGGACGTGGCCCGGGTGGCCCTCACTGCCGCCGGCCCGCACCGGTTCGTGCTGGGCGGCGGCGTGGCCTGGGCGGCGCACGGTCTGGTCGCCCGCCCGACGGAAGACGTCGACCTCTTCGCCGACGTCGAGGGAGCGGCCGCCGCGGCCGCCGCCGGGGTGCGGGCCGCGTTGGAGCGGACCGGCTACCAGGTGGTCGACGCGGACCCGGACAGCGAGTTGGCGGAACTGTTCGACGGCTTCGACCGGGACATGCGGGACTTCGTGGTGAGCCGGGACGGCCGGCAGATCCGACTCAGCCTGGCCCGACTCGACCGGTACCGCAGCCCCGTGGTGATGGATCTGGGCCCGGTGATGGACGTCCGCGATCTCATCGCCAACAAGACCGCCGCGCTGGTCAACCGCCGGGAGGTACGCGACTACATCGACGTCTCCACCGTCCTGAACCGGTACGAGGTGGCCGAGCTGCTGGAACTGGCCCGCCAGGTGGACCCGGCGCTGGACCTCGCGGACGTCCGGGCGGCGGGCCGCTACCTGGACCGGGTGTCGGACCGTCGCTTCACCCGCTACGGGCTCGACGCGGACCAGGTCGCCGAGGTTCGCCGCCGGATGGCCGCCTGGCCCCGCTGAGCTGGACCCGAACGGCCATGGAGTGACCGTCGTGTTACACCGAGGCGACCAGAACGGGCGGTGAGGTGAAACATCTCGCGGGGATGT
Source organism: Micromonospora sp. NPDC006766 (assembly GCF_040636055.1). Classification (NCBI taxonomy): domain Bacteria; kingdom Bacillati; phylum Actinomycetota; class Actinomycetes; order Micromonosporales; family Micromonosporaceae; genus Micromonospora; species Micromonospora sp. NPDC006766. Next base: position 8,336 of record NZ_JBEYIX010000090.1, on the reverse strand, counting down.
GGTGCCAGCGACAAGTGGTCGTTTATGGTGCGCAACGGCGCTCACAAGGCGCCTCCACCCCCATGGAAAGGCACCTCATGACTTCGTCCTCCGGCGCCTCGCGGCGCCAGGTGCTGGCTGTTGCGGCCGCCGCCGCGACCGCTCCCCTGCTTGCCAGCGCTCCCGCTCGGGCCGCCGCCTCGAACGGCAACGGCGTCCCCACGACGACCTGGGACCTGACCGTCCTCGGCACCTCGGACACCCACGGCAACGTCTACAACTGGGACTACTACCTCGACGCCGAGTACGACGACAGCCAGCACAACGACGTCGGCGTCGCGAAGCTGGCCAGCCTGGTCAACCAGATCCGCGCCGAGCGGAAGGGCAAGGCGACCCTGGTGCTCGACGCCGGCGACACCATCCAGGGCACCCCGCTGGCCACCTACTACGCCAAGCAGGAGCCGATCACCGTCACCGGTGAGACGCACCCGATGGCCAACGCGATGAACGTGCTCAACTACGACGCCGTCACGCTGGGCAACCATGAGTTCAACTACGGCCTGCCGCTGCTGGCCAAGTGGATCGAGCAGCTCGGATTCCCGGCGCTCGCGGCCAACGCGCTCAACGCGAAGGACGGCAAGCCGGCCTTCCTGCCGTACGTGATCAAGCCGGTCAACCTCGGCGGGCACGGCGCGCCGGCGCTGAACGTCGGCATCCTCGGCCTGACCAACCCCGGTGTGGCCATCTGGGACAAGGACCACGTCGAGGGCAAGCTGATCTTCGCCGACATGGTCGCGACCGCCGCGAAGTGGGTGCCGATCATGCGGGACCGCGGCGCCGACCTGGTCATCATCTCCGCCCACGGCGGCGACAGCGGCACCTCCAGCTACGGACCGGAGCTGCCGAACGAGAACCCGGTCAGAATGATCGCCGAGCAGGTGCCGGGCATCGACGCGATCCTCTTCGGCCACGCCCACAGCGAGATCCGGGAGAGGTTCGTCACGAACACCAAGACCGGCGAGCGGGTGCTCACCTCGGAGCCGTCGAAGTGGGGTCAGCGGCTGACCCGGATGGACTTCACCCTGGCCCGGGAGAAGGGCCGCTGGAAGGTCATCGCCAAGGGTGCCACCATGCTGAACACCAACACGGTGGTCGAGGACCCGGCGGTGCTCGCGGCCGTGCGCGGCCAGCACACCAAGACGGTCAACTACGTCAACCAGGTCGTCGCGCGGTCCACCGTGGAGCTGTCAGCCGCCGAGTCGCGGTACAAGGACACTCCGATCCTGGACTTCATCAACAAGGTCCAGACCGACGTGGTGGCCGCGGCCATGGCCGGCACCGCGTACGCGAGCCTGCCGGTGCTGTCCATCGCGGCGCCGTTCAGCCGTACCGCGGTGTTCCCCGCCGGGGACGTGCGGATCCGCGACCTCGCGGGCCTCTACGTGTACGACAACACCCTTGAGGCGGTCGTGATGACCGGCGCCGAGGTGAAGGCGTACCTGGAGTACTCGGCGAAGTACTTCCGCACGCTGCCGGTGGGCGCGGCCGTCAACCCGGCCACCATCAGCGACTCGAGCGTGCCGGACTACAACTACGACACGCTCTCGGGTGTCGACTACGACATCGACATCTCGAAGCCGGTCGGCCAGCGGATCACCCGGCTGGTCATGCCGGGCACCGACACCCCGGTCGCCGCGGACGCCCAGTTCGTGGTGGCGGTCAACAACTACCGGCGCAGCGGTGGCGGCAACTTCCCCGGCATCGTGAAGACCCAGGTCTACAACGCGCAGCAGGAGATCCGTCAGCTGCTCATCGAGTGGGCGCAGGCCAAGGGCGCCATCGACCCGGCCGACTTCTACGTGCCGAACTGGAAGCTGGTCCGCGAGGGCGTGCCGGTCTTCTGATCCGTACCGATCCGGCGGGCCGCGGGGGGGGGTGTGCCACCCGCGGCCCGTCGGCCGTTTCCGGGCTCAGCCCGGATTCCGCAGGGCCCACTCGTCGGGGTCGCCGGCCGGCTCCGGCCGGTCGCGGCGGGCGTCGGTCTCCGTCAGCGCTACCTGATCCTCAGGACGCACCCCGGGTGGCAGTTCACCGAAGCGAACCTGCCGAAGGAACGCGTACTCCTCGTCGGTGAACGACTCGTTCGGCTCAGCCATGACCGCATTGTGCGCCCGGCCGTCCACCGCCCGCATCAACCAGGACGGCATGGGTAAGCCGCCGCGACGAAGCGACGAAGCGGAGGACGACCATGCGCGCGGTACGGATGACCGCCCCCGGGCTGCTGGAGCACGCGGAGGTGCCCACCCCGGCGGTCGGGCCGGGTGAGGTGCTGCTGCGCGTCGGCGCGGTCGGCGCATGCCACTCCGACCTGCACATCCTCGACGCGCCGGAGGGGATGTTCCCCACCCCGATGACGCTCGGCCACGAGATCGCCGGCACCGTCGACCAGGTCGGCCCCGGGGTCACCGGTTGGTCCCCTGGGGACCGGACCGCCGTCTACGGCATCATCGGCTGCGGCCACTGCCGCGCCTGCCTGCGGGGGTTGGAGAACCAGTGCCGGGTCGTGCCGGTGGGCGGCATCGGGCTCAGCCGCGACGGCGGGCTGGCCGAGTACGTGGTGGTGCCCGCGTCCCGGCTGCTGCACGTCGGGGATCTGGACCTGACCCAGGCGGCGCCGCTGACCGACGCGGGGCTCACCCCGTACCACGCCATCGAGCTGGCTCGGGCGAAGCTGCGCCCCGGCACCACGTGCGTGGTGATCGGGATCGGCGGGCTGGGCCACATGGCGGTGCAGATCCTGGTGGCCACCACCGCGGTACGGATCATCGCCGTGGACACCAGCACGGCGGCGTTGGACCTGGCCACCCGGTTGGGCGCGCACGAGGTGGTGCAGGCCGGGCCGGACAGCGTGGAGCGGATCCGGGCGCTGGTGGGCCCGCCGCCGGACGGGGCGGACGTGGTGCTCGACTTCGTCGGGGCCGACCCGACCCTGACCACCGCCCGGCAGGTGGTCGCCACCGGCGGCCAGCTGATGCTAGTCGGCCTCGCCGGGGGCACCCTTCCGGTCCGGCCGGTCGCCGACGAGCCACCGACCGTGCCGTTGGAGACCGGCGTCGTGGTGCCGTTCTGGGGTACCCGGGCCGAGCTGCAGGAGGTGATCGCCCTGGGCCGGCTCGGACGGTTGCACGCCGACGTGCATACCTTCCCGCTCGATCAGGCGCCGGAGGCGTACGCGGCGCTGCGCCGGGGGGAGATCCACGGGCGGGCGGTCATCGTGCCCTGACCGCCGGGCTACCCGGCGGTGGGCCGCTGCGCCGTCCGCTGCTGGCGGGGCGGGAGCCGGTCCAGCAGGGCCAGGCCGGCCCGGACGGTACGGCGGGCCAGTACCCGGTCGAAGCTCGTCCGGCCCTGACAGAACCGGACGAACATCCGCCAGCCGGGTGGGGTGGCCAGCAGCGCGTGGAACACGTCCGGGCGGTGTTCGAAGAGCTCCAGCAGCCGGTGCCCGGCCAGCATCTCGGGCACCACCTGTCGGCGTACCTCACGCTCGTAGGCCGCGGGGTCGCCGCCGGCCACCGCCTCGCCGGCCAGCCGGCCCGACCGCAGGGCGAAACTGATCCCCTCCCGGCTCCACGGTTCCAGCAGGCCGGCCGCGTCGCCGGCGACCAGCACCCGGCCGCGACGCAGCGGCGAATCCTCCGTGCGGCACCGGGTCAGGTGGCCGGAGTCGTGCTCGGGGGTCAGCTCGGCCAGGTTCAGCCGTGCCAGGAAGTCGCGCAGGTAGGCGCGGGTCCGCTCCCCCTCGCCCCGCGCGGAGATGACACCGACGGTGAGCCGGTCGCCTTTGGGGAAGACCCAGGCGTACGACCCGGGGATGGGTCCCCAGTCGAGCAGCACCCGGCCCCGCCAGCGTTCCTGCTCGGCGGGAGGGATCGGCAGTTCCACCTCCAGCCCCAGGTCGACCTGGCGGTGGGCCACCCCGACGTGCCGAGTGGTGACTCCGGAGGAGCCGTCGGCGCCGATCACCGTGCGGGCGCGTACGGTGTCGCCGTCGGCCAGCCGCAGGCGTACCTCGTCGGGGTCCTGCTCGATGGCGCGGACCGCGACGCCCTCGCGGACCTCGACCCCCGCAGCGCTCGCGGCGGCCCGCAGGCGATGGTCGAACTCCTCGCGGCGGATCATGCTCACGAATGGAACGGGGTGCCGGCGGGTGAAGCCGCGTCGCCCGTCCCGGGTGAACGTGACCCGGTCGACCCGGTCGTGGACCGGCACGTCGATCCGGTCCGCGACCTCGGCCAACGAGGGGCCGATCAGCCCGCCGCCGCAGGTCTTGTAGCGCGGGTGGGTGGCGCGTTCGAGCACCAGGGTGCGGGCGCCGGCCCGGGCCGCGGCGTGGGCGGCGGACAGTCCGGCGGGGCCGGCACCGACGACGACGAGATCCCAGTTGATCACTGGTGCAGCCTAAGGCACGACGGGCCGGCTTCGCCCGGCGTGAGCCCCCGTTCGGGTGGGCATCATCGGAGGTCCTCGGGGTAACCGCCGGGTGCAGACCACCCGCCGGTGCGGCGGGTCGTGCCGAGGAGGGAACGATGCAGCAGGTACAGCTGTCCGATATCGAGCAACGGGTGTACCAGGCGGTGACGGAGCTGGAGGTACGGGGACACGTGCCCTACCCCGACCTGATCGCCGAGGAGGCGGGGATGACCGAGCAGGAGCTGCGCGAGCCGCTGCACCTGCTCACCGAACGGGGCCTGCTACACCGGGAGGACTCCCCGATGGCGGGTCTGGACTTCGGCCCACGGTGGTGTGCGCGCCAGATGGCGTGAGTGCGTCGTTTGCCCTACCGGGGGCCGGGTTAGCCATCGGGGATACGCGAGCGACGGCCTTCGGGGGGCGGGATGAGCACGGACCGGTCGGCGCCGGCGGCCACCGCCGGGTACGACGACCGGCGCCGCTGGCAGGCGCTCGGCGTCGGCCTGGTCGCCGCGTTCATGACGCTGCTGGACGTCAGCATCGTCAACGTGGCCGTGCCGTCGATCGACCGGGCCCTGCACGCCACGCCGAGCGACCTGCAGTGGGTGTTGTCCGGGTACGCGCTCACCTTCGGCCTGATCCTGGTGCCGGCCGGGCGCTTCGGTGACGCGCGCGGTCGGCGTACCGGGTTCGTGGCCGGGCTGGTCCTGTTCACGGTGACCAGCGCGGTGGCCGGGCTGGCCGCGTCGCCGCTGTGGCTGATCATCGCCCGGCTCGTGCAGGGCGCCGCCGCCGGGGTGGTCAACCCGCAGGTGAGCGGCATGATCCAGCAGCTGTTCCGGGGGGCCGAGCGGGGCCGGGCGTTCGGGTTACTCGGCGCCACCATCGGCATCTCGACCGCGGTCGGCCCGCTGCTCGGTGGGCTGCTCATTCAGGCCGGCGGCGAACAGCACGGCTGGCGGTTCGTGTTCTTCGTGAACGTCCCGGTCGGCATCATCGCCGTGCTGCTGGGCTGGCGGCTGATGCCGGCTCGTCCCACCGGGGCGGCCGACCGGAATCGGCTCGACCCGATCGGGGTGCTGCTGCTCGGCGTCGCGGTGACCCTGGTGCTGCTTCCGCTGGTGCAATGGCAGCAGTGGCACGGCGGGGCGAAGTGGCTGCTCATCCCGGCCGGCTTGGTCGTCCTGGTCGCGTTCGGCTGGTGGGAGCGGCGGTACGAGCGGCGCTGCCGGCAGCCCCTGTTCGACCTGCGGCTGTTCGGGCTGCGCTCGTACACCCTGGGGACGCTGATCGGTCTGCTCTACTTCGCCGGGTTCACCGCGATCTTTTTCATCTTCACCCTGTATCTGCAGATCGGGCTCAACTACAGTGCGCTCGGCGCCGGTCTGGCCATCACCCCGTTCGCCCTCGGCTCGGCGGTGGCGGCTGCGGCGAGTGGCCGGGTGGTCAACCGCTACGGCCGGCCGCTGGTCGGCATCGGCCTGCTGGTGGTGGTGATCGGCCTCGGCGCGATCGTGTGGCTGCTGCGCGGCTCACCGCACGTCTCGGTGCCGCTGCTGACCGCGGCGCCGTTCCTGGTGGCCGGGCTCGGCAGCGGCCTGGTCGTCGCGCCGAACCAGACGCTGACCCTGTCGAAGGTGCCGGTGCCGCAGGCCGGCAGCGGGGCCGGAATGTTGCAGACCGGCCAGCGGATCGGGTCGGCCGCCGGGATCGCGGCGGTCGGTGGGCTGTTCTTCTCGACGCTGGTCGACACCCGCGACGACTGGACCGCCGCGTTCCGGCGATCCCTGCTGCTGGCCGCGGCGATCATCACGCTGGCGCTCATCGCCGCGGTGGTCGACATCGTGCTGGGTCACCGCCGGTCCGGTTCCGTCTCCCCGGCCCGGTCGGGCGCCGCCTCCTGACCGTCGGCGGCCGGCAGCAGGACGGTGGTGAACAGCCGCCGGGTGCGGTCCGGACCCGGGTCGAGCGCCGTGTACTCGGCGAACAACTCACGCAGCCGGGTGACGAAGGCGGTCAGCTCCGCATCGGTTGCGTAGAAGGCGTTCTGCCGGTAGCCGGCCAGGTCACGGGCCAGGTCGCCGCCGCCGCCTGCCAGGTAGCGGTCCAAGTCGGCGAGCAGCCCCGCGACGAAGGTGAGGAACGCTCGGCGATGCTGCTCCGGGGTCATCGCCCGCGCCTCGTCGCCGTTGACCGAGGCCGCCGCCTCGACCAGCCGGTAGCTGCGCTCGACCGCGCCTCGGACCCGGCGTTCGCCGACGGGGAGCAGGACGCCATGCCCGGCCAGGGTGGCCACCTGCCGGTACAGGGTCGCCGGCGGGACGTCCGGCAGCTCGGCGCGCAGGTCGGCGGTGGTCAGCGTACGGCCGCCCAGGAACGCCTGGACGATCCGCAGCCGGACCGGGTGCAGGAGCAGCTCCGCAGTGTCGGGGGCCACACCATCCCCCCTTTCGTTCTCATCGGTGATAACGTTCTCAGTAGCGATATTATAGCGAGACAGGGGAGCTCTCGATGGCGACCATCGACCTCAGCACCGATACGATCCGCGTACGACTCACCCCCGCCGAGAAGCTCTGGGCCCTGCGAGGCGACCTGGCCTTCCCCCGCAGCGCGGTGCGCGACGTGGCCGTGGAGGCCGACGGCCTGCACGCCACCCGCGGCCTCCGGGCACCCGGGCTCGGCGTGCCCGGGCTGCGCAAGGTCGGCACCTGGCTCAGCCGAGCCGGCCGGGAGTTCGTCAGCGTCCGCGCCGACCAGCCGGCCGTCCGCATCACCCTCACCGGCCAGTGGTACGACGCGCTGCTCATCGGCGCCGACGACGCGGCGGCCCTCGCAGAGGCGGTGCGCGGATGACCACCGAACGGGAACTGACGTTCACCTCCGCCGAGCACCGCCTCGTCGGCACCCTCACCCTGCCGGACGGTCCTGGTCCGCATCCGGCCGCGCTGCTGCTGCCCGGCTCCGGGCCGCTGAACCGCGACGGCGACCACCGCCGGCTCCGCATGGGCATTCAGCGGGACCTGGCCGCCGCCCTGGCCGCCGCGGGTATCGCTTCCCTGCGCTACGACCGGCGCGGAGTCGGCGACAGCTCCGGCCGATTCCTGACCACCGGATTCCACGACAACGTCGACGACGCGCAGGTGGCGCTCGCGGCGCTCGGCGCGGACCCGGCCGTGGACCCCCGGGCGCTGTTCCTGATCGGACACAGCGAGGGAGCGCTGACCGCAACCGCCCTGGCCGCCCGCGGCGTGGCGACGGCCGGACTCGTTCTGCTCGCCGGCACCGGCCAGCTCGGAGCCGAGGTGCTGCGGTGGCAGGCCGCTCAACTGCTGCCCAGCCTGCCCGCCCCGGTACGCCTGCTGCTCCGCCTCACCCGCACCGACGTGGTGGCCAAGGTGACCCGCAACCACGAGAAGATCCTGGCCACCACGGATGACGTCGCGCGGATCGGCGGGCAGCGGCTCAACGCGAAGTGGCTGCGGGAGTTTCTGCGCTACGACCCGCGGCCCGACCTCGCCCGCGTGCACGCTCCGATCCTCGCCGTGACCGGCGACAAGGACCTCCAGGTCGACCCGGCCGACCTGGAGGTCATCGCCGAGAGCGCGGGCGGGCCGGTCGAGACCCGCCTGCTGCCCGACGTCACCCACGTGCTGCGCCGTCAGCCCGGTCCCGCGTCGCTACGGGCGTACCGGCGGGAGGTCCGCGATCCGGTCGACCCGTCGGTGACCGGCGTGGTCGTCCCCTGGCTCACCGCCCGGGTCGCCGAACCGCACTGAGAGCTGGAGAGAGATGCCGCTGGCCGGCACCCGTGTTCGGGTGGCGGCCAGCGGCGGTGTGGGAGTTGTTCCAGTACTGGGCGACCAGGTCGGCGGCCAGCTGCTCCC
>NZ_JBEYIX010000089.1:0-10883 GCF_040636055.1 Micromonospora sp. NPDC006766 | reverse complement strand
TCTTCGTACCGGACCTGATCTGGCGCGTCTCACGCCTTCCCGGCATTCCAGGCAGCTACTGACTGCTACCACCCGCTTGCGCGGAATGGCTCAGTACGCTGCAGAAGCGGGTCCACTACACGCGCGGCTACCTGTCCAAGCTGGAGAACGGTATCGCGCCCCCCAACCGCGAGGCGGCCGCGATCCTCGACGCGGCGCTCGCGGCAGGCGGCTTGCTCGTCCGGCTCGCCGAGGCTGACCGCGCCATGAACCCGCACCGTGGCAGGGCCCGCAGAATCATCCCGGCGATGCTGCCGCCCGCGCCCACCCGCTTTCACCGTGACGACCCCTGCCTGGACACCATCCTCGATTGCCTCCGACCCGGACCCGATCAGCCCGGCCAGGTTCCGACCGTGGTGGTGCACGGAATCGCCGGGATCGGCAAGACGGCCCTCGCGCTCACCGCCGCCCACACCCTCGCGACGGACTATCCCGACGGCTGCCTGTTCGCCGATCTCGCGAGCTACGGCGACAACGAACCGGTCCCCACGACCCAGGTCCTCGACACCTTCCTACGCATACTCGGCCTGGACGGCGACGCGATTCCCGCCGACGAGCACCACCGGGTCGCCCTGTACCGGAGCGTCCTCTCCGGCAGGCGGCTGCTCGTCGTGTTGGACAACGCCAGGCAGAGCAGGCAGGTGAAGCCCCTCATCCCCGGTACGCACGGCTGCGCCGTGCTGATCACCAGCCGCAACAGTCTGCCCGCGCTCGATGCCGACGCCGTCGTGCCCGTAGGCCCGCTGGCGGCGTCAGCAGCGCTCCGGGTTCTCGGCGCCGAACCCGAAGCGCCTAGCCCGGACGTGATGAAGGTCGCCGACGCCTGCGCCGGGCATCCACTCGCGCTGCGCATCGCGGCGGCACTTCTCGACGGGAACCCCCCGGCAACCGCCGCGGAGCTCGCCGCGCGCCTGTCGACCGCGGACCGGCCGGCCGAGGTTCTCCAGGACGACGAACGGCGCTTGGCCGACACCCTGAGCGCAGCGCTGATTTCGCTCTCCGCCCTTGACGGCACCACCATTGCCCATCTCGCCCTGCATCCGGGACCCGCGCTGGCCGCCACAGCGGCCGGCTGGCTGCTCCAGCAACCGGCCGAACGGGTCGCCACCGACCTCGCCCGGCTGCACCGAAGCGGACTACTCACGAGCGACTCCCACGCACGGTACGGCTTCCACGACCTGCTGGCCCCACTCGCACGGGACCTGGCCGGCCGACGCATGGAGCTCGGGCCCCGTGACGCGGGTCTGCGTCGTCTGGTCGCCGGCTACCTGCACGCCGTACGCGCCGCCAGCGTCACCCTCTCGCCGTACCGTTTCCAGCCCGCACCGGCGGCCGACCCGCCGGCCGGGCCACTGGCCTTCGACTCCCGGGCGGCCGCCGTCGCCTGGTGCTTCACCGAACTCGACAACATCGTCGCGTTGATCAAGCTCACCTTCGAGCGACACTGGAACGCGGCATGCTGGCAGCTCGCCTACTGGATGCGCGACTACTTCTTCCTGTCCAAGACGCTCGACCGCTGGATCTTCACCCACCGGCTGGCCGTCGAGGCCGCCGAACGGGATGCCGACCTCTGGGCCCAAGCTGTCTCCCACAACAACCTCGGACTCGGCCTCGTCGAGATCGGCGACGTCGACACCGGCATGACGCACTTCCGCCGAGCAATGCGGACGTTCGGCGACCTCGGCGACACGCTCGGCCAGGCCGTGACCTACGGCCACCAGGCCTGGGCAAACTACTGCCTCGCACAGTACGTGCTGGCACAGCGCCAGGTTGCTCGGGCGGTCAGCCTGTACCAGCAGCACGGCGACCAACGTGGCTGCGCCATCAACCTGCGCACCCTTGGCCTGATAAACATGAATATTCCCGGCGCCGACGCGGAGGCGCCCCTGCTGCGGTCGCTGCGCGTCTTCGCCGACCTGGAGCTCCCGTTGGATCAGGCCATGGCATTGAATTGCCTCGGCGAACTGCACCTCGCTCGCGGCAGCCACCGCAAAGCGGCCCGGAGCTTCGCCGACGCCGTACGCACCGCCCGGAACTGCCTCAGCGAACAAGAACACGCCCGCGGACTGGCCGGTCTGGCCGACGTCGCCACAGCATCCGGGCACGACTGGATCGGGCAGATGCTACGACACGCGGCGCAGTGTGTGGAGACTCAGCCCCAACCCGCCGAATCGGCTCAGCTCATCGGCAGCCGGTAGGCGCGCTCGCCGCCGCCGGCGGTGACCAGGCGCACCTCGCCCGTCTTCAGGCCGTACACCACCGACCAGCGGGTGTGCGCCTGCCGCACCGAGCCGAGCATCCGCAGCGCGGTCGGCGCGTCCACCGCCCCGCCGGCCCGGTCCAGCGCCTCTGCCAGCAGCCCGTACCGGTGGTCCCGGCGCAGGTCGCGGTCGGCCACGCCGACGGCGGGCACGTTGGTCAGCGCCTGCCACGTGCCCCGGCCCCGCTCCGCCCGCATCTCGCCGTCGACGAACTCGACCACCGCCGAGGCGCCGGTGGCGTCGGCGAGCAGGTAGTGCAGCGGCGGCCCGCCCCCGAAGTCGAGGTTGTACCGCTCGAACACGGCGATCGCCTCGTCCACGGTGGCTGCCTCGTCGAGCACCAGCCGGAGGATGCGCACCGAACCCGCGGTCGGGCGGCCCGGCACCGGTCGCGCGGTCGCCCCGTCGTCGGCGGCCAGCCCCACGGCCAGGCCGCGCTCGTTCATCCCGTCGAACGGCAGCAGCGGCGCGTCGAGCAGGCGGCGGTCCCCGGTCGGGTCGTCCCCGACGCCGAGGTAGGACATGTCCACCAGCGAGATCGAGGCGTACCCGTCGGGCGGGTCGGTGCGCAGCACCAGCGCCGGGTTCGGCTGCCAGTCGAAGTTGCGCCCGAACAGCGGGCGGCTCCGGTCGCCGAGCGCGGCGAACAGCGAACAGCCGAACGGGCTCGCCTCGGCGGTGCCGGAGATGCCGACCGTCGGGTCATAGTCCCCGACGTAGGTCATCTCGTACAGCGGCAGGTCGTCGACCTTGCGGAGGCTGGCCAGGGTCCGCTCGACCTGGCTGGCGTCCTGCCGGGAGGCGGTCGGCGCGCCGGCCGCAGAGGCCGGGGGCCGCTCGCTGGCGGCGCAGCCGGTGCCGGCGAGCAGCAGGGCGAGACCGGTGGCGAGGAGAATCCGGCGCATGCCGCGACGTTAGAGGCGGCGGCGACGATTGTCCACATCGGGCTGCGAGCGCGCGATGGCGAACATGAAGCAGCCGTACACGACGTTGCGGCTGTGCAGGCGGTCCACCGCCGGATCGGCGAGCAGTTCGTCGATGATGTGCTCCGGGTCGTCGCCGTCGTGGAGCCGGCCGCCCACGATGCGGCCCCGGCGGTCGTACGCCCGCAGCACCTGGGCTCGTCCTCGCCAGTTCGGCGGATACCCCGGGTCATGGGCCGGACCGGGGCAGTCGGCGTCGTGGGCGAAGACCGGCCCCACCTCCCGGTACGGGCCGGCCGGCAGCGGCGGGGCGTACCCGAAGAGCAGCAGCGGCTCGCCCGCGGCGGCGTCCCGGAGGCAGCAGCGCAGCGGCTCACCTCCCTCGGCGGTGAGCCGCTGCGGCGGCTGGCCGGACGCGTCCCGGCCGGTGCGCCGCACCTCGGCCAGCGCCTCGCCCGGCATCGGCTGAACCAGATACCCGGTAGTCGTCGTCACACCTCCAGCCTGGCCCGGGCGGGCGGTAGGTGCTGGCGGCTATCGGACCTCACGTGCCCGCCGCCGGCCGACCGCGCCGACTGCCGTCAGCGGCGGGAGACCGGGATCTGGAGTTCCGTCACGCCTTGCTCCGGCTCATCCGGGCAGTAGTCGAGGTAGACCTCGCGGGCGTGTCCCTCGGCTCGCCAGCCGTTCTCCTCGATCCAGCGGGCGAGCACCTGCATGCTGACCTCGACCTCGTCCATCGATCCGTTGTGCACGAGGGTCGCGGCGGTGCGCACCGCCGGCAGGTCGACCACGGCGAAGTCCCGGGCGGCCGCCGGGCCCACGCTGACGGTCACCCCGGCGTGCACGACTACCGCCTCGCCCTCGCCCTCCGGCTCGTACCAGGCGATGGCCGGCCCGGCCGGGCTCACCTGTGCCTTGTCGAGTCGGCGGAACAGTTCCGGGTAGAGCGGCTGGATCACCGGGCTGATGTCGAGCGGCTGGTAGCTCCCGGCAACTGCCGTCAGCTCCGCGATCCGCACCGCCGGGGTCTCCTTCAATACGACGTCCTCAGTGGTCATTCGACCCTCCGTCTCAATCATTCGGAGCCTCGCCTCGATCCCGGCCAGCCGGGCGGTGTCGGCGGCGACCTGCGCGGCGAGCTGGGCGCGGCGCAACCGCAGCATGCCGCGCAGCTCGGAAACCTCGACCTCGTCGTCTAGGATGGCCCGGACCTGGTCCAGGGTGAGCCCGAGGTCCTTGAGGGCGATCACCCGGTTGAGCCGGCCCAGCTGTGCCGCCCAGTAGTAGCGGTAGCCGGTGTGCGGGTCGACGGCGGCCGGGCGGAGCAGCCCGATGCCGTCGTAGTGCCGTAGCATCCGAACCGACACCCGGCCGAGTGCGGCGAATTCTCCGATGGTGAACATGGCCCCCTCACGCTCGCCCCTGACATGGTGTCAGGGTCAAGCGCGCCGGGCCGGACTCACACCCCCATCTCGGCCTCGTACGCCCGGCGGAGGCGGCGACGGGCGGCGGGCGCGAGGCAGACGTGCCAGATCTGGCCCTCGTCGACCACGTTGATCTCACCGGCCGCCTGCCGGGCCAGCAGCAGATCCGCCAGGGTGTCCCGGGCGTCGAAGCGACGGAACCAGGCCAGCTCCAGGTCGGCCGCCCAGCCGAGGCAGTGTGCGCTGGGCAGCGTGGCGGCGTGCCCGAGGCGGCGTAGCCGGTACTGGTGCTCGGCGCTGCGAGCCAGGCTGGTGACCCAGAGCGGCGGGGTGCCCGGCGGGGCGGCCAGCGCGAACTGCCGCCCGATGTCGTTGAGCAGGGCGACCACCTCGCGCCGGGTGCGGCGGAACACCAACTCGGCGGTGCGCGGGGTGGCGTCCGGCAGCAGCCGCCGTCGCACCGCCCGCCACCCGCGGCCGGCGACGGTCGCGGGCTGCTCCTGATAGCGGAAGGCGAGCAGCCCGCGCCGGCGTAGCCACTCCAGGTCCACCAGGTCGGTGCTGGTGTCGACCTGCTGGTCGGTGAGGAAGGCCGGCGTGTCCCGCCACCACATCAGGTCGATGCGGGTGAGCAGGTAGCTCCGGACCAGCGCGGTGAGGTCGGATGCCGTGCCGCGGTCGCCGGACTGGTGGCGGGCCAGCTCCAGCAGCAGGGTCTCCCGGGCGCCGATGAGCCCCTGCGGGGTGGCGTCGAGGACCGTGGCGATGGCCGGCTCGCACAGCCGTTGGTCCAGCAGCACCTGGCGGGCGTTGGTCGATGGGGCGTCCGCCAGGGCACCCGCCTCGATCAGCAACTCGGCCACTGCCGTCCGATAGGCGGCCAGATCCGGCACCCGAGTGTCCGGGCGCTGGTCGGCGCTTCGGCTGGGCACTCGCATGGTCGGTCCCCTCTCCAGGCAGACCACGGTGTGATTGGCACTGAACACACCGTAACGACCAGGAACGCCGGTTCCACGAACAATTCTCCTGTATCCCCCTAACGATGGCCGTCGGTCCGGAACCGCTCGGTCAGCTCCTGCACCCATCCGTACGCGGGCACGTCGGGCAGGTCGGCCTCCCGGCCGGCCCGGACCGCGTCGGCGACGTCCAGCGCCGCGCCGAGCGCCGCCCGGAACAGCAGGGAGCCCGTGCTGACCCGGGCCACCCCGAGCCGGCCCAGCTCGGCCAGGCCGGGCCCGCCCGGGCGGTGCAGCACGTTCAACGGCCGGCCGGCCTGCGCCGCGAGCAGCCCGACGGCGTCGTCCGGTGCCCCGGGTACGAACAGGCCGTCCGCACCCGCCTCGCGGTACGCCCGAGCCCGGCGCAGTGCCTCGTCCCGCGGCTCGGGCACGCCGAGCCACCAGGCGTCGGTGCGGGCGTTGACGAAGAGCCCCGGCACGGCGGCCTTCACTGCGGCGATCTTGGCGGCGGCCAGCTCTGTCGGCGCGAGACTGCCGTCCGGGCGGCCGTCCTCGAGGTTCACCCCCACCACGCCGAGCGCGGCCAGCTCGGCGACGTAGTCGGCCACCGCCGCCGGGTCGTCGCTGAAGCCGCCCTCGACGTCGACGGTGAGCAGCACCGGCAGTTCGCGCAGCCGTCGGGCGAGGTCGCGATTCTCGTCCTGGGTCGCACCGGCCGCGTCCGGCTTTCCGCTCGCGGCGGCGACCCCGAGGCTGGTGGTGCCGATCGCCGAATGCCCGCAGGCGGCGAGTGCGGCGGCGGAGGCGTGGTCCCAGGCGTTGGGCAGCAGCAGCGGTCGGCCCGGCCGGTGCAGGGCGTGGAAGGCGGCGGCACGGTCGCTCATCGAACGGTCACCTCAATGCTCGTGGGAACGCGAAGAGTGGGATGCGGCGCGTAGCGGATCACGGCCGCGGTGGGGTGGCAGCGGCGGCGCAGCACGTCAACCACCCCGGCGGCCAGGGCCCGGGCGTGCCGCTCGCCCGGGCAGCCGCGGGGGCCGCCGCCGAGGGTCAGGGACCCGCCGGGTCGGCCGGGCAGGAAGCGGTCCGGCTCGGCGAACACGACCGGGTCGCGGTTGGCCGCGTCGAAGCGGAGCAGCAGCGCGGCCACCGCCTCGTCGGCGCGCGCCACCACCGCCGGGTCCGCGCCGCCGTGGTAGGCCGCCGCCACCGCCGCCACCACCGGGCCGACCACCGCCGGATCCGCCAGGCCGAGCCGCGCCGCCAGCACCGCCAGGGGTACGCGCCGCGCCAGCCGGGCCATGACGTCGACCCGATCCCCGGCCTGGTCGAGTTCGACCTCGGTGAGCACCGCGGACACGTCAGCGTGCCGGGTGACGACCCACCCGCCGTCGACGGGTACCGGCGGCCCGCCGGCGGGTGTCGGGTAGGGGCGGAATGGTCGGCCAGCTCATTGGCCGACGGTAGGGCGCGTTTCCTTCGGGCTGCGCCGAACTGTCGACGGGCGGCGGTCAGGCGCGGTGGGCGGTGCTGTCGCGGGGTGGAGTCAGGTCCGCCGCGTCGACGCCGAGGGCTGCGGCGAGGGCGGGCCGACCGGCCTGGGTGAGGCGGACAGCCCGGCCGGTGCCGCGTACCGTCCAGCCGAGGTCGAGGAAGCGGCCGCACAGCGCCGCGCCGAGCGCTCCGGCGAGATGCGGACGGCGCTCGGTCCAGTCCAGGCAGTCGCGGACCAGCGGCCGGCGGGCGGCCCGCAGCGGCTCGACCGGCACGCCGATTCCGGCGAGCCACCCCACACCGGCCGGGCTGAGCGCGAGGCCATCCGTCCGGTCCAGCACGCCCCGGGCCAGCAAGGCGTCGTGCAGCAGCACGCCGAGCCGGCCGGCCAGGTGGTCGTAGCAGGTCCGGGCGTACGCCAGGGCGGCGCCGGCCGAGGCGGCGCGTAGCGTGCGCGGCGGGGTCGGGGCAGCCGGGGCGTGCCCGGCCAGGTCTTCGATGAGCTGGGCCACCGACGCGTCGGCGAGGCGGACGTACCGGTGCCGGCCCTGCCGCTCCTCGACCAGGAGCCCGCCGCGCACCAGCCGGGTGAGGTGCTCGCTCGCGGTGGAGGGGGCCACCCCGGCGGCCCGGGCCAGCTCTCCGGCCGTCCAGGCCCGCCCGTCGAGCAGGGCCAGGCAAAAGCTCGCCCGGGTGTGGTCGGCGAGCAGCGCGGCGAGCCCGGCCAATGAACGGCCGTCGATGCTGGTCGGGGTCATGCCTCATGCTGGCACGGGCACCGTTCGGCCCGGGCCGCACGTCAGCCGGTCAGCCGGGGACCCGTGGCGAGCAGGTCGATGACCGCGCGGGTGTCGCTGTCGTAGCTGCGCGCCGCGACGAACTCCCCGGCCGGCCGGTCGAGCC
Organism: Micromonospora sp. NPDC006766; assembly: GCF_040636055.1. Classification (NCBI taxonomy): domain Bacteria; kingdom Bacillati; phylum Actinomycetota; class Actinomycetes; order Micromonosporales; family Micromonosporaceae; genus Micromonospora; species Micromonospora sp. NPDC006766. The sequence continues at coordinate 2,877 of NZ_JBEYIX010000089.1, read as the reverse complement.
CGGCCACCGCCCGGGCTCGGCGCCGGTCGGCATCGCCGAACCGCAACGCCAGGCTCAGGTGCGGGACCCAACGCCCGGGCAGGTGCCACGGGTGCGGGCCGGGGGCCTCGGCGAGCACGTCCCAGACCGCGCCGTGCAGGGCGACCAGCTGAGGGCCGGGCCGGACGAGCCAGACCAGCGGGGAGTTTCCGCTCAACACTGCCACCCGGTCGAGGCGGGCGGGCAGGGGCAATGCCGCGGCGCAGAGGTCGGCGAGACGCTGCTCGGTGCCGGGTGGGAACTCGTCGACCGAGGCGAGGGTCAGGTGTGGGCGGTTGGTCGGGTGGGTGTTGCGCGCCAGGCTGGGCAGCCCGGCCTCGGCCAGCCGGTGCCAGGCTGCCCGTACCGCCCCGTCCAGCTCCCGCGAGCAGAGCAGTTCGACCGTACGCACGCCGTCAGGCTATCCGTCTGCGGTGTGCCGCGACGTCCCGTGGGGAATGCCCATGGAATGAGTGTGCTGACCGAAACCGACGAACGTCATCTGCGGCGGGCCATCGAGCTGGCCGTCGCCGCCCGGGACGCGGGGGACGGACCGTTCGGGTCGTTGCTGGTCGATACCGAGGGGCGGGTGCTGGCCGAGGAGGTCAACAGCGAGCGCACCGACGCCGACATCACCGCGCATCCGGAGCTGAAGCTGGCCCGCTGGGCGGCCCGGCACCTGCCCGCCGAGGCGGCCGCCGTCGCCACCATGTACACAAGCTGCCAGCCGTGCGGCATGTGCGCGACGGCGATCGCACGTTCCGGCCTGGGCCGGGTGGTGTACGCGCTCAGCGCCGAGCAGCTGGCGGCCCTGCGTCCGGCGCCGGCGCCCACCCCGGTGGCGTACGCCGGCCCGGCGCTGCTCGCCGAGGCCCGGGTGCCGGTCGAGGCGCGCTGACCGCGGCCGGAAAGTGGCCATGCCGACGGTTGTGCCGGTCGCCGCGACGGCTCGCGGCAGGTGATGAAAAGCTTGGAACATGAGTTCCGCACCAACGCCGACCGACACCACCCTCCCCGACGCCGCCGACGCGGCAACCACCTTCGCGGATCTCGGGCTGCGCGCCGAGCTGCTGGGCGCGCTGGCCGCGCTCGGCTACGAGGAACCGACCCCGATCCAGCGGGAGGCGATCCCTCCGCTGCTCGCCGGCCAGGACCTGCTCGGGCAGGCGGCGACCGGCACGGGCAAGACGGCCGCCTTCGCCCTGCCGCTGTTGCAGCGGATGCCCGACGACCGGCCCGGTGGGGATCCGGTGTCGCTGGTGCTGGTGCCCACCCGGGAGCTGGCGGTGCAGGTCTCCGAGGCGTTCCACCGGTACGGCAAGGACCTGGGCACCCGGGTCCTGCCGATCTACGGCGGCCAGCCGATCGGCCGTCAGCTGCGCGCCCTCGACCTGGGCGTGGACGTGGTGGTGGCGACGCCGGGCCGGGCGCTGGATCACATCGCCCGGGGCACCCTGCGGCTGGGTTCGCTGAGCACCGTGGTGCTGGACGAGGCCGACGAGATGCTCGACATGGGCTTCGCCGAGGACATCGAGGCGATCCTGGAGCACGCTCCGACCGAGCGGCAGACGGTGCTCTTCTCGGCGACCATGCCGGCGCGGATCGACGGGCTGGCCCGCAAGCACCTGACCGATCCGGTCCGCATCCAGATCGAACGCGAGCGGCCGGTGGCCGGCGAGGCGCCCCGGGTGCGGCAGAGCGCGTACATCGTGGCGCGGGCGCACAAGCCGGCCGCGCTGGGCCGGGTGCTGGACGTGGAGTCGCCGACGGCCGCGATCGTCTTCTGCCGCAGCCGGGAGGAGGTGGACCGGCTCACCGAGACGATGAACGGCCGGGGCTACCGGGCCGAGGCGCTGCATGGCGGGATGAGCCAGGAGCAGCGGGACCGGGTGATGGGCCGGCTGCGGGCGGGCACCGCCGACCTGCTGGTGGCCACCGACGTGGCGGCCCGGGGCCTGGACGTCGAGCAGCTCACCCACGTGGTCAACTACGACGTGCCCTCGGCGCCCGAGTCGTACGTGCACCGGATCGGCCGGGTGGGCCGGGCCGGCCGGGAGGGGGTGGCGATCACCCTGGCCGAGCCGCGTGAGCACCGGATGCTCAAGACCATCGAGCGGGTCACCGGCCAGCGGATCACCGTCGACAAGATCCCGACGGTGGCGGACCTGCGGACCCGGCGGCTGGAGCTGACCCAGGCCGCGCTGCGGGAGTCGCTGCTGGAGGACGACCTGGAGCCGTTCCGGGCGATCGTGGAGTCGCTGACCGACGAGTTCGACCTGATGGAGGTGGCGCTCGCCGCGGTGCGGCTGGCGCACGAGGCCACCCTGCCCGGGACCTCGGACGAGGAGGAGGAGATCCCGCAGGTGCCGGTCCGCCCGGCCCGGGAGGGCCGACCGGGGCCCGAGGGCCGGGAGCGGCGCGGCGGGCGGCCCCGCGCTGGCGGTACGACGCAGGTCTTCATCGGGCTGGGGCGGCGCGCCGGGGTCCGGCCGCAGGACCTGGTCGGGGCGATCACCGGGGAGACCCGGGCCAGCGGCCGGGACATCGGCTCGATCGAGATCGCCGACCGGTTCTCCCTGGTGGAGGTCCCGTACGCGCTCGCCGACGAGGTGATCCGGGGGCTGCGGGACAGCACGATCAAGGGCCGCAAGGCGACCGTACGCCGAGACCGGGACGGCGACGGCGAGCGCTCCTTCGACAGCCGCGATCGGCGCGAGCGCCGATAGTCCGGCTCGATCCCGCGGATACGGGTCGGGGGGGGGGGGGCCCCCCCCCGGGCCGCCCCCCGGCCCCCCCTGGCGATAAGGAGATCCCAAAAAAGAAAAAAACACACAACCAAAAATATAGTGGGATGCGGGG
>NZ_JBEYIX010000088.1:0-12425 GCF_040636055.1 Micromonospora sp. NPDC006766 | reverse complement strand
GTGGTGGGCCAGCGGGCCGGCGATCACACCACTGGTGAAGGCCAGACCGGCGATACCGATAATGCTCTTCCGCAGCAGCATCGTGTTCATCGCAAAAGCTCCATTCGGGGGTTGGCGCACGCGCCGATGGGGGTCGGCAGCGGTGCGCAAGCACCGTCAGGCGCTCAAAGGAAAAGAGGGGAAGTCTTTGCGCGGCCGGCTCGCGGGGCGGGGCCTCTTCGCGGCGCCGGGACCATGTACAACGACCGGCGGCCCGCCATCATTCCGGGCCCGCACACCCCGCCTGGCGGGGGTCTTCCTCGGCTGTGCACCCGTGTTCAACGACCGACCGCCGCCCGCCATTCCACCCCGGGATGCCGGGCGGTCACGTTCCCGCAAACCGGACAAGCGCCCCACCAAGGTCCACCCCCGCCCAAGGGGTCAGGCCCGTCGGTTGGAACACCACGGACGTCTCCGGGCCACGATGACCTCCATGACGTTCCACCCACCCGGCACGACATCGGGCGTGTGTGCTCAGCTCGGTGATCAACTTTCCGAGTCGGGGCAAACGGTCGTTCCGCTCGATACCGCCATGTCCCCTGCATGGAGTCAATCAACGAACGGCGTGGTCAGGCAGACAGTGGGCCGGGTCACGGTCGACGGGTCCGGCCGGACCATCATCGGGTCCTGGGGCGCAGCATAGATACATGACGCGTCCCAGCGCCTCGGCGCGCGCCGTCGGGCCATCGTGCGCCGAGCGGGCCTATCAGCACCTCAAGCAGGCCATCCTGGAGCAGGTCTACCCGGGTGGGCTGCTGATCAGCGAGGGAGAGATCGCTGAGGCGGCCGGGGTCTCGCGTACGCCGGTGCGGGAGGCGCTGCTGCGCCTGGAAGCCGAGGGGCTGGTCGCCCTGTACCCGAAGCGCGGCGCGCTGATCCGGCCCGTGTCGGCGCGGGAGATCGTCGACGTCATCGAGGCCCGGCGCCTCGTCGAGCTGTACGCGGCCGAGCGGATCTGGCCCCGCCGGGCCGAACTCAAGGCCGACCTGGCCCGCTGGCTCGCCGAGATGCGCCGGGCGCACGCCGACGGTGACGTCACCGCCCTGATGGCCGCCGACCGGGCCTTCCACGCCACCGTCGTCGAGGCGGCCGGCAACGAGATCCTCGCCGAGCTGTACCACCGGCTGCGCGACCGGCAGTTGCGCATGGGCGAGGCCAGCTTCCGGCTCTCGCCCGGCTGGGCCGAGGTGGCCCTCACCGAGCACGCCGGCCAGCTCGCCGCCCTCGACGGCGACGACCCGCAGCCCTGGCTCGACGCGGTCGGCGCGCACATCGACAACGCCGCGACCGCGCTGCGGACGCTGCGGTGACCGCCGCCGCCCCGCCGCTGCCACGTACCTCCGCCGCCCGTCCAGGCCGCCCTGCCGTCCTGGTGTACGCGGTCGCGCTCGCCGCCTACCTCGTGGCGATCTTCCACCGCAGCTCGCTCGCCGTCACCGCGGTCGACGCGGCGGACCGCTTCCACATCAACGCCGCCGCGCTGGCCACCTTCTCCGTCGCCCAGCTCGCCGTGTACGCGGCCATGCAGGTGCCGGTCGGTGTGCTGCTCGACCGGTTCGGCTCCCGCCGGATGCTGGTGGCCGGTGGCGTGCTGATGGTCGCCGGTCAGCTCTGCTTCGCCGTCGCCACCGACGTCCGCCTCGCGGTCGCCGCCCGCGTCCTGGTCGGCCTCGGCGACGCGATGACCTTCATCAGCGTGCTGCGTATCGTAGCGTTCTGGTTCCCCGGCCGACGCAACCCGCTGCTGGTGCAGCTCACCGGCACTGTCGGGCAACTCGGCGCGGTGCTCAGCGCGATTCCGCTGGTGGCGCTATTGCACCACGTCGGTTGGACGCCCGCGTTCCTCACCGCGGCGGCGCTCGGCACCACCGTGCTGCTGCTCGTCCTCGTCGCGGTTCGAGACACCCCGCACATCGGGCACGTCACCGCCGCCGCCCCCGACCTGGGCACCGTACGCCGGCAGCTCGCCGAGGCCTGGGCCCAGCCGGGTACCCGCCTCGGCCTGTGGAGCCACTTCGTCACCCAGTTCTCCGGTTCGGTGTTCGCGCTGCTGTGGGGCTATCCGTTCCTGGTGCAGGGGCAAGGATTCTCGCCCACCGCGGCGGCGTCGCTGCTGACCCTGATGGCAGTGGGGGCCCTGATCTGCGGACCGGTGATCGCCCACCTGTGCGCCCGTCACCCTTTCCACCGCTCGGTGCTGGTCTTCGCGATCACCGCCGGCACCGCCGCGGTCTGGACGGTCGTGCTGGCCTGGCCGGGACGCGCACCGCACTGGCTGCTGGTGGCCCTCGTCGTCGTCCTCGCCGCCAACGGACCCGGCTCGGTGATCGGCTTCGACTACGCGCGCACCGCCAACCCGGTGCACCGCATCGGCAGCGCCACCGGCATCGTCAACGTCGGCGGGTTCGTCGCCTCGATCCTGCTGATCCTGGCCGTCGGCGTCGTCCTCGACCTGGCCACCCCGGCCGGGCGGAGTGCCCCGTCGCTGGACGCGTTCCGCTGGGCGTTCGCCGTGCAGTATCTGCTCTGGCTGCTCGGCGCGGTCCAGGTGCTGCGCTACCGCAACGCCGCCCGCCGCCGCCACGCGGCCGAGCGTACCGCCGTCGCGGTCCCCGCCCCGGCCGGCACCTGACCGCGATGCTCAGTGGCAGCGCCGGCGGTGCGTCAGCGAGTCCAGTATCAGGGTGAGGCCGGCGCCGACCAGCCACACGTCCTTGGCGATGCCGGTGCCGGCCTGGGTCGGCTTCAAGCTGTTCGGCTCCCGCAGTCCGGGCGTCTTGAGATAGAGCTGCACCAGGCCGGCGCCGAAAGCGGCCAACGCCGCACCGGCCAACAGCGACGGCACGAACGGCGCGAGCAGCGCGGCACCGAGCGCGATCTCGCCCCGGGACAGCAGCTTGGCGAACCGGTCCGGCCCCACCTGTTCGAGTTGGGGGACCGCGCCCACGGCCATGCCGTGCACCGCCTGCGCGGCCTCGCCCTCCAGGCCGCGTTTGCTGAGCCCGGAATTCAGGATGAACGCGCCGATGCTGACCCGCAGCGGTGTATGCGCCAGCCTCATGATCACTCCCGTCGGATGCGGAGAACTGCTGCCGCGTACCCTGCGATGCGGAAGATAACCACCGCCCAGCGGTGGGCCGGCGCGTACGTTCGACGGGTAGGTTCACGAAAGTACGCCAGACCGACACAGGCGGGAGGAGCCGTGAGTCAGCAAGTCCGGGGAGTCGTGTCGCGGCGCAAGGGCGCGCCGGTGGAGGTCACCACGATCGTGGTGCCCGACCCGGGTCCGGGTGAGGCGGTGGTGCGCGTCCAGTCCTGCGGGGTGTGCCACACCGACCTGCACTACCGCGAGGGCGGCATCACCGACGACTACCCGTTCCTGCTCGGCCACGAGGCCGCCGGCGTCGTCGAGCAGGTGGGGGAGGGCGTCACCGACGTGGCTCCCGGCGACTTCGTGGTGCTCAACTGGCGGGCCGTCTGCGGGCAGTGCAGGGCCTGCCGCCGGGGCCGCCCCTGGTACTGCTTCAACACCCACAACGCCGCCCAGCGGATGACCCTCACCGACGGCACCGAGCTGACGCCCGCCCTCGGCATCGGCGCGTTCGCCGAGAAGACCCTCGTGCACGCCGGCCAGTGCACCAAGGTCGACCCGTCCGTCCGGCCCGCCGCCGTCGGCCTGCTCGGCTGCGGCGTGATGGCCGGCCTCGGCGCGGCGATCAACACCGGCCAGGTGACCCGGGGCGACTCGGTCGCGGTGATCGGCTGCGGCGGCGTCGGCGACGCCGCGGTCGCCGGGGCCGCACTGGCCGGAGCGACGACGATCATCGCGGTGGACACCGACTCCCGCAAACTCGACTGGGCGCGCCGCTTCGGCGCCACGCACACCGTCAACGCCTCCGAGGACGACCCGGTCGAGGCGATCCGCGCCGCGACCGGCGGCTTCGGCGCCGATGTGGTGATCGACGCGGTCGGCCGCCCGGAGACCTGGAAGCAGGCCTTCTACGCCCGGGACCTGGCCGGCACGGTCGTGCTGGTGGGCGTACCCACCCCGGCCATGAAGGTCGAGCTGCCGCTGCTGGACGTCTTCGGCCGTGGCGGTGCGCTCAAGTCCAGCTGGTACGGCGACTGCCTGCCCAGCCGTGACTTCCCCATGCTCACCGAGCTGTACAAGCAGGGCCGCCTCGACCTGGACGCGTTCGTCACCGAGGAAATCGCCCTCGACCAGGTCGAGGAGGCGTTCACCCGGATGCACCACGGCGACGTGCTCCGTTCGGTGGTGGTCTTCCCGTGACCGCCCGCGTCGACCACACCGTCACCTCCGGCACGTTCTCCCTCGACGGGCAGACCTTCGACGTCGACAACAACGTCTGGGTGATCGGCGACGACATCGAGTGCGTCGTCATCGACGCGCCGCACGACGTGGCTGCCATCCGCCGGGTCGTCGGCGACCGCCGAGTGGTCGCCATCCTGGCCACCCACGCCCACGACGACCACGTACGGGTCGCGCCCGAACTGGCCCGGGCCACCGGCGCCCCGGTGCTGCTGCACCCCGCCGACCGGGTGCTCTGGGACCTGGTCCACCCCGACACGCCACCCGACGGGGAGCTGACCGACGGCCAGACCATCGCGGTCGGCGGGACCACACTGCGGGTGCTGCACACCCCCGGCCACAGCCCCGGCGCGTGCAGTCTGCACGCCCCCGACCTCGGCGTGGTCTTTACCGGCGACACCCTGTTCGCCGGCGGGCCGGGTGCCACCGGCCGCTCCTACAGCGACTTCGGCACCATCATCCAGTCGATCCGGACCCGGCTGCTCACCCTGCCGCCGGAGACCGTCGTCCACACCGGGCACGGCGACGACACCACCATCGGCGCCGAGGCGCCCCACCTCGACGAGTGGATCGCCCGGGGACACTGACCGCGACGCGCGGGCCCGGAGGCACGGGCCGTGGGCCGCCCTGGACGGATTAACCGGCCGTGCCCGGCTACGAGCACGTCGCCACCAAGCGTGCGCAGCATCGTGGACACCCCACCAGCAGTCATCGACAGGGCCCGGAACGCGCTGCGGCATCTTCCTGGCGTATTCCGGCCGCATCCGGTGCGGGGTCCACGCGCTTGAGTTCGGTCCAGCCGGTCCAGCCTCGGTCTTTCAGCAACTCGATCAGCCGACGGGCCGGTGGCACCGTGTCGAACGCCAGTCTGTCCATCAGCTTGACCAGCGGCGGCTCAATATCTGTGTCGTCGACGTAGTCCTCGCCCTGTTCGTTGGCCATCTGCGTGAGGTAGGCGGCCAGTTCCTCGGCCAGCTCGACCAGCCGTGGGTCGTCGTCGGTGCGGTCGAGTGCCTGGCCCAGGGTGAGATAGAACGCGATGAGCTGCGGGTCAGTGATCTGCTCACGCTTGCGTGCCATCCACTCGGGGACCCGCTCGGGTGAGTGCGCGGCCAGCGGGATCCAGCCGTCGCGCTCAACCTGGATGATCCGCTCGTCGACCCCGAGCGCCCGCAGCCGGTCGAGATACTCGACCACCACCGCAGGCAGCGCCAGGTTGTCCCCGGAGGCGAGGCGAGCAATCCGTTCCCGGTGCCGTTGCCGCTCCCGGATCTCCGCCCGCAGCCGCTTGTCAATGTCTGCGACCACTGCGGCAAACTCCTCCTTCTCGGCCTGCAGCAGTTCCCGCACGCGCGCCAGCGGGATCCCGGCCTCGGCGAGGGTCCGGATCTTGATCAGCTCGACCACGGCGCCGGCGTCGTACCTCCGATAGCCGGAGCGGTCCCGCTCCGGCTCCGGCAGTAACCCCTTGGCGTGATAGTGCCGCACGGCGCGCACCGTCACTGCGGCGTACGACGCCAGCTCACCGATGGTCAGCATTGCCCCAGTCTGCTACGCGGTGTTCAAGCAGGTGCCTGGCCGGCTGCGCCTTGTGTACGCCGGATGATCTGAGCGACTTCCGAGGCATGGGTGAAGACCAGACGATGGTCGGCGTTGAGCCAGAACGTGGCGATGTGCGGCTGCTCGCGGACAAGCCGCTCGACGCCGGCACGCCAGTTCTGATTGAACCGCGGCACATGCCCTTCGCCGCTGTCGCCGGCCATCGAGCTCGACATGATCATGCTGATCCGCCGGTCGATCTTCCCGTATCGGGCGAGGATCCCGGACCGAACCACATCGACCTCGACGTTCACGTCGAGAATCTCTTGGGCAGTGAGCAACACCTGACGCGCCGTGCCCCGCACGGGCTCCTGCTGCGTCACCAGGTCCTCCCAGATTGCGAGAAACGCTGCCAGGTCAGCGTCGGTGATGAACGGTTCGGGCACCGGGTTCGCCCCGTCGATGAGAACAAGCCCGGCGATGGTGTCAGGATGCTCGGCGGCATAGTGCACCGCCAGGTCTGCACCCAGCGAGTAGCCCACGAGGACGGGTGCCGAGGGCAGGTCGAAACGCTCCACCTCTGCCATCACCGCGACGAGATCGCCGAGGAAAGCCTCGAAGGAGTACCGGTCGGCGGCCGAGGCGAGGCCATGGCCCCGCAGGTCGAAGGTCACCACATCGTGGTCGTGCCGCAGCAACTCGGTCAGCTCGTGCAGGTCTGCCTGTGTCGAGTTCAGCCCAGGGCACAGGACCAGCGGTCGTCCCCGGCCGCCGCGAGACACCGGGATCGTGACGCCGTCGTGGTGGATCGTGGCGTGCCGGATCGTCCTGTCGCCCCTCTCCGCCTGCTCCTCATCGTCGCCGTGATCGCCGAACGACTCGCGCAGGCCGGCGACCTCCATTGCACTGGTTTTCGTGGTCATGCCACCATGCTGGGAGATTGCCCCTGCGTCAGGGTCAACCGTCGCAGCGGCATGACCTCCGAACACCCGCGACCGTCAGCCTGTGCCTCCAGACAGGCCGCGGTTACGTTCGTCTCGGCCGACAGCTGCTTGCCCCGCCCGACGCTGTCGGGTTAATGTTCCGACGAACCCGGATGCCGGCGCACGGCGCCGCCCGGTGTTCTCTCTCCCACATAATCACCGATCACCGTCGACAGCCGCGCAAATCCGCCGCCGCGGGTGTCCCGCCGGTCGGCCTTCCCGATCGCCTGCCGTGCGGCTGATCCGACCGTCTCCGTCGGCACCGACCGCCCGCTGTGACGGCCCGGGTCGGACGCCCCGAGGCGGCCCAGGTGCCTCAACACCCCGGCACGCCCGGTCTCTCCGCGCGCCTCGACCTGTTCCGCCCGCCGCTTCCCCAACCATCGCCCTGGCCACGGGCCCCACCGAAAGGCATCGGATGACCAACACCGACACCCCCACGCCGGTCGTCGGCATCGTCGACACCGCCGACGACCACGCCCTGATCCGGGTCGACGGCTACCTGCCCTCCGCCGCCGACGCGTACGTCACACCCGCTCAGATTCGGCGGTACGGCCTGCGCCGCGGCGACCTGGTCACCGGCGCGGTCGCCGCCGCACCCCACCGTGGCCGGCACGTACCGCTGGTCCGGCTCGACACCATCAACGGGATGGAGCCGGAGGAGGCGAAGCGCCGGCCGGAGTTCTACAAACTCACTCCGCTGTACCCGCAGGAGCGGCTGCGGCTGGAGACCGAGCCGCACATCCTGACCACCCGGGTGATCGACCTGGTGATGCCGATCGGCAAGGGCCAGCGGGCGTTGATCGTCTCGCCGCCGAAGGCGGGTAAGACGATGGTGCTGCAGGCGATCGCGAACGCGATCACCCGTAACAACCCGGAGTGCCACCTGATGGTGGTGCTGGTGGACGAGCGGCCGGAAGAGGTCACCGACATGCAGCGGTCGGTGAAGGGCGAGGTCATCGCGGCCACGTTCGACCGTCCGCCGCAGGACCACACGACGGTGGCGGAGCTGGCGATCGAGCGGGCGAAGCGGCTGGTCGAGCTGGGGCACGACGTGGTCGTGCTGCTCGACTCGCTGACCCGGCTCGGCCGCGCCTACAACCTCAGCGTCCGGTCGGCCGGGCGTACGCTCTCCGGCGGCGTCGACGTGGCCGCGCTCAACCCGCCGAAGCGCCTGCTCGCCGCCGCTCGCGCCGTTGAGGAGGGCGGCTCGCTGACCATTGTCGCCTCGACGCTGGTGGAGACCGGCTCGGCGGCCGACAACCTCATCCACGAGGAGTTCAAGAGCACCGGTAACGCCGAGCTGCGGCTGGACCGTGGCCTGGCCGACCGGCGTACATACCCGGCCATCGACGTCCGGGCGTCCGGCACCCGGCGGGACGAGCTGCTGCTCACCGACATCGAGCGTCACCGCTTGCGGAAGCTGCGACCCGCGCTGTCCCAACTGGACCGACAGCAAGCCCTCGACCGGCTGCTGCGCCAGCTCGCCGCCACGCCGAGCAACGTGCACTTCGTCGCCCGGCTCGGCGCCGCAGCCGTCGACTAGCGCGTGTTTCGGCACCTCGGTGGTATCCGTCCACCAAGATGTGCAGTGCCTGCCGCACCGTCGGCCCGGCGCTACGCCTCTCGGTGCGCGTCTTGCGCTGCGAGACGTGTGGGCATGAGGCGGATCGGGACGTCAACGCGGCGGTCAACCTCGCTGTCTGGGCCGAGCAGCACCATGCCCAGACCCGGGACCCCGAAGTACGAGGCCCGGTCACCAACGCCTCCCGAGGGGGACGGCTCTGGCCAGCGCCCACGCGCCGGTGAAACCAGCCCCGATGACGGAGGAACCCCACCGCCACGAATATCCGTGACGGCAGGGACGCCCGAGAAGGGCGGTGTCTCATGACCCAACGGACTTATGAGACACGCTGTAGGATCGGCTGTCATGACGGTGCCGGGGAACGACCAGCCGCCGACCGTACGCCAGCTCCGTCTCGTGGTGGAGGCCGACGACTACGACGCGGCGGTTGCCTTCTTCCGCGACGCCCTGGGTCTTCCCGAACAGGCCGCATACTCGGGCGGCGACGGCGCGCGGGTGGTGATCCTGGACGCCGGCCGGGCCACCCTGGAGCTGGCGAACCCCGCGCAGAAGCGGATGATCGACGAGGTGGAGGTCGGCCGGCAGGTCGCGCCGCGCCTGCGGGTGGCGTTCGAAGTGGACGACAGCCGCGCGGTGACCGAGCGCCTGGTCGCCTCGGGCGCCACCGAGGTCGCCCCGCCGACCGTCACTCCGTGGCAGTCCCTCAACGCCCGTCTCGACGCCCCGGCGGGCCTGCACCTCACCGTGTTCCAGGAGCTGCGTACCGCTGAGGAACGCGGCGCTGCGGACGGCTCCGGTGCCTGAGCACTGAAACAACTCCGCCCGGCCGCCCCGCCGTTGATACCCTCGCGCGGTGCCTGACCCCGCCACCACGCCCGCACTGACCCCGGCGCAGGCCGCCGCCCTGCGGCACGTCCGCCACCTTGCGCGGCGCGACCGTCCGGCGGCCCTCGCCACCATCACCCGGCACCTTGCCGGTTCGGGGACGGGCTACCAGCCGGAGGAGATCATCGCGGCGGTGGCCACGCACGGGCGGCTGACGCTCAACTTCCACCCGGACCGGCTGCTGCGTGATGGCCGTACCGTGGCCGAGGCGCTGGACCGAGAGGGTGTCTACCGTAGCCAGTTCGAGACCGGCATTTCCAACGGGGGGCTGACCGCGTTTCCCGGCGGCGATCGGGACCGCTGGGAGGCGACGCTGTTCGGCGGCGCCTATCAGCGGCCGGGCGTGCTCCCGTCGGAGCGTCCGAAGTACGGCGGTCTGAACCTGCTCGACCACGCCGACGGCGCCTGCCCTCGGTTCGGCTCCTGCCACCTGCGGCTGCGCCCGAAGCTCCTCGGCCGAGCATCCTTCACCTTCGGCGACAGTCACACCGAGCCGAAAGACCTCGGCACCCTCGACGTCTTCGAACCGGTGCTCGCCGCGCTGCTCGAGGCCACCGCCGACACCGGGGTCAGCCTCGGAGCGGCCGGCATGGACACCGGTACGCTGCTGCGTGCGCTGCTCTGCCGTCAGGAGCGGGAATCCGCCGAGGCCGGGCGAGCGTTGGACGACTACATCGAGGCGCAGATCCACGGCGAGTTGAGCCTCGACCGGGACGTCGAGGCGCTGGTGGTCGACCCGTCGTTCCGGGGCACCGACGCTGGGCGGATCCTCGCCGGGATCGCCCGACGGCACGGTTTTCCGTTGCACTGGCACGACGGATTCGAACTGCCGGTCGACGGCATTGACGCCGAGTTCCGCGGCCCGGAGATCCCGCAGCTGGCCGTCCGAGTGCACGCGGAGTTCGCCGGTCCGGGGGAGCCCGTGCATGCCGCGTTGATCGGCCGGGCTGCCGCGTCGGTGGTGCGGGACCCAAAGCGGTGGGCCGACCGGGGGCCGCTCGAGGTCACCCTTCAGCACCTTAAGCAACTCTGGCACGTGCTTGTCCGGTTCGGCACGCCGGCCGCCGGCTGAGGGCTGCTGCTCTCCGGCATTTCCGGAATGACCGACACGGCCGGCTTGTTGTGTTCCCCAGTGCGGCCGGAGCGCAAACCCGTACCGGCCGGTAGCTCCCCCGAGGCTCGCTCACCCCGGAGCGCGTCGTGATGATCGAAAGGGCAACCATCGTGAAGCAGCACTTCACCCGATGGCTCCCCGCCATCGAACAGACCTCGCATCGCACGGCCGAGCTCGTCAAGACCCGGTGGCTCCCCGCCATCGCGCAGACCTCCCGACGCACGGCCGAGGTTGCGAAGACCCGATGGATCCCCGCCGCCGAAGAGACCTCGCGCCGCACGGCCGAGGCCGCTCAGACCCGGTGGATCCCCGCCGCTACCAGGACCCCGCAGCGTAAGGCCGCGCTGAGCATCGCCGGCGTGGCTGCTCTGGGCTGCCTGGCGGTCGGGCCCAGCGCCTTCGCCGCGCCGGTCACCGCCGGTCCGCACGCCGGCGCCGTCGCCGCGATCGACCTGGCTACTGGCCAGACCGACGCCACCGATGCCGCCAGCGGCGCGGAACGCGCGAGCCAGGCTTCCGCCACGACCAAAAAGCCCACCCGGGACGATCTCATCCCGCACGGTGTCGAGGGCGCGCAGTCGCGCATCCCGCTCGACAACGCACAGGTCGACAACGCCAAGGCCATCGTTCAGGCGGCCAAGGAGACCGGCGTGGGCGAGCGGGGCGCCGTCATCGGCGTCGCCACCTCGCTGCAGGAGTCGAAGCTGTATAACCTGGGCAACCTCGGCGCGTACAACGACCACGACTCGGAGGGCCTGTTCCAGCAGCGCCCGTCGTCGGGTTGGGGTACGCCCGAGCAAATCACCAACCCGGACTACGCCTCGAAGGCGTTCTTCGACGCGCTGAAGAATGTCGGAGGCTGGCAGAACCTGCCGCTGACCACGGCCGCGCAGACCGTCCAGGTGTCCGCGTACCCGTACGCGTACGCGCAGTGGGAGTCGCAGGCGGCGGACATCGTCCAGCAGCTCTGGTGAGTTCCTGCTCTCCGCGACCGGCCGGCTCCCTTCCGGGGCCGGCCGGTTTCGTATCTTCTGTCGCGGACATGTTTGGATCCAGCCAACCCGCCAGACTGGGGCGAAATGTGTGTAATGTCGGAATCTGAGGTGCGGCCGGGGGTGGAATCGTTGGCGGTCGGGGGGCGTTGAACACGGGTGCACGGCCGAAGAAGACGCTCGCCCGGTGAGGCGGGGGGTGTGTGGGCCCGGAATGTTGATGGGTCGTCGGTCGTTGTACATGGTCCCGGCGCCGCGAAGAGGCCCCGCCCCGCGAGCCGGCCGGGCAGAGACTTTCCCCTTTCTTTGAGCGCCTGACGGTGCCTGCGCACCGCTGCCGACCCCCGTCGGCGCGTGCGCCAACCCCCGAATGGAGCTTCAGATGAACACGATGCTGCGCAAGAGCATTCTTGGTGTCGCTGGTCTGGCCTTCGCTGGTGGTCTGGCGGCTGGCCCGCTGACCCACCTCACCCACGAGGCGACCCCGAGTATCGGGATGACCCCGGCCGCCGTGATGGAGGCCGACCAGCCGGCCGCGGCGCAGGCCGCCAAGCCGGACATGGCGAAGCTGATTCCGCATGGTGTGCAGGGCGCGCAGTCGAAGATCACGCTCAACGGTGAGCAGGTCGCGAATGTGAAGGCGATCATCGCGGCGACGAAGAAGGCCGGCATGCCCGAGCGGGCGGCGGTGATCTCGATCGCCACGAGCCTGCAGGAGTCGAAGCTGGAGAACCTGGGCCACCTGGGTGACGCCAACGACCACGACTCGCTGGGCCTGTTCCAGCAGCGCCCTTCCAGTGGTTGGGGCACGCCGGAGCAGATCACCGATCCGGAGTACTCGACCACCGCGTTCCTCAAGGGTCTGAAGCAGGTTGACGGGTGGCAGGACATGCCGCTGACCAAGGCCGCGCAGACGGTGCAGGTGTCGGCGTACCCGGACGCCTACGCCCAGTGGGAG
>NZ_JBEYIX010000087.1:0-12904 GCF_040636055.1 Micromonospora sp. NPDC006766 | reverse complement strand
GTTGAACGCCTTCGCCATCACCTTCAGCGACCGCTTCCCAGCCGCTGAAACCTACTAACCAAGATCGCCGGAAACACCGTTAGCGAGACAGCCCCAACTTGTCAAGGCCGGTGGGACCAGTGGGTGTTACGCCGCTTGTGGCATCGGTTGATCGGTAGCGGGTTCGGTGGGGTTGATCCATACGGTGTCGGGCAGGTGCAGCGCTTTGGGTCTGGGCCGGCGGGAGAAGCGTTCGGGGTGGGCGGTCCAGGCGGTGTCGAGGGCGTGGGCGCGGAGGGCCTGTTGGGCGGCGGCGTGGCCGTAGTGGACGTCGGCGGGGGTGTGTAGGCCGATTCCGGCATGGTGGTGTTCGTGGTTGTACCAGCTGAAGAACGTGTCGCAGAACGCGCGGGCGTCGGCCAGGGATCCGAAGCGTTCGGGGAACGTGGGGTGGTACTTCACGGTCTTGAACGCGGCTTCGGAGAACGGGTTGTCGTTGCTCACGCGCGGCCGGGAGTGCGATCGGGTGACGTGCAAGTCGGCCAGGAGCGTCGCGACGCGTTTGGAGGTCATCGAGGTGCCGCGGTCGGCGTGCACGACCTGCGGGACCCCGTGCACGGCGATGACCTCGGTGATGAAGTCGTGGGCGATCTCGGCACTCTCGGTGGCGGCGACGTGGTGCCCAACGATGTACCGCGACCAGATGTCGATCATGACGTAGGCGTCGTAGTAGACGCCCTTGGCCGGTCCGGGCAGTTTCGTGATGTCCCAGGTGAACACCTGCCCCGGGCCGGTGGCCGTCAGCTCCGGGCGTGCCCGGGTGGGGTGCCGGGCCTGGCGGCGCCGGTCGACGACCTGATCGTTGGCGCGCAGGATGCGGTAGAGGGTGGAGATCGAGGCCAGGTAGACGCCTTCGTCGAGCAGCGTCGCGAACGCCTCAGTCGGGGTGGTGTCGACGAACCGGTCGCTGTCGAGCACCGCCAGGATGCGGGCGCGTTCGGCGTCGGACAGCCGGTTCGCCGGCGCCGGCCGAGGCGTCGGTGCGCACGTCACTGGGGTGCGGAAGCGTCGGTGGGCGGTGCTGCGGGCGATCCCGGTCAGCCGGGCCGCTGCACGAGTCGACGTCTGCGCGGCCAGCAACGCCGTGTAGGCATCGGTCAGGGCTTGGTCGGCTTGGTGTCGGTATCCGCGCTCTCGGAGATCTCGGCCAAGAGCGCGTGTGCTTTTCCCATGATGTCCAACGCCGCCTCGGTCCGGGCGATCTTCCGGTTCGCCAGCTCCAACTGGCGGCGCAGTCGGGCGATCTCGGCCTGTTCCCCACTCGGGCGGCCGACGCTCTGACCGGGCTTCTTCCCCTCGAGCAGGCCGGCATCACGGGCGCGACGCCACTCACTCATCAGCGACGAGTACAAGCCGTTACGGCGAAGGTAGCCGTTGCCGTCACCCTCGGCGACGGCCTGCTCGTATCCGGCGAGCAGCCGCAGCTTCTCCGCCGCGGTGAACGACCGACGTCGCGGCCGGTCCGCTCGAGGTCCCTCACTGGTCATGGCCCCATCGTGCCCGACGGACCGTTGCGCGCTGGAAATCGTCATCGAGAGAAAATCCATCCTCGCCCCGGGAGGGCTACTTGCTCTGAACCGCTGGTCTCACCCAACCCTGACACCCAGGGCCGACGCCCAACCCGCTGACTTGCAGAAATGGGCAAGAGCGGAATGGCTGATCGAAAACCAGGTCCACAACGTACGAGATGTGACTTTCCGTGAAGATCTTCACCAGGCCCGCACCGGCAACGGACCCGCCATCATGGCCACCCTGCGTAACACCGCAATCGGCTGGCACCGCATCCACGGCGAACCCAACATTGCCCGCGCCAACCGACGCGCCGACCGCCGCTCACACGACCTCATAACCGCCGTGACCAGCAGCTACCCCAGAACGCAATAACCCTGCCCACCAACGAGCCACCACCAGCCACAGCTACGACCCGCCGTTGCAGTACTAACGCTTCGCGGTAATCCCCGGCAGCTGCGGACCCCGGGCACCGCACTTCGGCCGACACAGCGCTGACCGTTACGGTGCTCAATGCCAGCTCAGCGACCGTACGCCGGTTTCGGCAGAGGTGGGAGACTTCGGTGTGCTCCGACCTTCGTCGCGCCGCGGTTTGACCTATGCCGATGCCGTACAACTGCTCGGTGCCGGGGACAGCCCGTTCATCTCCGCTCTCGGCCGACTCTCGGGCGTGGGCGCCGCTGGGCTGAGTGCTGCCACACTCAGTGCCGTCGACCTCTTCGCGCTACGCGACGAGGTCGTCGACTGGGGCAACAAGGCGGTGCGCGGCCTACACGAACGCCTGTCCGGGCTCGGCCGCTACGACCGCACGCAGCGCCTGGTCGCCGCCCACACCGTAATCGTGATCAGCTCGTTCTTCGAGGCGTTCGACGAGACCCTGACCACGATGCACGTCAACCCCGCCCGGCTGGAGATCACTCTCGCAGAGCAGGTCGCCCTGGGCGCCAGGACCGCTGCAGAATTCGAACGTTGTGGCATCCTGTCGGCGCTCGTGGACAACCAGGTGCCACTGCCCACGCCGCTCGTGCCTTTCGAATTGCTCAGGGGTCAGCTCGATGCCTACTACCGAGATCTGATGGGATCGGTCGGCACCTTCATCAGCAATCTCGTCGGCGGCGAGGACGCCATCCAGGGAATAGACGCGTACCTCGTCGGCTGGCAGCCGAGGATCGACGTCGCAGGTGCGGCGCTGCGCCGGTACGAGATCGCTTACCGGTCGCTGGCCGCTGAGGTGCCGGAGTTCGCCATCTGGGCGGCGATGACGGACGCGGCCGCCGGCCGGGCCACCACCCAACGCATCGGCACCGCACTCGGGCAACAGCTCGCCGAGCTGACCACGGGCCTCGCCGGCGTCCGTACGCTGCTGGCGGATCTCACGACCGGAAACACCGCCGCCCGCCGAATCGACCTCGCGTCTCGGTACCGCCTCGCACTCGACCAGCCCATCCTGGACATCGGCGACCTGCCAGACGGCGTGACCATGCCCCCCACCACCGCCCTCTACGTCAACCCGCGGGCACGGATACGTGCTGCCAAACAGGGTTCCCCGGTAGCCGCCGAGACGTGGTGGGCCGACGCGCTCGCCATCACCGACCTCCAGCCCTTCCTGGCCGGGTACCTCACCGGCCCGGAGGCCGTCACCTCGCCACTGCTCGTGCTCGGCCAGCCCGGATCGGGCAAATCGCTGCTGAGCCGGGTCCTCGCCGCGAACCTCCCACCGGAGGACTTCCTGGCCGTGCGAGTGGAGCTGCGGTCGGTCGCCGCGGACGCGCCGGTCCAGGACCAGATCGAGAGCGCCGTCTACCAGGCCGTCGGGCAGCCGGTGAACTGGCCCGAGCTGGTGCGCTCGGCGGACGGCGCGCTGCCCGTGGTGATGCTCGACGGTTACGACGAGCTGCTCCAGGCGTCCGGGGCCAACCGGGCGAACTACCTGGAGCAGGTCCGTGACTTCCAGCGACGTGAGGCAGAACTAGGGCGCCCGCTGGTCGTGCTGGTGACCTCACGTACCGTTGTCGCCGACCGGGTGCGCGTCCCGGAGGGCAGCATCGTGCTGCGCATCGAGCCCTTCGACGAGACACAGATCCGTCGGTGGCTGGACGCGTGGGCCACGACCAACACCGCCGGCCTCGCCCGCCGCTCACTCGAACCGCTGGCCACCCCCGTCGCACTGCGCTACCGAGAGCTGGCGGAACAGCCGCTCCTGCTGCTCATGCTGTCCTTGTACGACGCCCGGGACAACGCGCTGCAACGTGCGGCCGATGGGTTCGATCGGGCCGAGTTGTACGAGCGGCTGTTCACCGACTTCGCCCGCCGCGAGATCGGCAAGCGGGAGCCTGCCGCGCCCACCGACGGCGAGCGCGTGGCAGTCTCCCGGGAGATCCGCCGGTTGGAGTTGATCGCCCTGGCGATGTTCACGCGTGGCGCCCAGATCATCACCGAGGAACAACTCGACGCCGACCTACACGAACTGCTGGGCGACGACCGTGTCGAGCCGGCCCGGCCCGACGGGTACCAGCGCGCCCTGACCGCAGCGCAGCTACTCGTGGGGCGGTTCTTCTTCATCCACGAGTCGCGGGCTCGGGAGGAAACTGACGCCCCGGAGCGCAGCTTCGAGTTCCTGCACGCGACCTTCGGTGAGTTCCTGTTGGCTCGTCGCGTGGTGGGAACCCTCGTTGATCTGGCGAAGGAGCAGGCGCACCAGGCACGGCGGGACTATCCGGCCGCACTGGACGCCGGGCCGCTGTACGCCTGGCTGTCGTTTGCGGTGCTGACCGGCCGCGCACCGGTCGTCGAGTTCAGTCGCGTGCTACTGTCGCGGCTCCCCCATGACATCCGCGACCAATGTCACGCCCTCCTGCTCGTCCTGCTGCGCGACGCCGGCTTTCCTCATCCGACGTGGTCTCTCGCGAACTACCAGCCGGTGCGGCAGGCGGTGTCGGCACGGCACGCCGCGTTCACCGCGAACCTGGTCACGCTCGTGGTGCTGGTGAGGCCGAACGGCGTCAATCCGGCACGTTTGTTTCCACCCGACCAGGGGTTGTCGTGGCGCTCGCACGCGCTGCTCTGGGAGAGCCAGCTTCCGAGCGACGGGTGGCGCAGCCTGTGGCAGACCATGCGGATGACGTACCGGCTTTGCGAAGATCTCGTCGGCTCGGGTGAGGACCCCGAGCATGAGGTCATGGTTGCCGAGTGGTACGAGGGTCACCTGGTGCTGGAAGGCGGTGCTGTGGTCAAACTCTCCGAATCGTTGCCAATCGGCCCTTTGGAGAGGTTGTTCAATGAAGACGCGCCGGGCGAGCTGTACCGGGAGTTGTCTTTCTCCGCAGAAAGCAGGGTTGGCACGTGGCTGCGGGAGGCGGCGTTCCGGGCAGACGGCGGCCCGACCACCGTTCTGACGCACAGTCTCGCACCCTTCTGGCGGCACGTGGGAACCGACCGCGTCCAGTTCTATGCCCCCGCATCACCCGGCACCGACGCCGCAGCCCTTCTAGAACTCCTGCTCGCGCCCCGGGGCTCCAAAAGCGCTTCGCACGGACATCTGGCAGCGGCGTACGCCATATGTCTTCGGCTTTTCCGAAACAACGACCGGGTGCAAGCATTGATCATGTGCACCATCGAAGAGGATGTCGTTCACCTCGATCCCGCCCACATCCTCGTCGCCCTGTCGACGGCCGTCGAGTACCGACCTGTCGACCACCACAGCTATTGGATCCTCCACTCGGACCGGGTCGCCCGGATCCTGGCACTGGTTCACGCCAGGCAGGGTGAGCGACGGCAGATTCAAGCGGTCTACAGCGCCTACCAGAGGGCAATTCGGGAGTTGAACAACCCTGCGGACGAGCCATTCGAAGTCGAGGCCAGATCGGCGTTCACGCAGTTGGGCATCAGTTTCCCCGAGTATCTACGGCATGTACCGTAACCCGGCAGGCAGTCCATGGTGGATCCAGGGTCATTGCGTGTTCGGCCAGGGTGCCGTTGAGCTGGTGACTCGTGAGGTGAGCGGCCCCTTGTGGGAGCGAATGAGGCGGGTGAGACCCATAGGTGATCATGGATTTTTCGACGCTCCCGGACACCTTGAGGACCTCACCCGCGATGTCAGCATGCCCGATCCCAGTACTGTCCGCAGTCCTCACCTCGGTCGACAGGTCGCCGCATCCGGTGAACGACGGTGAACGAACTGGACTTCAGCACGCGTTGTCGACGATCTCGGACCCCCGATCACCGCGTGGGGCGCGGTACCCCCCTCGTCGGGCTGCTGACCGTCGCGCCGGGGTTCCACAGATGATCGCGGTCCTGTGGCACGTCTGCCGGTCCTGTCGCTGGTCAGGGCGCTGCGGTCTAGCGGAAGCGCTGAAATCCCCTAGTGACACGGATCGTGCGTTCACCGGTAGTGAGGTGGGGCTTTGTCTTGATGTCCTAGTGGCTTGATCGCTAGGGTCACTGATCGTGTATGTGAAGCGTTCGACCCGGCGGGTGGCGGACGGTCAGACGGTGGGCTATCTGCAGTTGGCCCACAACGAGTGGGATCCGGTGGCGAAGGTGTCGCGGACGAAGGTGCTGTACTCCTTCGGCCGGGAGGACCAGCTCGACGTCGCGGGGATCCGGCGGCTGGTCGCGGCGCTGTGCCGGCTGTTGGGGCCGGGCGAGGCGCTGGCGTCGACCACTTCGGCGGATCTGCGGTTCACCGACTCCCGGATGTTGGGCGGGGCGTACGCGCTGGACGGACTATGGCGCGCTCTGGGGATCGACGCGGCGATGCGGCGGCTGCTGGCCGACACGCGGATGGAGCCGCGGGTTGAGCGGATTCTGTTCGCGTTGGTGGCCAACCGCGCACTGGCTCCGTCGTCCAAGCTGGCCGCGACCCGCTGGATCGCCCACGACGTCGTGATCGACGGTCTGGACCTGCCCGTGGTCGACGAGTCCTGCTACCGGGCGATGGACTGGCTGATCAACGCCGAACCGGAGCTGGGGCGGATTGTGTTCGACAACACCGCCGATCTGCTGAACCTGGAGGTGGACCTGCTGTTCTTCGACACCACCTCCACCTACTTCGAGACCGCCGACGCCGACGAGCCGGTGGCCCGCGACGAGCGGGGCATGCGGGTCGGCGACGGCGACCCGGCGGTGAAGGAGACCGGGTTCCGGACCTGGGGCAAGTCGAAGGACTCCCGGGGCGACCTGCCGCAGATCGTGGTCGGGATGGCCGTCACCCGCACCGGCATTCCGGTCAGATGTTGGGCCTGGCCTGGGAACACGTCAGACAGCGCCCTGATACGACAAGTCAAGGACGACATGCGGGACTGGTCGCTGTCGCGGATCGTGTGGGTCGCCGACCGTGGTTTCACCTCCGAGCAGAACCGGCGCTACCTGCAGAAGGCCGGCGGGCACTACATCCTCGGTGAGAAGCTGCGCGGCGGCAC
The DNA here is from genome assembly GCF_040636055.1 of Micromonospora sp. NPDC006766. NCBI lineage: Bacteria > Bacillati > Actinomycetota > Actinomycetes > Micromonosporales > Micromonosporaceae > Micromonospora > Micromonospora sp. NPDC006766. The sequence goes on along the minus strand of NZ_JBEYIX010000087.1, from coordinate 5,936 downwards.
GCCCGAGGCCGACGCCGCGCTGTCGCGGCAGGGCCGCTACCGACACGTCGCGGACAACCTGCAGGTCAAGGAAGTGCGACTGTCCGGCGACCTGGCCGACGACCGGTTCGTGATCTGCTTCAACCCCGAGGCCGCCGTCCGCGACGCCGCGATCAGGGCCCGCATGGTCGCGATCCTGGACGAGATGATCAACGGCTCCGACAAGCTCGGCCGGGACAAGCGCGCCGAGTTACGCGGCGTCATCTCCACCAAGCCCGGCCTGAAACGCTACCTGCGCACCACCCCCGGCGGGCTGCTGCGCATCGACCGCAAGGCCGTCGAAGCCGAGGCCAACCTGGACGGCAAGTTCCTACTGCGCTGCTCCGACCCGAAGCTGTCGGCCGAGGACATCGCCTTGGGCTACAAGCAACTCCTCGAGGTCGAACGCGGCTGGCGGGACATGAAATCGATCATCGACCTGCGGCCGGTCTACCACCGCGCCGAGGACCGCATCCGCGCCCACGTCCTGCTCTGCTGGCTCGCCCTGCTGCTCATCCGCATCACCGAGACCCGCACCGGACAGACCTGGCCCGCCGTCCGCGACGAACTCCAACGCCTTCACCTGGGCACCTTCACCGGCCCCGCCGGCTCCTTCCGCCAGCGAACCGAACTCACCACCGGCCAGAAGAAGATCCTCACCGCCCTCGGCCTGCCCGAGCCCCGCCGTGTCTTCGAGGCCACCCCCGCAACCTCCTGACCAGCACGAACACCCCGGCCTAGTGACACGCCCCGCCACCGGGCCAACCCACGTTTCCCCAGCTCAACCCGCGATTTCGCGGACTAGCCAGCCACCTGATCTGTGGAACCCGGGTCGCGGTGTGCGCCGTGCTGGCCGGCGCGTCGTCGTACGCGGCGATCGCCGACTGGCTGGACGACCTCGACGACCTCGCCCGGGCCCGGCTCGGGTTCATCCGCAAGGTCCCGGCCGCGACCACGATCTGGCGGCTGCTGATCCGGCTGGACGCCGACCACCTGGCCACGGTCCTCGCCGGGTGGCTGCGCACCCGCACCCCACCGCCGACCGCGCCCCGGCCCCGGCGGCACCGGATCGTCATTGCCGTCGATGGCAAGACCCTGCGCGGCGCCCGCCGTGCCGACGGCCGTCAGGTCCACCTACTGTCCGCACTGGACACCAGCACCGGCATCGTGCTCGCCCAGGTCACCGTGGCCGCCAAGAGCAACGAAATCCCCGCGTTCACCCCATTGCTGGACGCGGTCGAAGCCGTGCTGGGAAGCCTCAACGGTCTGGTCCTCGTCGCCGACGCGCTCCACACGCAGACCAGCCACGCGACTGAGCTCGCCGGCCGCGGCGCCTACCTGCTCATCGCGACAAAGGGCAACCAACCCACCGTGTTCGCCCAGCTCAAGGCCCTGCCCTGGGCACAGGTCCCGGTCGGCGACCGCCGCCGCGAGGCCGGCCACGGCCGGCGGGAGACCCGCACCGTCAAGGCCGTCACCGTCGCCACCCCCGGCGGCCTGCTATTCCCGCACGCCCATCAGGCCGTACGGATCACCCGTACCCGCACCCTCGCCGGCAAGACCACCCGGGAAGCCGCGTACTACACCGTCTCGCTCCCGGCCGAACACGCCCAGCCCACTGACCCGAGGACTGGGCCCGCAGCGAATGGCTGATCGAAAACCAGGTCCACCACGTCCGCGACGTCACGTTCCGTGAAGACCTCCACCAGGCCCGGACCGGCGACGGCCCGGCGGTTATGGCAACCCTCCGTAACACTTCGATCGGCTTCCACCGTCTCAACGGCGACGCGAACATCGCCCGTGCGACCAGACGCGCCAACCGCCGTCCTCACGACCTCATCACCGCAGTGACCAGCGACTACCCGAGAACGCAATGACCCTGACGCGTATAGAGTGAGCGCCTGATGAGTGCCGACCTGCGAGAGTTCTACAGTGCACTAAAGTCTTGGGCCGACGAAGCAGTCGCCCATTTCCGCATGTCGTCTGACGCGGTGTGGGCCGTTGACGCTGACGAGGATTGGCAGTATGCCGGCGCCGACACCTACTGCGTTCAACCCAGAACCGACACGAGGTGGAGTTTCGCCGGCCTCGACCGGGTCCGACAGCTCGACAGCTACGCTCGGGCCAGAGCGGCCGGTGGCCACTGCCCACCCGTCGCCGCTGTGCTTGACAAGCTGGTCGGATCCGCTCTCGGCAAGAGTCGTGTTGACTTTTGGCGGCTGGCGGCGAGTGTCCTGCCGGCACCAGAAGAGCTCGACGATTACGGCCCAACGTTCTTCGACCGCAGATTCGAGCACCTCGCATCCTCCCTCGAAGCGTCCCAGGTCCACTTCCACAGCATCCACTTCCTGGACGGTCTGGTCCTCGACGGAGGAGTCATCGAGCTTGCACCCGGCCTAACGCTGGAAAGGGCGACACCAGAGGAAGTAATTCGTGGGCTCAAGCTCGGAATGCTGAGGCCGGAGTTTCCCATGGTGAGCACATCGACCTTCAACCTCGCGGAACGGCAAGCGAGCGTAATCAAGAGAAGATGGACGCTGCCCCGCGTCGTCTTCGACCCGATTTCCGACGAGAGAGAGCCACACCGCGATTTGCCCGAGTGGGATGAACGGGAGAAGGAAGGGCGAGCCGTGCTTGACGCGATCGCCGTGCTGACTGGAAGGAGGGTTTCGGTCGTCGGATTCGTCACCTTCAAGGACCCAGCAGCCACCTCCCTGCTCGACGACGGTTGGTCGCCGCTACGGGTCTATCCTTCCGTCGTCGGCGTCAGTGATGTCAAGGGCTCGCCCGAGCTGACGCAGAATCTCCGCCGCACATATACCATGATCCGCCATCCTGCCTTCGCTCGGAACAAGGCCCTCGCTCTCGCGGTCCGTAGGCTGGGTCTCGCCGCTCACAGGGACCTGGCTGAAGATCGTCTGCTCGACGTCTTTATTGCGGCTGAGGCGTTCTACCTGTCCGACGCCGATAATCTCGAACTTAGCTACCGGCTTGCGTTGCGCGCGGCGTTGTGGGGCACAGATGGAGCCCTGGATTGGTCGAGGCAGCAGATATTCGATCACATGAAGCGCGGCTACGGTCTGCGCAGCAAGTACGCTCACGGCACCGAACCCAAGCCCAAGGACCTCAGGCTTCAGGACCGCCAGGTGAGCCTAGCGGAGTTTGTCGCCGTCACCGAAGAGATCGTGCGGTCAGCCGTGTTAAAGGCTATGCGTGTAATGGAGCAATCAAACGGTCAGCTCACGATCGACTGGGAGGCGCTTGTCCTGCCAGATTGCTAGGTCGGGCAAGTGTCTCTATGATCATGGCCTTTCGCATAACGGCGCACTCAATTCGGCTACTTGTTTCATTGACCTGCGACCGTTGCCCGGCCAGGCTTCGGTCGAGGCGCCCGGGCTGTCGCTCTCAATTCGGCTGCCCACGCTGGTCGTGTGGCTCTCATCTGGCCTGCGCGGCCCGGGCGTCGCCCCAGGGCGGGGAGAGGCTCAAGAGGGGTTTGCTCTGCTCGAAGTAGCGTTGCCCTCCCGGCTCGACAACCGAGATGGATCGAGCATCGGAGGACGCGTTGAGTGTCACGTCAGATCGTGTGGTCATCGGGATGGACCCGCACAAGCGCTCTGCCACGATCGAGGTCATGGCCGGCGACGAGACGGTCGTCGGCGGCGGCCGGTTCGACACCGACCGCGACGGCTACACGGCGATGAGGAAGTACGCCAGGCAGTGGCCGAACCGGGTCTGGGCGATCGAGGGCTGCCAGGGCATCGGCCGGCACATCGCCAACCGGCTGCTCGCCGACGGCGAGCAGGTCGTTGACGTCCCGCCGAAGCTGTCCGCCCGGGCACGGGTGTTCGCCACCGGGCAGGGCCGCAAGACTGATGCCACCGACGCCCATTCCATCGCGCTGGTCGGCACCCGCATGGCCGGGCTGCGCCCGGTCGTCAACGACGAGCAGCTGGCTCTGCTGCGGATTCTGGTCGACCGGCGCCGCTCCCTCGGCGAGGACCACACCCGGATGGTGTCCCAGCTGCATCAACTGCTCCTCGAGCTGATCCCCGGTGGGGCGAAGAAGAGTCTGTCCGCCGCCCAGGCCAAGGCACTACTGGCCACGGTCCGGCCCCGTGACGCGGTCGGCAAGGCCCGCCGCCGGGTCGCCGCGGAGCTGATCGCCGACCTCGAACGGGTCTACCGGCGCTCCAAGGAGGCAGACAAGGAACTGAAGGACCTGGTCGCCTCTACCGGCACCACGTTGATGGACCTGCACGGCATCGGGCCGTCCGGCGCCGCCCGGCTGCTGGTCGAGGTCGGTGACATCACTCGGTTCCCCAACCGGGCCCACTTCGCCTCCTGGAACGGCACCGCCCCCATCGACGCGTCCTCCGGCGAGCAGGTACGCCACCGGCTTTCCCGTGCCGGGAACCGGCAGATCAACCGGGTGCTGCACATCATGGCCACCGTCCAGCTGCGCAACCCCACTGAAGGACGCGCCTACTTTGACCGGAAGAAGGCCACCGGCAAGACATCGATGGAAGCGATGCGCGCCCTGAAACGACGCCTGTCCGACATCGTCTACCGGTGCATGATCAGCGACGCGGTGGCCACGGCGGCGGGCCCGGGAGGACACCGGGGAACGGCAACTGGCTCCAGCGTGACCGGCTCTCATCCCCCAGCCGGCTCTTCGGAGAAGTCACTTCCCGGACCCGCCGAGACCCAGGATAGAACTCTCCTCCCGGCGGTGTCTTGACACAGAGGGGAGCCAGAAGCGGATACGCCATAGGATCCACGCCCGCTCGCACGTCGTGCACGTTCAGCTGTGCCTGGCTGTGCACGTCGACCTGTACGTCGACAGCTTGTGCCGCCCCGCCCGCTCGATCTCCTGGCGACCGTCGGCCAGGCTGCTACCATCGGGGCCGCTTCGGCCACACGTCCGCCGATCGGCGGTATTGCGGTTGGAGTTGTTGGTTGATTCAGGCGGCCGGGGGTTGCCGCTTCATCCGTTCGGATGATGTTCCCCGGCCGTTTCAACCTGTGGCCACCGACGCAGGCAGGGATAGGCATGGAAATCCGGAACATCGGTGGCCGGCCGCACACGGACATAGCCGGCGCAGCCGAGCTGACCGGACGGTCCGAACAGACGGTACGGCTCAAGACGTCGCCGAAGCAGCGCGCCCAGGGGTCAGGCTGGCCCGCGTCGGTCAAGCAGGACAAGAAGGCGTGGTTTCCCATCGACGAGCTGGAGCACGTCCGGGATGTCCTCCTACCGCAGATCGTGGAATCCTCCCGAGCGCGGGTCCACCACGTCGACCTCAACGGCGACCCCGAAAAGCTGATCTCCGCCACCGAGTTCCGGGAGATTCTCACCATCACGCAGGGCGGGTGGGACAAGTACGTCGGAATGAGCAAGGCCGCGTGGGACCGCGGCGAGGACGGCTATCTTCCCCTGCCCGACCGCGAAGAACCCGCACCCGTACAGGGGTCGACTCGGTACTGGAAGCGCAGACGAGTGCAGGAATGGATTAACGCCCGGAGCGGGAAGGTGCTCAGCACCGCACCGCCCGATTCGCCAACCGCTGCCTCGTAACGCCACAAGCCGCCCTGCCGTCAAGCCCCGCTCCCAACGCGGCCGTGCGTGAAGCGAATTTGCCGTAAGGCAGAGGGCGGCTTCCGGATGTAGGCCCATTCGCACCACTCGGGCGCTAGCCCGTCCGGTCCGGCAGCCGTCTCGCTGGTTGGGCTGAATCGACCTTCGGTCGATGGCCTCCAGCCGGGTCAGCGTCCCGCCGCTGAACCGCGGCGCCTCGCCGGCGAGGCAGACTCCGGGAAGGGGAGGCAACGCCGATCCTTCCCGGCGACCTGACCCCACAGGGCCAACCATGTGTCGCTGTGGAGGTCAAGCCACACCCCAGGCTTGACCTCCACAG
>NZ_JBEYIX010000086.1:0-13033 GCF_040636055.1 Micromonospora sp. NPDC006766 | reverse complement strand
AGGACTCAAGATCCAGGAGGGACGAGTGCTCACCCACCGGCGGCTACCACCGGACGAGTCTGCCTGAGGCCGACCCGCAACACTCATTAGGAGGGCCCCTGTTAACACCTCATGCCGGAGCGTGTGCGGGATCGACCGGCTCGCGCGGGGGCGGTGGCGGGGTGCCGTCGCCGAACGCACGGCCGCCCAGGGCCTCGCGGCCGTGCGGGGTGAGCCAGTTCGACAGGTCAGGGCCGAGCGGCACCACGCCCGTCGGGTTGATGTCCCGGTGCACCTCGTAGTAGTGCCGCTTGACGTCGTCGAAGTCGACCGTGTCGCCGAAGCCGGGGGTCTGGAACAGATCCCGGGCGTACGCCCAGAGCACCGGCATCTCGCTGAGCTTCTGCCGGTTGCACTTGAAATGCCCGTGATAGACCGGATCGAAGCGGACCAGCGTGGTGAACAGCCGCACATCCGCCTCGGTGATCGTGTCGCCCACCAGGTAACGCTGCCCGGCCAGCCGCTCGCTCAACCAGTCCAACCGGTCGAAGAGCCGGTGGTACGCCTTCTCGTACGCCTCCTGGCTGCCGGCGAAGCCGCACCGGTAGACGCCGTTGTTCACGTCCTTGAACACCACGGCGTTGACCTCGTCGATCTCGTTCCGCAGCGGCTCGGGGTAGAGCTCGGGCGCCCCCTCACGGTGGTACGCCGTCCACTCCGTGGACAGGTCCAGGCTCATTTGCGCGTAGTCGTTGGTGACCACCTGCCCGGTCGGCACGTCCACGATCGCCGGCACGGTGATGCCCCGGTCGTACCCGGGGAAGCGCTTGAAGTACGCCTCGGCCAGCCGTTCGATGCCGAGCACCGGGTCCCGCCCGCCCGGGTCGAGGTCGAAGGTCCAGCTCCGGGCGTCGTGGGTCGGCCCGGCCACCGCCATCGAGATGGCGTCCTCCAAGCCGAGCAGCCGGCGGACGATGATCAACCGGTTGGCCCACGGGCAGGCCCGGCTCACCGCGAGCCGGTAGCGGCCGGGCTCCACCGGCCAGCCGTTCCGCCCGTCCGCCGTGATCCGGGTGGCGATGTAGCGCTGGTCCCGGGTGAACTCGCCGCCCGGCTCGACATACTTGCCGCCGGTACGCCGCAGTATCTCGTCGCTGCTCTCGGTCATGCCGTTACCTTCCGGGCTCATCGCGACCGGGGGGTGATCCGGTCGAGCGGGATGTCGATCTCCCACGGCTCAGGCAGCAGGATGCCGTCGGGCATCCGGGCCTGCTCGACGTAGATTCGCTTCATCGGGTCGAGCTTGTGCGCGTGCACGACGATGCCCGCCTCGGTCTCGATCCGCCAGAAGTAGGGGATGTCCGCCTCGGCGTACAGCGCCGGCTTCAGCACCCGGTCGATGCTCCGCGAGCCCTCCGACACGATCTCGACCACCAACATGACCTCGTGCGGCCGGTAGTGCGACGGGTTGCGTGAGGCCGCGTCGAGCTCGGTGACCAGCACGTCCGGGATGAACGCGCGGGTGCGGGAGAGCCGCACCTCGACGGCCTGCGTCACGTCGAGGTCGGCGGGGCAGCTCTCATAGAGCGCGGCCATGAGCCGGCCGGCGATGGACTGGTGGAGTCGCGTGGGGGAGGGCGACATGATCAGGTTTCCGTCCACGAGTTCGTGACGGCGGCCGTCGGGCAGGCGGTCGAGGTCGTCGGTCGTCCACTCGCCCGGCGGCGGATTGTCGTCGTGCAGCGCGGCGGTCATCGACGGGTCCTTTCCGGTGCGTCGTTCTCCCCGCTCGCCACCGTACCGCCGGCAACGACCGGGTGGTGGTCGCGCACGCCGGAGGCACAGGGCAGGATGGTCGACATGAGCGAGCGAGGCGGCGTGCCCGGTGGAGGGCTGGTCAAAGGGCTGGCGGTCACGCTGAAGACGATGACCCGCCGTTCGAGCACTCAGCAGTACCCGGACGTGGCCCCCGAGCTGCCACCCCGTTCCCGCGGGGTGATCGCACTGCTCGAGGAGAACTGCACGGTCTGCATGCTCTGCGCCCGGGAGTGCCCGGACTGGTGCATCTACATCGACTCCCACAAGGAGGAGGTGACGGTGCCGGGTGCCGCCCGCCCCCGCCAGCGCAACGTGCTCGACCGTTTCGACATCGACTTCTCGCTCTGCATGTACTGCGGAATCTGCGTCGAGGTATGCCCGTTCGACGCGCTCTACTGGTCCCCAGAGTTCGAATACGCCGAGTACGACATCAAGGACCTGCTGCACGACAAGGACCACCTGGGCGAGTGGATGGCCACCGTCCCGCCGCCGCCGGCGCACGACCCGCACGGCGAACCGTCCAAGGAGGAGACCACGGCCGCTCGCAAGGCCGCCGCCCCCGCCGCGCGTCCGGCCCCTGCCCGGGTACGCCCCGAGCAGGGCGGAGGCCCGGCCTCATGACCGGTGCGGACGTGCTGCTGCTCGCCCTCGGCGCGGTGGCGGTGGGTGCCGGCGCGCTGGTGGTGGGCACCCGACACCTGGTCCGGGCCGGCCTCTGGCTGGTGGTCTGCCTGGGCGCGCTGGCCGGCGACTACCTGGTGCTCACCGCCGAGCTGGTGGCCTGGGTGCAGGTGCTGATCTACGTCGGCGCGGTGGTGGTGCTGCTGCTGTTCGCGGTGATGCTGACCCGGGCCCCGATCGGCGCCTCGGACGACCTGGACCGGCCCGGCTGGCCGGCCGCGCTGATCGGCGGCGGCAGCGGGCTGGGCCTGGCCGTGCTGCTGGTCGACGCGTTCCGTTGGACCCGGGTCGAGCTGCCCGCCGCGGGCACCGCCGAACGCCTGGGCGAACAGGTCTTCCGCTCCTGGGTGCTGCCGTTCGAGGTGCTCTCGGTGCTGCTGCTCGCCGCCCTGGTCGGCGCGATCGTGCTCTCCCGCACCGACCTCGGCCGACCCGGCGACGAGAGCGGGCGCGCGTGAGGCCGGTCATCCCGTACGTCACCGCCGCGCTGCTGTTCGGCCTCGGCGGCTACGGCGTGCTGCGCCGGCGCAACGCCGTCCTGGTGTTGATGGCCGTCGAGCTGATGTTGAACGCGGTCAACCTGATCCTGGTCACCGCCGACACCACGGTCCGGGCCCAGCTGCCGCACTCCGGTCAGGTCTTCGCGCTCTTCGTGATCGTGCTCGCCGCCGCCGAGATCGGCGTCGGGCTGGCCATCGTGCTCCAGCTCTACCGGCTGCGGGCCAGTGTGGCCGTGGACGACGTGCCGCTCACCGAGCCGCCGGTGCCCGCGCCCGTCGGTGCGCGGAGCGCGGCCGGCGGCGAATCGGCCGGCGACGCGGCCGGCGGGGGCGCGGCGTCGACCGGGCCGGAGGGAGAGAAGTGACCGGGCTGCTCGCGGTGGCGCTGCCGGGCGTACCCCTGCTCGTGGGCCTGGTCGGGCTGCTGCTGCCGCCGTCGCCGCGCGGCGCGGCGACCGGCGAGGACCCGGCGCGGCGGGCGGCGATCGCGCTCGGCGTGGCCGGCGCGGCCGTGGCGCTGCTCGCGGCGGTGGCGCTGCTGGTCCGGGTGGGCCACCCGGTCGAGGGCTCTACCACCTGGATCGACTTCGGCGGGCTGACGGTCACCCTCGGCTACCGGCTGGACGGGGTGGCGGTGCTGGTCGCCACGGCGGTGGCCGCGGTGGCCCTGGCCGTGCAGGTCTACTCGATCGGCTACCTGAAGCGCGGCCCGCACGACGACGTCGACGTCGACCACCGCTACCCGCCGTACGCGGCGCAGATCAGCCTCTTCACCGCCGCGATGCTGACCGTGGTCGTCTCCGGCGACCTGATTCTGCTGCTGGTCGGCTGGGAGGTGATGGGCATCTGCTCGTACCTGCTCATCGCCCACGACCGCCGGCTACCCGAGGCGCCGGCGGCCGCGATGAAGGCGTTCCTGGTGACCCGGGTCGGTGACGTCGGCTTCCTGCTCGGCATCGCGCTGCTCGGCGTCGGCGCCGGCAGCTTCCGGATCGCCGACGTGCTGGCCCACCACTACTCCACCGGCACCCTCACGGCGGCCTGCCTGCTGCTGCTCGCCGGGGCGGCCGGCAAGAGCGCCCAGTTCCCGCTGCACACCTGGCTCCCGGACGCGATGGCCGGCCCCACCCCCATCTCCGCGCTGATCCACGCCGCCACCATGGTCGCCGCCGGCGTGTACGCGGTGGCCCGGCTCTTCCCGCTGTTCGAGCGGGCCCCGGTCGCGCTGGCGGTGCTCGGGGTGATGGCGGCGGTCACCCTGCTGCTGGGCGCGTTCGCCGCCACCGCGCAGGACGACATCAAACGGGTGCTCGCCTGGTCGACGGTCTCCCAGATCGGCTACCTGACCGGCGCGCTCGCCGTCGGCGCGCCCACGGCGGCGCTGTTCCACCTGCTCACCCACGCCGCGTTCAAGGCGCTGCTCTTCCTCGCCGCCGGCGTGGTGATTCACGCCGTCGGCACCACCCTGATGTCCCGGATGGGCGGCCTGCGGGCGGCCATGCCGGTGACCTTCTGGTGCACGGTGATCGGCCTCGGCGCGCTGGCCGGGCTGCCGCCGCTCTCCGGTTTCTGGAGCAAGGACGGCGTGCTCGCCGCCGCCGAGGCCGCCGCGCTCGACGATGCCGGCCCGGCCCCGCAGTGGGTGGGCTGGTTGGTCTGGCTGGCCGGGCTGCTCGGCGTCGCCGTCACCGCCTGGTACGCCACCCGCCTGCTGCTGCGCACCTTCTTCGGCGCACCCCGCGACCCGCTGGCCCAGCCGCACGACCCGCCGGGGCTGATGCGCTGGCCGGTGCTGCTGCTGGCGGTGCCGGCCGCACTGCTCGGCCTGGCCGCCTTCTGGGGGCCGTTCACCGCCCGGATCTTCGCGCCGGCCAGCGAGGCGGAGCTGACCGGCTTCGGTAACTCCCTGGTGCACACCGGCGGCGCGGTGCTGCTGCCGCTGGTGCTGCTACTGGCCGGGGCGGGCGTCGCCGGGGCGGGCTGGCGTCGCGACCCGGCCGCCGACCCGGCCCGCTTCCTCGGTCCGCTGCGGCCGGTCTTCGCCCGGGCGTTCCGGCTCGACGACGTCCAGCACGCCCTCGTCGTACGCCCGACGACCGCGCTCGCCCGAGCTGTGCGTACCGGTGACGAGCGGGGGGTGGACGGCCTGGTGGAGGGGAGTGGCCGCGCCGCCGTGGGGCTGGGCGGCGGGCTGGCCGCCCTGCACCGGGCGGCCGTGCCCCGCGCGGTGGCCGGCGTGCTGGCCGGCGCCCTGCTGATCGGCCTCGCGGTCGCCCTGATCGGAGTGACCTCATGACGTTCGGGCAGTTCCTGCTGGTCGCGGTCCTCGCGCTGCCCGCCCTGGGCGCGGTCGCGGTGGCCGCCACCCCGGGCGACCGGGCCGGCCGGCTGGTCGGCACCGTCGCCGCGGCGTTGACCCTGCTCGCCACCCTGCCGCTGGTCGGCGGCGCCTACGGCTGGTTCGCCTACGGCCCCCGGCCGCCAGCGGTGCGGCCCTGGCACCAGGTCGACCTGCCCTGGGTGCCCGGCCTGGACCTGCGGTTCCACCTCGGCGTGGACGGCATCTCCTGGCCGCTGGTGGTGCTCACCGGCCTGCTCACCCTGCTCTGCTGCGCGTACACGCTGTGGCGGGTTCCGGAGGGCGGCGGCAGCGGCCGGGCCCTGGTCGCGTTGCTGCTGGTGGTCGAGGTCGGCATCCTGGGCACCTTCCTCGCCCTGGACCTGGTCCTCTTCTTCCTCTTCTTCGAGGTCGTCCTGCTCCCGATGTACGCGATCATCGCCGGCTGGGGCGGCGACGACCGGCGGCGGGCGGCCCGCAAGTTCGCCCTCTACACCCTGTTCGGCTCGGTGCTGCTGCTGGTCGGCGTCTACCTGGTGGTGGCCGCCGCCGGCACCGCCGACCTGGTCACGCTGACCGGCGGGGCCGGGCTGCCCCGGGGCACCCAACTCGCCGCGTTCACCCTGCTGGCGCTCGCCTTCGCGGTGAAGAGCCCGCTCTGGCCGCTGCACTCCTGGCTGCCCGACGCGCACACCCAGGCGCCCACCGTCGGCAGCGTCATCCTCGCCGGGGTGCTGCTCAAGATGGGCACGTACGGCCTGATCCGGGTGGCGGTCGGGGTGGCCCCGGAGGGCGCCCGCTGGGCCGCCCCGGTGCTCGGGGTGCTGGCCGTCGCGGCGATCCTGGTCGGCGGCCTGGTCTGCCTCGCGCAGGACGAGCTGAAACGGCTGATCGCCTACTCCAGCGTCGGGCACATGGGGTTCGTGCTGCTCGGGGTCGCCACGCTCACCGCCACCGGACTGCAGGCCGCGCTGATCGGCAACATCGCGCACGGTGTCATCACCGGGCTGCTCTTCTTCCTCGCCGGGGCGATCAAGGACCGTACCCACACCGGCGCGCTAGCCGAGTTGTCCGGGCTGCGGGAGACCGCGCCCCGGCTGGCCGGGCTGCTCGGCTTCGCGGCGATCGCCTCGCTCGGGCTGCCCGGGCTGGCCGGCTTCTGGGGTGAGGCGTTCGCCGTGGTCGCCGCCGTGCGGCGGGGCGGCGGGCTCTGGACCACCCTCGCGGTGCTGGCCGCGCTGGGCGGGGCGCTGGCCGCCGCGTACCTGTTGCGGCTGCTGCGCCGGGTCACCCACGGTCGGCCCAGCCCGGCGGTCCGGCCGCTCGCGCCCGGGCTGGCCGGGGCGGAGCTGACCGCCTGGGTGCCGCTGGTGCTGCTCGCCGTCGCCGTCGGCCTGGCACCGACCCTCGTCCTGTCGTACGCCGCCGGCCCGGTCGACGCCCTGCTGGGAGTGGTCAGCAAATGAGTCTGGTGCAGAGCGTGGACCAGGTGGCGCTGCTGCCGGCGTACCTGGCCGCCGGCACGGCCGTACTCGTGCTCCTGGCCGACCTGCTGGTGGCCCGCGCCGCCGTCACCGTGGCGGTGGCCGCGGCCGGTGCGGCGGCCACCGTGCTCGGCGCGGCCGTCGTCGGCGCGGGCGGCGAACGCCGCACCTTCTGCGTCGGCGCCGACTGCTCGTACGTCTTCGGCGGCCGGGCCGCGCTGGTCGGGGTGGTCTTCGCCCTGCTCACCCTCGGTGTGCTGGCGCTGTCGGGCCCGCTGCTGCGCGCCGGCCGCACCCCGGTCGGGGAATACTGCTTCCTGCTCGCCTGCGCGATGACCGGCGGCGTGGTGCTCGGCGCGGCCGGCGACCTGATCACCCTGATCGTCGCGCTGGAGACGCTCACCCTGCCGCTCTACGTGCTGGTCGGGCTGCGCCGCGGCAGCCTGGCCGGCGCCGAGGCGGCGGTCACCTTCTTCGTGGTGAGCGTGGTGGCCACCACGGTCACCCTGCTCGGCGCGGCGCTGCTCTACGCGGTGACCGGCACCCTGCACCTGGACCGGCTCGGCGGCACCCTCGCCGCCGGCGGGGAGCTGGGCGACCTGCCGCTCACCACGGTCGCGGTGGCGTTGGTGGTGGCCGGGCTGGCGTTCAAAGTCGCTGCGGTGCCGTTCCACGCCTGGGCGCCCGCCACGTACGACGGCGCGCCGCTGCCGGTGGCCGCGTACCTGTCGACCGCGTCGAAGCTGGGCGGGGTGGTGGCCCTGCTCGCCGTGGTGCAGCGGGCCCTGCCGGCCACCGTGACCGGGCCGGTGCTGGCCGGGCTCGCGGTGCTCACCATGACCGTCGGCAACCTGGTGGCGCTGCGCCAACGGCGTACCGTCCGGCTGCTCGCCTGGTCCTCGGTGGCCCAGGCCGGCTACATTCTCGCCCCGCTGGGCGCGCTCGCGCTGGCCGCCGGCCGCACCGCCGACGCCCGCGCGGCGGCGTACGCGGCGGCCGTCGCGTACGCCGTGTTCTTTGTGCTGTTGGAGCTGGCGGCCTTCGCAGCGGTGGTGGCGCTGCGCCCGGCGGACGGCGACGGCGGCACCCTGGCCGACCTGCGCGGCGCGGCCCGTCGGCACCCGTGGGTGGGTGGCGCGTTCGCGCTCGCGCTGATCGGGCTGGCCGGCCTGCCGCCCGGCCTGGCCGGCCTGTTCGCCAAGGTGACCGTGGTCCGCGCGCTGCTGGCCGGGCACGCGGGCTGGCTCGCACTGGTGGTGGCGCTGAACGCGGTCATCGGCCTGGCCTACTACCTGCGCCTGGCCGCCACCCTCTACGCGGCGCCCGGCCCGGCCACGACCCGCCCACCGCGCGGGGTGGCCGTGGCCCTCGGGGCCGCCACCGCCCTGGCCGTGGTGGTCGGGTTCGCCCCGCAACTCGTCCTGGACCTGGCCGCCCGCTGAGCGGGTTTCTCAGCCAACTCTCAGCAATCAGCAGGATGGTTGACGGGTACCGGTGCTGTTGAACCGGTCAGCGGCCCCCCACGCGGGTCCGTGTGCACCGAAGGAGCGATCGTGCATCACAACCGTCTGAAGACCGCAGCGCTGCTCGGCCTGCTGACCTCGCTGATCCTCGCGGTCGGCTACTGGTTCGGGGGGAGCGGCGGCGTCGTCATCGCCGTCATCGTCTCGTTGCTGATGAACGGCGTCACCTACTTCTACTCCGACAAGCTCGCACTGCGCTCGATGGGGGCGCAACCGGTCAGCGAGGCGCAGTTCCCCGAGCTGTACCGGATGGTCCGTGAGCTGTCCACCCAGGCGGGCCAGCCCATGCCCCGCCTCTACGTCAGCCCCACGGCGCAGCCCAACGCGTTCGCCACCGGCCGCAACCCGCAGCACGCGGCGGTCTGCGTCACCCAGGGCATCGTCGAGATCCTCGACTACCGCGAGCTGCGCGGCGTGATCGGCCACGAGCTGTCCCACGTCTACAACCGGGACATCCTCATCTCCAGCGTGGCGGCCGGCCTGGCCGGCATCATCACCATGCTGGCGCACCTCGCCTGGTTCATCCCGCTGGGCTCCGACGACGAGGACGGCCCGAACCCGGCGGTGCTGCTGCTCACCCTGATCCTCGGCCCGATCGCGGCCACCGTGATCCAGCTGGCGATCAGCCGCAGCCGCGAGTTCCAAGCCGACCAGTCCGGCGCCGAGCTGAGCCGGGACCCGCTGGCCCTGGCCAGCGCCCTGAAAAAGATCCACATGGGTACGCAGGCGCGCCCGCTGCAGCCGCAGGGCCAGCTCACCAGCACCGCCCACCTGATGATCGACAACCCGTTCAAGCGGGGTGGCGGCATCGCGGCCCTGTTCTCCACCCACCCGCCGATGGAGCAGCGGGTGGCCCGGCTGGAGCAGATGGCCGGCAACGCCGGCCCGGTGCAGTTCCAGCGCTGACCGTGCTCGTCTCCGCCCGCGTCCGGCTGCCGGACGCGGGCGGAGCTGTGTTCCGCGCGGTGTGAGCGAGCTGACCATCTCCGGCACGACCTTGGGGCGTTAGGGTCGGAAGCGATTCCACTCGTTACCTGTTCGCACCGGAGGTGCACCCTTGGCCGCACTGCGCCAATATCTGGGCGTCTGGCGGATCCCCGGCGCGCCGATGCTGCTGATCCTCGGCATCATCGGCCGGCTCGGCATCGGCATGACCCCGCTGGCGCTGCTCCTCGTCGTCCAAGCGGTGACCAACCGATACTCCCTCGCCGCGGTCGCCGGCGGCATCTACGCGCTCTCCGGCGCCGCGCTCAGCCCCATCGCCGGGCGGATCGCCGACCGGGTCGGCCCCACCCCGGTGCTGCTGACCACCGCCGTCGCCCACCCGCTCGCCCTGTTCGGGCTGCTCTGGGCCAGCCGGTCCGGGGCCGACAGCCTCGCCCTGATCTACCTGGCCGCCGGGCTCGCCGGCGCCACCTACCCGCCGCTCACCGCCGCCATCCGAGGCGCCTGGAACGACCTGACCACCGCCGCCTCCGGCCGGGCCCACCTGCGCAACACCGCGCTCGCCGCGGAAACCTCGCTCTTCGAGGTCGTCTTCGTGCTCGGCCCGCTGCTGGTGGCAGGGTTCGTCCTATTCGCCAACGCCGCCGCCGCGCTGGTCGGATCCGCCGTGGTCACCCTGGTCGGCACCACCGCCGTCGCGCTCGGCCAGGTGATGCGAAGCTGGCGCCCCCACCCGCACGAACACCACGCCAAGGGGCTCGGCCCGCTGCGGGTCGGTGGCTTCCCGGCCCTGCTGCTCTGCGTCGCCAGCCTCGGCATCGCGTTCGGGGCCGCCGGGGTGACCGTCCCCGCCTTCGCCGGCAAGGCCGCCGCCACCGACCCGGAGAGCCTCGCCGGCGTGCTGCTCGCCGTCTGGGGCATCGGCAGCGCCGTCGGAGGCTTCTGGTTCGGCGTACGCCGGCCGGCGGCCAACATGACCCGCCAGTTCGCCTGGCTGCTCGGCGCCGTCGCGGCCAGCTTCGCCGTGTACGCGATGATGCCGACCCCGATGGCGCTCGGTGCGGCGCTGGTGCTCGGCGGGGCCACCATCGCCCCCGCACTGACCCTGGAGAACACCCTGATCGGCCGGATCGCCCCGCCCGGCATGATGAACGAGGCGTACACCTGGGTGGTCACCATGTCGGTGGCGGCGAGCGCCGCCGGCGGCTCGGTGGCCGGGCTGATCGTCGACCACGCCGGCGGCGTGCCCTGGGCGTTCCTCTTCGCCGGGGCGGCGGTCGCCGTCGGGGCCGCGGTCGCCGCGCTGCCCGCCGGCCCCATCGCCCGCGCCGAGGCCACCGCGGTACGCCTCGAACAGCCGGTCGCCGTCTAACTCCCCGCGCTCCCGGGTACGCCCCGGCATGTTCGTCTTCTTCTCAAACCGGATCGGCTGCCTCGGCTCGATCCTGATCAGCGCCATCCTGACGCTGATCCTGCTACTGCTCTTCGCCCGCTGACGCCTTGCTCAACCCGGACGTCTTGATCAACTCGGTGTGCGGCACATCGTGGTCACCACCGACCGCGAGACCACCTTTTGCCGCACACCGAGTCGATCAGCTAGCGGTAGTTGGTCAACTGGACGGATACCGCCCGCTAACAGCCAAAACACCGCCATGATCGCCGCTAGGCCGTCGCCAGGCCGTCTTGACGTGGCGGCCGCGGGGTGGCGGCTGCGTCGATCGTTTGGGCGAGGGCCGTCAGAGTGGGTCGAGGCGGCGCTTGAGCAGGCAGAACTCGTTGCCTTCTGGATCGGCGAGGACGTGCCAGGACGCATCCGCGGGCTGGCCGATGTCGACGAGTTTGGCCCCGGCGGCCAGGAGGCGCTCGAGCTCGGCGTCCTGATCGCGGTCGGTGGGGTTGACGTCGATGTGCAGCCGGGCATGCTCGTTCTTCGGCTCGTCGTTGCGGATGAGGAAGATCGTCGGCTGCGGGCCGCCGAACCCTTCGCGCGGACCGATCTCGATGTAGACCTCCGCTTCGCGATCGAGCTCTACGAAGTCCAGGACCTCGCACCAGAACCGCGCCAGCACCTCGGGGTCGCGGCACTTGAGCACGAGCTCGCTGATACGGCATGCCATTGACGAAACCTACTCTCAGCATGGGAACTGCCGGGGCGGCCGCACGTGGATCTCATGGGCCCCCTGCAGTGAGAACAAGCTCGCGATCGTACCGGGCGAGGCGAGCGGGCTCGCATTGATTTCAGGCCCTCGCCTGAGGGTGCTTGCCCGGTCGGCTAGCGCTCCGCCAGCTAGCGGCGAGCAAGTCGTCTGATCATGGCCTCGCCCACGGCGGCGGCGAGCAACGACAACCACTGGTGACGACGTCTGCCGAGGTGGCAAGGCGTGGCCGGCCCGATGACCAGGCCGGCCGGAGCGCCCTTACCTGTAGTTGGTGAACTGAAGGGCGAGGCCGAAGTCCTCGCCCTTCAGCAGCGTGATGACCGCCTGGAGGTCGTCCTTCTTCTTGCCGGTCACCCGCAGCTGGTCGCCCTGAATCTGGGCCTGGACGCCCTTCGGGCCCTCGTCGCGGATCTTCTTGCTGATCGCCTTGGCCTTGTCCGATTCGATGCCCTGGATCACCTTGGCGTCGATCTTGAAGACCTTGCCCGACGGGCGCGGGTCGCCGGCGTCCAGCGACTTGAGCGAGATGTTCCGCTTGACAAGCTTCTCCTTGAAGACATCGAGGGCGGCCCGGACGCGCTCCTCGGTCTCCGCCTGGAGGCTGATCGCCTCCTCGCCCGACCAGGAGATCTCCGCGCCGGTGCCGCGGAAGTCGAACCGCGTCGCGAGCTCCTTCACCGCCTGGCGGAGGGCGTTGTCGACCTCCTGCCGGTCGACCTTGCTCACGATGTCGAACGACGGGTTCGCTGCCATGCTCATGCTCCTGCTGTCCGGCGGTATGTCGTGGTCCGTCCCACGCTGACCAGCGGTGGGATCCCCTGACGGTACCCGGTTGCGAGATCCCCGGGGGCAACCGCTATCCTTGCTTCCGCTGCCGCGTTACGCGCGGTGGCACGCCCTGGCGGGTTGCCCGAGCGGCCAATGGGAGCGGACTGTAAATCCGTCGCGAAAGCTACAGAGGTTCGAATCCTCTACCCGCCACCAGGTGCGACAACGGCCCCTGACCAGCAGGAATGCTGATCGGGGGCCGTTTTCGTCTGTCCGGCGGGGTCCGGCTGCGTCCAGCCGTTGACGACTGGTTGTGGGCAGATCGTGGGCGGGTCGATCTTGCCCGCTGAGGGCTCTGCTGAGGCTCTGAATTCTGGGTTGGTGTCCCTTGTCGGGCTGGCTCGGGCCGCGCCTGTGGCGACCGGCTGTGGGGCTCCACAGTAGGGCGCGGCCGGCTGTGGGAGGTGGGCCGGGGGCAAGCCAGTCCCGGGGTTGGACTGGCGCGGCAGTCGGAAGCCCTGACCCGCGACCAGGCCGACCCGTTCGGCTTCCGTGCCGCCTGGCCGTGATCGTGTCGTTCCGCGGGTTGGGGGGTGGCGGTCCGGCGGCTGTCGGTGGCTCTCCGCCCCGGTGCCGAAGGCAGCCGGGGCGGCTTGCCGCCGGCCGGCTCACCGCCCCGCGCCGCGCGGAGCGCGGCGCCTTGATCCAGAACAGAAGAAATCGGCAGCAGGGCGGGGCAGGTGCTAGTACGGCAGCCGCCGTTTGAGATGCCGCTGGTAGAGCGGGGTGGACGCGAGGCGGCCACCGCGTGATCGTCTGTACGTTGTGGACATAACTT
>NZ_JBEYIX010000085.1:0-13375 GCF_040636055.1 Micromonospora sp. NPDC006766 | reverse complement strand
CTTGTTGGCGCCCAATTTAACCACTCTTATTATAATCGGGCCCCCAACCTTGCACTTCAGGCGGTGGGGCGGATCGCGACCACGACGGTGTCGAGGGCGTCAACGCTCCCGCCGTCGCTGGTGGGCACCGGGCGGCGGACGGTCTCGGCCCGCTGGATTCGCAGCCCGGCGAGGCCGTCGACCACGGCCTCCGGGGTGAGCAGGATCGCCGGGTCCTGCGGGCCGCCGGTGCCGCCGGTGAGGTTGGCCCGGTCGTGGCCGACGATGACCAGGGCGCCGCCGGGGCGCAGCGCCCGCCGCGCCGAGTCGAGGACCGCCGCCAGCTGCTCCGCGGGCAGGTGCAGGTAGCTGATCAGGACCAGGTCGTAGCTGCCGGGCACCGGCCGGTACGCGGTGACGTCCACGACCCGCCACTCGACCGCTACGCCCCGGCGGGCGGCCAGCTCACGACCTCGCTCGACGGCCACCGGCGAGAAGTCCAGCGCGGTGACCCGCCAGCCGCGCTCGGCCAGCCAGGCGGTGTTGCGTCCCTCACCGGCCGCCACGTCGAGGGCGCTGCCGGGGCTGAGCCCCTCGACCGACTCGACGACGAACCGGTTCGGCTCGGCGCCCCACACCAGATCCGGCGTGGCGGCGTACCGCGCGTCCCAGGCGCTACTGTCCACTACGTCTCCCCCTCCGGCGGCGTCGCCCCCGACGCCACCGTGACCGTACCGCCAAATGTAAGCGCTCCCACAGCGGTCCGTTCTGTAGGTGACTCACCCGCACACGCCACCGTCGGGCGACACGCAGGGCCCACGAGGGATCGACGCAGTGCTTATTCTGTGCCCCGAACGATCCAGCGGAAGGGGCCCGATGCCGTCGCGGCAGGACCAACTCCACTCGTACCAGTTCACCGTCCAGCGGGCGGTGGCCGCGCTGGTGATGCGGGAGACCGACCCCGCGCGGTCGCCGTTCCGGCGGCTGGCCGGCGCGGGCCTGGCCAGTGTGCTGGTCGCCGTGATCGCGCTCGGCGGCGTGGCCCTGTACGGCCTGTTCGCCGGCGGGGGCAGTTCCTGGCGTGACCCCGGCGCGGTGATCGTGGAGAAGGAGTCCGGTGCGCGGTTCGTCTACCGGGAGAACACGCTCCATCCGGTGCTCAACTACGCCTCCGCCCTGCTGATCATCGGAGCGGACCGCCCGAAGACCGTCCTGGTCTCCCGCCGCTCGATCGAAGGCGTGCCGCGCGGCCTGCCCCTCGGCATCCCCGACGCGCCGGACTCCCTGCCGTCGTCCGGCCGGCTCGCCACCGCGGCATGGACGGTCTGCTCGGTCGACGTCACCGAGGCGGGGCGGGCCGAGGTCCGCTCGGCCCTGCTGATCGGGCGGGACGCGCCCGGCGGGCGGTCGCTCGGCGAGCAGGCGTTGCTGCTGCGGCATCCCGACGGCAGCCTGCACCTGCTCTGGCACGGGCGGCGCTACCTGCTCCGGGATCCCGACCGGGTGCTCGCCGCGCTGGCCGCCACCCCAGCCCGGGCGACGGCGGTGGCCCCGGCGTTGCTCAACACCGTGCCGGCCGGCGCCGACCTGGCCCCGCCCTCGGTGCGCCACCTCGGTGAGCCCTCCGACCGGGTCGACGGCGCCACCGTCGGCGACGTCTACCTGGTCCGCAACTCGGGTGGCAGCCGTCAGTACGCGGTGGCCGAGCGGGACGGCCTGGCCGGCATCACCGAGTTTCAAGCCGCGCTGCTGCTCGCCCGGACCGGTCAGGGCGACCCGAAGCCGATCACCCTCGGCCGCTTCGCCGCCCTGCCCAAGCTTTCCGACCGGGCGCCGGCCGGGCCGGCCGCCCCGCCGGCCGCGCCGCCCCGGCTGGCGACCGCGGACGGCGGTGCGCTCTGCGCCAAGGTCAGCGACGACGCCGGCGTACCCGACGTCCGGGTGGGCGTCCGACCGCCGGACCTCACCGCCGCGCCACCGAGGGCGGTCGATCAGGGCGGGCTCGCCGACCGGGTGATGGTCGAACCGGGCAGGGGCGCGGTGGTCGAGGCCGTGCCGGCGCCCGGTGCCGCCGGGGGCGCGATCTGCGTCGTCACCGACCTCGGCCGGCGGCACGTGCTCACCGGCCCCGACGTGCTCGGCATGCTCGGCTACGCCGGCGTGCACCCGGTGCGGTTGCCGGCGAGCCTGGTCAGCCTGATCCCGGCCGGCAGCCCGCTCGACCCGACCGCCGCCCGGACGGTCGCCGCCCCGGCCTGAACCCGTTCCCGATCAGTGGGCGGGTTTGCGTAGTGCCGTCACCGCGAAGCCGGCGTCGTCCCGCCACGGGCGCAGGTCCCAGGTGGCGAAGCGGTGCTCCAGGCGGAATCCCGCCGCCACCGCGTCGGCGTCGAAATCGGTGAGCGGGTAGCCGCGGTCGGTGCCGAAGCCGACCACCACGATCCCGTCCGGGCGGACGTGCGCGGCGATCCGGGCCAGCACGGCCCTCTCGGTGCCCGGGGCGACGAAGGCCAGCACATTGCCGGCGCACACGACGGCGTCGAACGGCTCCGGCTCGCCCTGCGGAGTCAGGTCCAGTTCGGCCAGGTCGCCGACCAGCCAGCGCGGACCGGGGTGGTCGGCGCGGGCCGCCTCGATCAGCGCCGGGTCGGCGTCCACCCCGACCACGCGGTGGCCGCGGGCGGCGAGTGCGGCGCCGACCCGGCCGGTGCCGCAGCCGGCGTCCAGGATCCGGGCGCCCGGTGGGACCATCGCGTCCAGCAGCCGAGCCTCGCCGGTCAGATCGGCCCCCTCGGCGGCGAGCCGCCGGAACCGCTCGATGTACCACTGCGAGTGGCCGGGCTCGGTATCGGTCTCCCAACGGGTCGGCTTTCCCATGCCGTCACCGTAGCCGGAGCCCTGCCGGCGTCGGCGCGCACGGCCTGTTATCCAAACGTGACCTGGATTCGTCTCGCAACTGTCTTGCCCTCGCGGCCATCTCCGAGCGTTAATTTGTTCAGTCAGCTGACAAAAATGCCACGGCCTCGGCGGGCCGGCGGTGTTGAACAGCCCTGACCGGTCTTCGGCGAGCCGGGCTGGGGACCCCCCTGTCCCTGATCGACGGAGGAATTCCCTCATGTCACATCGCCGACGTCGCGGGCTACGCGACGCCCTCTCCCATGCCCTGCTGAGTATCACCGTCGGCCTCACCGCGACGGCGACCGCGCTGGTGGGCGGCCCGACCGCAGCCCAGGCGGCGACCGCTAAGGCGACCGCGGAGCCGACCTACTCGGTGCTGGTCTTCTCCAAGACCGCCGGGTTCCGGCACGACTCCATCCCCGCCGGCATCGCCGCCATCGAGAAGCTCGGCACCCAGCACGGCTTCGCCGTCGACCGGACGGAGGACGGCGCCGCGTTCAACGACGCCAACCTCGCCCGGTACAAGGCCGTCATCTGGCTGTCCACCACTGGTGACGTCCTCAACGAGGCGCAGCAGGCGGCCTTCGAGCGCTACATCCAGGCCGGCGGCGGCTACGCCGGCGTCCACGCCGCCTCCGACACCGAGTACGACTGGTCCTGGTACGGCAACCTGGTCGGCGCGTACTTCACGTCGCACCCGGCCAACCAGACGGCCACCATCAAGGTGGAGGACCCAGCGCACCCGTCGACCACGTC
The DNA here is from genome assembly GCF_040636055.1 of Micromonospora sp. NPDC006766. Classification (NCBI taxonomy): domain Bacteria; kingdom Bacillati; phylum Actinomycetota; class Actinomycetes; order Micromonosporales; family Micromonosporaceae; genus Micromonospora; species Micromonospora sp. NPDC006766. Next base: position 9,742 of record NZ_JBEYIX010000085.1, on the reverse strand, counting down.
GCTGCCGTCGCGGTGGTCCCGCTACGACGAGTGGTACAACTTCCGGACCAACCCGCGTGGCAAGGTGCACGTGCTGGCCAGCCTCGACGAGCGCAGCTACTCGCCGGGCGCAGGCGCGATGGGCGCCGACCACCCGTTCGCCTGGTGCCACGACTACGACGGCGGACGCGCCTGGTACACCGCCGGTGGCCACACCCAGGAGTCCTACACCGAGCCGCAGTTCCTGGCTCACCTGCTCGGCGGCATCCAGACCGTGGCGGGCGCGGTGAAGGGCGACTGCAGCGCCTCGTTGAACGGCTCGTTCGAAAAGGTCACCCTGGACGGCAACACGAACAACCCGATGGAGTTGGACATCGCCGCGGACGGGCGGGTGTTCTACGCCGAGCGCGACGGCCGGGTCCAGATCATCAAGCCGGACACCCACACCACGGTCACGGCGATCCGGCTCAACGTTTTCACGGGTAACGAGGACGGGCTGCTCGGCCTGCGGTTGGACCCGAAGTTCGCGACCAACAAGTGGATCTACCTGTATTACTCACCCAATGGCGGCGGGCCGCGCAACCTGCTGTCCCGCTTCACCGTGGAGGGTGACTCGATCAACCTGGCGAGCGAGAAGGTGCTGCTGCAGGTCGACACCCAGCGCAACACCTGCTGCCACGCGGGCGGCAGCATCGTGTTCGACAGCGCCGGCAACCTCTACCTGGCCACCGGCGACAACACCAACCCGTTCGAGTCGGACAACTACACCCCGATCGACGAGCGGCCGGGCCGTCAGGACTATGACGCGCAGCGCTCCGCGGGCAACACCAACGACCTGCGGGGCAAGGTGATCCGCATCCACCCGGAGGCGGACGGCACCTACACCGTTCCGGCGGGCAACCTCTTCCCGGCCGGCACCGCGAAGACCCGCCCGGAGATCTACGGGATGGGCTTCCGCAACCCCTTCCGGATCGGCATGGACCTCAAGACCGACACCCTCTATGTGGCTGACTACGGCCCGGACGCGGGGGCGGCCAACCCGAACCGGGGCCCCGAGGGCCTGGTGGAGTGGAACATCGTCGGGCAGCCCGGCAACTACGGCTGGCCGTACTGCACCGGCAACAACTCCGCGTACAACCGCTACACCTTCCCGTCGGGCCCCAGCGGCGCGAAGTTCGACTGCTCGGCGCCGGTGAACACCTCGCCGAACAACACCGGTCTGACGAACCTGCCGCCGGCCATCCCGGCCACGGTCTGGTACGGCTACGCCGCCAACCCGCTCTTCCCGGAGATCGGCGGCGGCGGCGCGCCGATGGCCGGCCCGGTCTACCGGTACGACCCGAACCTGGCCTCGGACCGCAAGTGGCCCGCCTACTTCGACGGCAAGGCACTGTTCGGCGAGTGGAACCAGAACAAGTTGTACAGCTTCCAGGTCGCGCCCGACGGCCGGTCCCTGGTGGACATCAAGCGGCTGCTGGGTGGGATGAAGTTCATCCGCCCGATGGACCTGGAGTTCGGGCCGGACGGCGCGATGTACATGATCGAGTGGGGCACGGGTTTCGGCGGCAACAACAACGATTCCGGCGTCTACCGGATCGACTACATCGCCGGTGACCGGGCCCCGATCGCGGTGGCGAAGGGCGAGCCCACCTCGGGCCAGTTGCCGCTGACCGTGCAGTTCTCCAGCCAGGGCTCGCGCGACCCGGACGGGGGCGCGCTCAGCTACGCCTGGACGTTCGGCGACGGCGCCACCTCGACCGAGCCGAACCCGACGCACGTCTACACCAAGGCGGGCAACTACACCGCGCAGCTGACCGTGACCAACCCGAAGGACCGCACCGCGGTCGCGAACGTGCCGATCACGGCGGGCAACACCGCCCCCACGGTCAAGATCGAGTTTCCGCCGGACGGCGGCTTCTACGACTGGGGCGACCAGATCAAGTACACGGTCACGGTGACCGACCCCGAGGACGGCGAGATCGACTGCGCCAAGGTGGTCCTGCAGTCCTACCTGGGCCACGATGAGCACGCCCACCCGCTGGAGTCGTACACCGGCTGTTCGGGCGTGGTGCAGACCTCGCTCAGCTCCGGCCACGGCCCCGAGGCCAACGTGTTCGCGGTCCTGGAGGCCTCGTACACCGACAAGGGCGGCGTCGGCGGGGCGGGCCCGCTCACCGGCCGGTCGCTGGTGCAACTGCAGCCCAAGCGCAAGCAGGCCGAATACTTCAGCGCCACCGGCCGGGTGCCCGGCAGCGACAGCAACGGTGACCCGGGCGTGCAGCGGGAGGAGACCGGTGACCCCGCCGGGGGCTACCAGAACATCGGCTGGATCGAGGACGGCGACTGGTGGTCCTTCACGCCCACCAACCTCACCGGCGTCGACTCGCTGCGTTTCCGGGTGGCCTCCAACGCGACGGGCGGCCTGATCGAGGTGCGCACCGGCGCGTACGACGGCCCGCTGGTGGCCACCGCCACCGTGCCGGTGACCGGCGGCTGGCAGACCTGGACCGATGCGGCGGCCACGCTCACCGCGGCCAGCACCGCCACCGGGCCGCTGTTCTTCGTGGCCCGCCGGCCGGCCGGCACCACCCACAAGGACTCCCTGTTCAACGTCAACTGGGTGGACTTCCTGGGCCGGGGCATCACCGAGAACGCGCCACCGGTGGTGAGCGTGTCCGCCACTCCGACCACGGGCACCGCGCCGTTGAAGGTCGACTTCACCAGCACGGCAACCGACCCGGAGGGCGACTACCCGCTGACCTACGCGTGGGACTTCGGTGACGGGGGCAAGGCCACGACCGCCAACGCCAGCCACACCTACACCACGCCGGGGCTGTTCACGGCCACCCTGACCGTCACCGACGCGCGCGGCGCCAAGTCGTTCACCAGCGTCACGGTCAAGGTCGACGCACCGAACACGGCCTGTTTCGGGGTGCACTCGGACAACTTCGACGGCACCTCGCTGGACCGGAACCGGTGGCCGACGATTATCCGGGAGAACCAGACCTACGCGGTGCGCGACGGATCCCTGATCCTGCCCACCGGTGTGGGTGACCTGTACGGCGCCCGCAACGACGCCACCAACATCGTGCTGCAGCCCGCGCCGAACGGGGCCTGGCAGGCGACGACGAAGGTGACGTTGTCGGTCGCGCAGAACTACCAGCAGGCCGGTCTGATCCTCTACGGCGACGACGACAACTACGCCAAGCTGGACCTGCTCTACTCGAGCAGCCGCCGGGTCGAGTTCATCCGGGAGGATGCGGGCAACCCGCGTAACGAGAGCGCGGACAGCACGGCCGCTCCGGCCGGCGAGACGATCTACCTGCGCTTGACCAGCGACGGCACCAACCTGACCGCGGAGTTCTCGGCCGACGGCCAGACGTTCACCCCGGCCGGTCGGGCCGCCGCCCTGGCCGGCATCAACAACCCCAAGATCGGCCTGTTCGCGCTCCAGGGCGGCACGGACGCCCCGGTGGTGAACGCCGCCTTCGACTGGTTCCAGATCTCGCCGGACACCCCGGCCGAGCCGGCGGACCCGTCGGACGAGTTCAACGGGGTCAGCCTGGACAAGTGCCGGTGGAACGCGATCGTCCGCGAGGATCCGACCGCGTACCGGGTCAGCGGCGGCGCGCTGCGGATCGACGTGCCCAACGGTGACATCTACGGCACCGACAACACCGGGCCGACCAACTTCATCCTCCAGACCGCGCCAGCAGGCGACTGGACCCTGGAGACGAAGGTCGACGGCAGTCTGCTGGACGAGCAGTACCAGCAGGCCGGGCTGCTCGTGTACGCCGATGACGACAACTACCTGAAGTTCGACTTCATCGCGGACAACCAGGTCGGGCAGCCGGTGACGCGGCGGATCGAGTTCCGCAGCGAGATCGGCGGCGTGGTGCAGAACCCGCAACCCCAGGTGCAGAACCTGACCAGCGCGGTCTGGCACCTGCGGCTGGAGCGCAAGGGCAACGAGTACACGGCGTCGTACTCGGCGAACGGCACCGACTGGACGTCGTTCCCGTCGCTGACCAACGCCGCGGTCGGGGCCACGCCGAAGGTGGGTCTGTTTACCCTCGGCGCCAACCAGACCGCCCGTAAGACCGCGTCGTTCGACTACTTCCGGCTCAGCGTCGCCGCCAGCGACCGGACCCCGCCGGTGACGAGCGCCAAGGTCGAGGGGCCGGCCGCGGCCGGCTGGCACACCGGGCCGGTGACGGTCACGCTGAGCGCGACCGACAACGCCGGTGGCAGCGGCGTGGCCAAGACCGAGTACCAGCTCGACGGCGACACCGCGTGGACGGCCTACACCGAGCCGATCGTGGTCTCCGGTGACGGCACCCACACCGTGCGGTACCGCTCGACCGACAAGGCGGGCAACGTCGAGGCGACGAAGAGCACCGACTTCAAGATCGACGCCACCGCCCCGGTGACCACCGCGGCGTTCGCCCCGGCGAACGACGAGGGCTGGCACAAGGGCGTCGTCCCGGTGACCCTGTCGGCGACGGACGCCGGCTCCGGGGTCGCCAAGCTGGAGTGGGCGCTCGACGGCGGTTCCTGGACGCCGTACACCGCGCCGGTCAACGTCAGCGGCGACGGGCAGCACGAGCTGCTCTACCGCGCCACCGACGCCGCCGGCAACACCGAGACGCTCAAGTCGGCGATCCTGAAGATCGACGCGACCCGGCCGACGGTGCTGGTGTCCGGCCTGGCCGACGGCCAGCTCTACGGCGACAGCCAGGACGTGCGAATCCGGTACGAGGCGGTCGACGCCACCTCGGGCATCAAGTCGGTCGTCGGCACCCTCGACGGCCGGGCCTACCAGAGCAACACGCTCCAGCCCATGTTCGAGCTGGCGCTCGGCCTGCACGAGCTGACCGTGACCGCCACGGACAAGGCCGACAACCAGTCGACCACCACCGTGCGGTTCTTCGTCACCACCTCGTTCCGGGACATGCAGAAGCTGCTGGACCGGTTCAAGGCGTCGGGGCTGCTGTCGGACTCGGCGCACAAGAAGCTCACGAGCAAGCTCGGCAACATCCGGCTCTCCGAGGCGACCGACAACGACAAGCGGGCGATCGAGCAGTTGATGGCGTTCCGTGACCTCGCCAAGGACGCCAAGCTGGTCACCGACGGGGGTGTCCGTGACGTGCTGGTCCGGGACACCGACGCGATGATCGTGCGGCTCGGCGGAGTCTGGAACAGCGGTTCGGAGATGCAGAAGCTGATCGACCAATTCCGGTCGGGCGGCAAGCTGACGACCGTGGCGCACCGGAAGCTGACCAACAAGCTCACCAACGCGCTGGCGTCCGAGTCGGAGGGCAACAACAAGCGGGCCATCCAGCAGATGACCGCGTTCGCTGTGCTCGCCGGCGACGCCGAACTGGTCACCGATGCCGATGCGCGTGACGTGCTGGTCCGGGAGGCCGAGGCGGCGATCGTGCGCCTCGGCGGCTCGACCGGCGGCACCGGAGTCACGACCAGCTCCGGCCAGTCGCTGTACGGCACCGGCCGCCTCGACGGGGACGCGACCCGCGTCGCCGAGGGCGGCAGCCTGTAACACCATCGCGGGGCGGCCGCCACGGCGGCCGCCCCGCACCCGTCATCCGCACCAACACGAGGGGAAGTTCGTGAGCAATCGGACCAAGCTGCGCCGGGGCTCGACCGGTAGCCCACCGACCCGCTCCCGTGTCGTCCCGGTCGTGCTGGCGTTCCTGGCCGGCGCGCTCGCGGCCGGCCTCATCGCGGCCGCCGTCACCCGCGACTCTTCCCCGACCGCCGACCGGGTCGCCGAGTTGCGGGCCGAGGAGGCCCAGCGCGATGCGCGTCAGATCGTCGAGCTGACCGACCAGGCCCGTCGTACCCGGGAGGCGCTGCTGCCGGTGCTCGACGGGCTGGCCGCCGCCCTGCCGCCCGGCCGGACCCCGGACCCGGCGGCCACCCCGGGAACGGCCGTCACGCCGGGCGCGGGCGCCACCCCGGACGGCGCAACGTCCGGGCCGGCCGTCGACGCGGCGGCGGCGCGCGGCTGGCAGACCACGACCGGCAAGGCGGTCGAGGCGTTCGCCGCTCCACCGTCGGGCGGCACCGGGTTGAACATCGCCCGCTCCGGGCTCTCCGCCGCGGTACGCCAGCTCGACCTGGCGGTCGCGACGTACGCCGCGGCGCTCACCGTGCCCGACGCCCGCCGCCCGGAGCTGCTGGCGATCGCCGCCCGGCAGCGCGACACCGCGGTGGCGACCTGGTCGACCGCCGCCACCCAGCTCGACGTGCTCAACATCGACGCCGGTCACGGCCACACCCACGTCTTCCTGCCCGCGGCACCCGGGCAGGGCGCGCTCACCGCCGACGATGCCCACGAAGGAGCAAATTAGGATGCGAGCACTGCGGGCCCTGCTGGCCCTCCTGGCGGCGCTGCCGCTGTTGCTGCTGCCGGCGCTGCCCGCGGCCGCCCACGACGGGCTCAAACTTGAGGTCGCCGGCGACGGCGCGACCGGGGTGACCGTGCGGGCGACGTACCTCGACGGGCACCCGGTGGAGGACGTGGCGCTGCGGCTCGTGCTCACCGCGACCGCCGAGGACGGGCAATCGGCCGGGCCGGTGCAGCTCAGCCCGGCCGGCGAGGGGCACGGCTTCTACAGCAGTGGCCCGGTGCTCACGCCGGGACGCTGGCAGGTCACCGTCACCGGGCCGGATCCGACCGTCCGCGCGGCGGCCACGGTCGAGGCGCGGGCCGCCCAGTCGGCGCCACCGGCGGAACCGGTCGCGGTCACCGGCAGCGAGTCGGACGGCGGCACCGAGCCGGACGGCGGCTCGCTGTGGTGGGTCGTGGGCGGCATCGCCGCCGTCGCCCTGGTCGGCGCCGGCGTGCTGTTCGCCCGGCGCCGCTGAGCGTCGCCGTTTCGGCCGATCCACCGGGTCCAGGGCCGTCGCGGGCCACCGGCCGCTGGTCGGCGCCGGTGGCCTCCGGTCAGGGGGCGTTGCGGCGCCGACGCGCCACCATGGCACCGGCGATGGCGGCGACGACAGCGATTCCGCCGGCCGCGAGCAGCATCGGGCTCGGACCGCCCGAGCGGTGGGACGAGGCGGCCGGGCTGGCGGATGCGGGGGAGGCGGCGTCGGTGGCTGTCTCGTCCGGGGCGCTGCTGGCGGTCGGGTCGGCGACGGTGAAGGAGTACGAGCCCTGCACGGGGTGCCCGTCGGCGGAGACGACCCGATAGGCGACGGTGTAGGTGCCATTGGCCAACGGCTGGCTGATCGTCACCGTGCCGGTGGCCCCGGCGACGACGGGTTCACCGGTGGGGATCTTCCGCTGACCGGCGTCGGTGAGCACGATGGTGGTGAAGCTGGGGCTCAGGTTCTGCAGGAATTCCAGGGTGATCTGCGTTGGCGGGGCGGTCAGCCGGGAGTCCTGGGCCGGTGTCGCGGCCCGCAGCGCGTTGTGCGCGGCGGCGGGGGAGGCCGGGGCCAGCAGCACGGCCAGGGCGGCCAGCAGGGTGGCGACGATCGCGGCCGCGCTCAGGCGGCACAGGCGTGTGGGCATGGTGGGTTCTTTTCCGGTTGGGTGACGCTCAGCCGAGCAGTTGCTGGCCGATCCAGCCGCCCTCAGGGCAGCCGGGCGGGATGGCGAAGACGGCCGAGCCGATCGGGGTGGTCCACTCGTTGAGCAGATCCTGCTCGGCCAGCCGTTGCTGAATGGGCAGGAACTGGTGGGTGATGTCGGCCTGGTACGACGCGAAGACCAGCCCGCTGTCGGCGTGGCCCTCGGCGGTCGGTGTGCCGTCGTAGCTGTAGGGGCGACGCAGGATCTTCTGCCGGTCGTCGGTGACGTGCGCGCGGGTGAGGTGCGAAAAGTCGGGGATGACGGTGAGCCCGTCGGGGCCGGTGGCGGCGAAGTCGGGTTGGTCGTGTTCGGCGTCGCCGGTGAGTGGGGCGCCGGTGTCGAGGCGGCGGCCGACGGCGAGTTCGCGTTCGGTGCGGCCGAGAAGATCCCAGGTTTCCAGGTTCATGCTGATGCGGCGGACGACCAGGGTGGTGCCGTCGCGCAGCCAGGGCGGCCCCTCGGGCACCCACACGGCGGTCTCCAGGGGCCCACCGGGCCTGGGGTTGGCGGTGCCGTCCAGCTGGCCGAACAGGTTCCGTTGGGTACGGCCGGGTTCGGCGCCCGCAGCGCGGCGGAAGCCCTGTTGCACCCACCGCACCGTGACGAACGGGCGGCTGTCCTTGATCAGCACCCGCTGGGCGTGGGCGACGGTGATCGGGTCGTCGGCGCAGATCTGCAGCAGCAGATCCCCGCCGGACCAGCGGGGCTGGAGCCGGTCGATCCGGAACGCCGGCAGGTCGGCTACCGATGGTGGCCGCCGGTCGTGGAGGCCGGCGGCGGCGTAGAGGCCGGGGCCGAAGCCGAAGGTGACGGTCAGCCGGGCGGGCAGCAGCCCGAGTTCGGGTTCGGTGTCGGCCAGCGCCGGGCGGCCCTGGGTGAGGCGGGCGGCGTCGTCGGACAGCAGGCGCAGCATCCGCCCCAGCGCGGCCCGGTCGGTGCCGGGCCTGAGGTTGAACGCGACGAACGCCGCGTGCGCCTGCGGGGCGGTGGCGACGCCGGCCTGCCGCTGGCCGTGGAACGGTTCGACGGCGCTGCCGACCGCCGCGACCGGGACCGTCTCGCCGGGCCGGGCGGTGGGTTCGCCGGTCCGGAGGGCGGTGACGGCGGCGGCGCCCGCGAGCGCGCCGGCGGTGAGGGCGCCGCCGGTGAGCAGGCCGCGCCTGCTCACCGGGCGAGGGGTGGGACGGCTGGTCATGCCGCGTGGCTCGGGCTCTCGTGCGGCGTTGGCTGGTCGTGGCCGTGGCCGGGCTGGTAGTCCTCCTGGGCACCGGTGAACGGCTTGGCCACGGCGGTGAACGTCTGCGTGCGGCCGTCGGCGAAGGTGAGCGTGAAGGTCAGTTCGTCGCCGGCCTTCACCGGCTGCTTCAGGTCCATCATCATCAGGTGGTCGCCGCCGGGCTCCAGCACGTGGGTGCCCTTCGCCTTGATCACGATGCCGCCCTCCTTGGGCTCCATCACCATCTTCCCGTCCTTCATGGACATGGTGTGCAGCTCCATCGGCGACACGTCCGTCGCCGCCGCGGTGAGCGTCACATCGGTGTCGCCGTCGTTCACGAGGGTGGCGAACGCCGCGCTCATGCCGTGGTCGGCGGCCTTGACCCACGGGTCCCGGACGCCGAGCACCTCCGTCGCCGCGCTCGCCGACGCCGACGGGCTCGACGGCGCCGACGGCTGGTCCGACGAGCCGCAGCCGGCGACGCCGACGGCGAAGAGCGCCGCGGCCGCGGTGAGCAGGATGGCCGGGCGACGAGGCGCGCCGGTGACGGTGGTGCGGGGCATGGGTGATCCCTTCGATGATCAGTTTGTCGAAGGGTTGGTCGAGCACCGCAAAGAGAAAGTTCCGTGGCAAAAGTGATTGATCTCACCAGCCGCAGCTCAGGCGGCGCCCGCCCTCATGTACCGGTAGTCGCGGCCGTGGCCGGCTTGGTTCCCGCGGTGTTGCGCCGAGGGCCTGCCCGCACAGCTCCCAGAAACGCCGCTGGCCGTCGGCGTTGATGCCGACGGCCAGCGTGAGGACTTCGGTTCTGGTCCGCGTCCGGGTACGGGTCAGCGGGGACGCCGTGCTGCTCGACGGGGCCCTGCCCGAGCGGGCCGCTCTGGTGCGGGCAGCGCTCCAGCATCACGGTGACGTCGTCGCCATGCCGGTAGAGGATCACCGAGACC